>DATLQS010000012.1:0-79888 GCA_035535075.1 Solirubrobacteraceae bacterium
CGTGGTGGGGGTAGACGACCTGGTCGCCGAGCTCGAACTCGATGTACTCGACCTCCCGCGTGACCTCGATCTCCTCGGTCAGCGTTCCGTCCTCGGTTGCCTGTATCGGAATGGTGTCCTCCTTCGTTGTGGGCGGCCGGGGGGCGGCCCTTGATTCAAGTCTGTAGGTAGCGATCCACGAGGTTGAGCTCCTGCAGCCTGCGCAGGCCCTCGCGGATGTCCTTGGCGCGGATCTCGCCGACGCCCTCGACCGCCTCGAGCTCCGAGTCGGCGGAGCCCAGCAGCTCGTCGAGGCCGCCGAACTCGGTGACGATCTGGGTCACGACCAGCTTCGGCAGCCTGGGAATCCGCCCGAGGACCCGGTAGCCGCGGGGCGAGACCGGGTAGTCGAGCGTGTTCAGCTTGCGGTCGTAGCCGAGCACCTCGGCGAGCCGCCCGAAGTCGAGCAGGTCCTGGTGGGCGAGGCGCCCTATCTCCTCGAGAGCCGCCGCGAAGGCCTCGTCGGAGTAGCTCGAGAGGTAGTCCCGCACGAGCGCGGCCTTCTCGGCCGCGGCGCCGACCATCGTCTCCTCGAGCTGCATCTCGATCAGGCGCCCCTCGCTGCCGAGCTCGACGATGTAGCGCTCGATCTCGACCGCCATGCGCGTAACGAGCTCCGAGCGCTGGAGGACCGTGAGGACGTCGTGGAGCGTCGTCCCGCCCTCGAACTCGAGCGCCGTCAGCCTCGTGGAGACCTGGTCGAGCCGGCTGCGGTACTTGTCGAGCGTCGCGAGCGCCTGGTTGGCCTTCGCGAGCACGACCGGGATGTCCTCGAGGATGTATTTGACGCCGTCGACGTAGAGTGAGATGACCTCGCGCCGCTGGGAGATCGCGATCACCAGGGCGTCGGTCTGCTTGGCCACGCGCTCGGCCGTGCGGTGGCGCGTGCCGGTTTCCACCGAGAGGATCGTCGGGTCGGGCATCAGTTGCACGTTGGCCATCGGGATCTTCGTTGCGTTGGCGTTCATCGTGATCGCGCCGTCCATCTTCGCGAGCTGGTAGAGCAGTGCCGGGGTGTAGTCGATGTCGACCTTGATCCCGCCCGAGAACAGGAACGCCAGCTCATCGGGCTCGCCGATCAGCAGCAGGCCGCCGGTGCGCGCGTGGAGGATGTTCTCGATGCCCTCCCGCAACGCCGTTCCTGGCGCGACCATCTCGAGCGCGCGTACCAGTTTTGGCTCCTGTCGCGACTCGATGTCGTGTACGTCTTCAGATCGAGTCGCTGCCATACTTCCGTCCATTCTAGCGCGATTCGCCGGCAGGAGCCCCGGCGGGACGGGGTTTTCGGCTCAATCGCCGGTCCACGGAGCGCCGCACGGAGCGCCGATTCAACCTCCGCGCGCGAGCAACTCCAGGCGGTTGCCGAACGGGTCGTCGACGTGGAAGCGCCGCGCTCCGGGCAGGTCGGCGTCCCAGCTGGGCTCATAGCCGAGCCGCGCCAGTCTTCCGGCGAGCGCGTCGAGCGCCGCCGTCGAGTCGAGCGTGAGTGCGGGATGCGCGCGGCGAGCGGGCACGAAGTCCGGCTCGATGCCGACGTGCAGCTGCTGGCTGGCGCCGACGGCGAACCACACGCCCCCGCGGGCGGCGAGGACCGGCGGCTTGGGCAGCTCGGTCAACCCGAGCCCCTCGCCATAGAACGATCGCGCCTGCGGCTCGCCACCCGGGGGCGCGGCGACCTGCACGTGATCGAGGCCGACGATCATCGCGTCAGGCGGCCGCCGCCCGCGTCAGGCGTGGCTCGGCCGCGCCGCCGCTCGCCGCCGCCAGCGCCGCGCGCAGCGTGCCGACCTCGGTCGCCTCGGTCCCGCACGGCGCGATCACCGGATCGAGGCCGAACTTGCGTGCCTCGGCGATCCGCCGCTCGGGATGCCCGACCCAGCGCAGCTCACCGGTCAGCCCCAGCTCGCCGAAAGCCGCCAGCGGCGCGCCGGCGCCGGTCGATCCGAGCGCGACCCCGCGTGCCGCACTGGCCACCGCCAGGGCCACCGCGAGGTCGGCGCCGGGCTCGTCGATGCGCACACCCCCGACCACGTTGACGAACACGTCCGAGCCGCCGAGCGGGACACCGCCGTGACGTGTCAGCACGGCCAGTACCAGCGCCAGGCGGTTGCGGTCCAGTCCGTTGACCACCCGGCGCGGCGGGACGAGCTCCGACGGCGTCACGAGCGCCTGCACCTCGACGAGCAGCGGGCGGCTGCCCTCCATCGCGGCGAGCACCACGCTGCCGGGGGCGCCGGTGGCGGCCTTGACGAAGCGCGCCGAGGCGTCGAGCACCTCGACGAGCCCGCCCTGGCGCATCTCGAAGACGCCGGCCTCGTTCGTCGAGCCGAAGCGGTTCTTGGTCGCGCGCAGCGTTCGATAGCTGCGCTCACGCTCGCCCTCGAAGGCCAGCACGCAGTCGACGAGGTGCTCGAGCACGCGCGGCCCGGCCAGCGCGCCGTCCTTGGTGACATGCCCGACGAGCAGCACGGCGACCCGCTGGCGCTTGGCGACACCGACGATCCGCGCCGCGACCTCGCGCACCTGGCCGACCGATCCGGGCGCGCCAGTCAACTCGCGCGCGTCGAGCGTCTGCACCGAATCGATCACGCACACCTCGGGACGCTCGCGCTCGATGATCGCGACGACCGTCTCGAGATCCGTCTCGGCAACCGCCGGGACGGCCAGCGCCGCCCCCGGCAGCCGTTGCGCCCGGAGCGCGATCTGGGCGGTCGACTCCTCGCCCGAGACGTAGAGCGTGCGGTGCCCCGCTCCCGCCAGGTTGCCGAGCACCATGTTCGTCAGCGTCGACTTGCCGATCCCCGGCGCGCCGCCGATCAACACCACCGATCCGGGCACGATCCCGCCGCCGAGCACCCGGTCGAGCTCGCCGATCCCGCTCGCGAGCCGCGGGATCTCGGGCGCGTTGACATCGCCCAGCGCGACCGGCACCGGCACCCCGCCGCCGCCGCGACCGCCACCACCCGGGGCCGCCCGACCGCGCGGCTCCTCGACGAGCGTGTTCCACTCGCCGCAGCCGGGGCAGCGTCCGTGCCAGCGTGGCTCCTCGTGCCCGCAGCTCGCACAGACGTGAACGGTGGAGGACCGGGCCATGCCCGCGACTCTACGCGCGGGCGGGGACGGTACCCGCGAGCGGGCTCATGGTCCGCTCGCTGCCTGGGCGTGGCCGGATGCCGGCGGCATGCGCTGCCACCCCGAGCGCGGGGATCGTGCCAACGGCCGTGTCTGAACAGTGAGACAGCGGAGCTGGCAGCAGCGCGACAGAGCCGCGGCCGAGCGCGGGATCAGACTTGCGCTGCTCGTTCTGCGGCAAGCGCCGCGATCAAGTCACGGACATGGCCGCTGGCCCAACCTGGCACGTAGCCATCTGCGACGAATGCGTCGAGCTCTGCACGGAGATCCTCACCGAGCAGCGCAGCCCGCCGCCAACGTAGCGCTGCTCGTAGCCGGTCGTTCAGCCGGGCGCTCTGCGCCCGCGCAGCAGAGGGCGCGCAGCCGCCCATCGCGAAGCGATGGCGGCGAGCACCCTCCCCTCAGTCGTCGTGCTCGTCGTGATCGGGCCCGACGTCCTCGACGACGACATCGTCGAGTGCGCTGCGCGGCTCGGCCTCGTCCTCGGCACCCACCTCGGTCTCGCCCTCGGCGCCACCGGCGCCGACCGCCACGGGCGTCTTGACCTTCTTGGGCTTGACGATCGTCAGCCTGACCTCGCCCTCGTCGCCCTCCGGCGCCGGGTCGACGACCACCGTCGAGCCGGCCGGCAGCTGCGAGCGCAGGACGAAGTCCGCGAGCGGGTCCTCGATGTAGCGTTGGATCGCCCGCCGCAGCGGCCGCGCTCCCATCGCCGGATCCCAGCCCTTCTCGACCAGCAGGTCCTTGGCCTCGTCGGTCAGGTCGAGCACCAGCTCGCGCTCGGCCATCGAGTGGCGGATCCGCAGCAGCAGCAGCTCGACGATCTGCTTGATCTCGTCGCGCTGCAGCTTGTGGAAGACGATCACGTCATCGATCCGGTTGAGGAACTCGGGACGGAAGACCTTCTTCAGCTCGCCCATGATCCGGTTCTTCATGTCGTCATAGGTGATCCCGGTCTCGTCATCGGAGATCGCGAAGCCCAGCGGGGTGTTGCGCGCGATCTCCTGCGCCCCGATGTTCGAGGTCATGATCACGATCGCGTGGCGGAAATCGACGGTCCGTCCCTGCGAGTCGGTCAGCCGCCCGTCCTCGAGGATCTGCAGCAGGATGTTGAAGACGTCGGAGTGGGCCTTCTCGATCTCGTCGAGCAGCAGCACGCAGTAGGGCTTGCGGCGCACCGCCTCGGTCAGCTGGCCACCCTCGTCGTAGCCGATGTACCCGGGGGGCGAGCCCACCAGGCGTGACACCGCGTGCTTCTCCATGTACTCGGACATGTCGATGCGGACCATCGCGTCCTCATCGCCGAACAGGAACTCGGCGAGCGTGCGCGCCAACTCGGTCTTGCCGACGCCGGACGGCCCGAGGAACACGAACGATCCGGTTGGGCGCTTGGGGTCCTTGAGGCCCGCGCGCGAGCGCCGGATGGCCTTCGAGATGACCTCGATCGCGGGGTGCTGGCCGATCACCCGCTTGTGCAGCTCGTCCTCCATGCGCATCAGCTTGGCCGTCTCGGCCTCGGTCAGCTTGAAGACTGGGATGCCGGTCCACATGGAGACGATGTCGGCGATCTCCTCCTCGCCGATCGACGGGCGCTCGCCGCCGGTCTCCCCGGCCTCCCACTGCTCTTCGAGCTCGCGCTTCTTCGTCGTCAGCTTGCGTTCCTTGTCGCGGAGATTGGCGGCGTTCTCGAACTCCTGCGCCTCGATCGCGGCCTCCTTCTCGCGCCGCGTGGTCTCGATCTCCTGCTCGAGCTCGCGGTTGGCGGGCGGAGCGGTCATCGACTTGATCCGCATCCGTGACGCGGCCTCGTCGATCAGGTCGATCGCCTTGTCGGGCAGGAAGCGATCGGCGATGTAGCGGTCTGCAAGCTCGCCGGCGGCCTTCAGCGCCTCGTCGGTGATCGTCACCTTGTGGTGCTGCTCGTACCGGTCGCGCAGCCCCTTGAGGATCTCCACGGTCTGCTCCACCGTCGGCTCGTCGACGCGGATCTGCTGGAAGCGCCGCTCGAGCGCAGAGTCGCGCTCCAGGTACTTGCGGTATTCGTCGAGCGTCGTCGCGCCGATCGTCTGCAGCTCACCGCGGGCCAGCGCGGGCTTGAGGATCGAGGCGGCGTCGATGGCGCCCTCGGCCGCACCGGCGCCGACGAGGTTGTGCAGCTCGTCGATGAACAGGATGATGTCGCCGCGCTGGGTGATCTCCTTCATCACCTTCTTGAGGCGCTCCTCGAACTCGCCGCGGTACTTGGAGCCCGCGACCAGCGCCGCCAGGTCAAGCGTGTAGATCTGCTTGTTCTTCAGCAGCTCTGGCACCTCGGAATTGGTGATCCGCTGGGCGAGGCCTTCGACCACGGCGGTCTTGCCGACGCCGGGCTCGCCGATCAGCACCGGGTTGTTCTTCGTCCGCCGCGAGAGGATCTGCATGATCCGCTCGATCTCGGTCTCGCGCCCGACGACGGGGTCGAGCTTGCCGTCGGCGGCGAGCTTGGTCAGGTTGCGCCCGAACTGGTCGAGCAGCTTCGAGGACTTCTTCGCGTCGGCGCCGGCACCGGTCGCGCCGGCGACCGCCCCGGGTCCGCTGCGCCGGCCCGTGGGGCCGGAGAGCATGCGGATCACCTCATTGCGGATCTTCTCGGAATCGGCATCGAAATCCAGCAGGATCCGCGCGGCGACGCCCTCGTTCTCGCGCACCAAACCCAGCAGGATGTGCTCGGTGCCGATGTAGTTGTGGCCCAGGCTCAGCGCCTCGCGCAACGCCAGCTCGAGCACCTTCTTCGCTCGTGGCGTGAACGGAATCTGACCCGAGGTCACCTCCTCGCCGGAGCCGACGATCCGCACGACCTGGCCGCGCACGCGTTCGACGGTGATGTCGAGGCTCTCCAGCACGCGCGCCGCGAGACCCTCCTCCTCACGCAGCAACCCGAGCAGGATGTGCTCAGTGCCGATGTAGTTGTGCTTGAGCGTTCGCGCCTCCTCCTGCGCGAGAACGACCACCTGCCTGGCTCGCTCAGTAAACCGCTCGAACATCTCGCGTACGTCCTTCCTGCTTGCATCTCGGTGGGTCGGTCCGGATCATCCTCGCCTGGTGCGGGGACGCTGATTCGTCGGGGCTGCTCGTGTATTCGGCCGGGGATGCCGAACGGTTGAGCTTTGAACCTCGATCAGCGCAGCTCTCAGTCTACCAATCGTTCCGGGCACGCTTGGTCAGTTACCTCACGTGTCGCGCAATGCGGGAAACAACACGACCTCGCGGATCGACTGGCGGCCGCAGAGCAGCATCACGAGCCGGTCGATGCCGAGCCCGACGCCGGCCGTCGGAGGCATCCCCTGTTCGAGCGCGGCCAGGAACGCCTCGTCGAACGGTTGTGCCTCCTCGTCGCCGGCGGCGGCGGCCTCGCGCTGCGCGACAAACCGCGCGCGCTGCTCGTCGGGGTCGTTGAGCTCGCTGAACGCGTTGGCGATCTCGATCCCGCCGGCGTAGGCCTCCCAGCGCTCGGCGAGCCCCTCGGCGCTGCGGTGGCGCTTGGCGAACGGCGACAGCTCGACGGGGTAGTCGAAGATGAACGTCGGGGCCGCCAGCGTGGGCTCGACAGCGCTCGAGAGCAGATCGTCGACCAGGCCGGCCCAACTGCGACCGGCGGTCTCGATCGCCAGTCCCGCGCTCTCGATCGCGCCGGCCAGCGCCGGCCGATCGCGGGCGCTCATCACGTCGATCCCGGTCTGCTCGCGAATCGCCTCGCGCAACGTGACCCGCCGCCACGGTGTCGAGAAGTCGACTGCCGGGGCCGGGACGCTCGCCGCCGCCGCGCCGACGACGGCCTCCAGACGCGCGGCGGCGTCCTCGTAGTCCGCATAGGCCTCATACCACTCGACCATCGTGAACTCGGGGTTGTGCTTGGGACTGAGACCCTCGTTGCGGAAGTCCTTGCCGAGCTCGTAGACGCGCTCGAGGCCGCCGACGATGCAGCGCTTCAGGTAGAGCTCGGTTGCGATCCGCAGATACAGCTGGCGATCGAGCGCGTTGTGGTGAGTCACGAACGGCCGGGCTGCCGCACCGCCGTAGAGCGGCTGCAGGATCGGCGTCTCGACCTCGACGAACCCGTCCTCGTCGAGCGCCCGGCGCACGGCGCTGATGATCCGCGCGCGGGTCAGGAACAGTGCGCGCGTCGGCTCGTTCGCGATCAGGTCGAGCTCGCGCCGGCGGAAGCGCGTCTCGACGTCGCTCAGCCCGTGGTAGTGGTCCGGCGGCGGGCGCAGCGACTTGGCGAGCAGCGTGAACGACGTGACGCGCAGCGAGAGCTCGCCGCTCCGCGTGCGGATCGCAATGCCGTCGGCACCGATCAGGTCACCGAGATCGAGCGAGAGCAGGCGCGCGAAGTCCTCATCGCCCAGTTCGTCGACCCGGGCGTAGAGCTGGATCCGTCCCGAACGGTCGACCAGGTCGATGAACGCGCCGGCCCTGCCGGCGGTGCGGCGTGCCGCAATCCGCCCGGCCACGCGATGCGCATGGTCGGTGTGCTCGTCGGCGCCGAGCCCCGCGTGCTCGGCGAGCACCGCGGCGACCTGCTCGACTCCGTCGAAGTCGTGCGGGAACGGCTCGATCCCCGCTTCGCGCAGCCGCTCGAGCTTGGCCCGCCGTGCGGCGAGCAGATCGGGCAGGCCGTGGTCATCCCCGCTCACCGCGGGGAGGCTACTTGAGACCGACGTCGATCTTGGTGATCTTGAGCTTGCGGGCCGGACCGCGGGGCACCTGCACCGAGACGGTCTCGTTGCGCTTGCGGCCGAGCAGCGCCCGGCCGACCGGCGACTCGTTGGACAGCTTGTTCTCGGCGGGCTTGGCCTCGGCCGACCCGACGATCGTGTAACGGGCCGACTTGCCGGTCTTCTCGTCCTTGACGTGCACGACCGACCCGACGGCGACGACGTCGGTCGACAGGGCGTCGGCCTCGATCACCGTCGCCATCCGCAGCTTCTCGGCCACGACGGCGATCCGCGCCTCGAGCATCGCCTGCTCGTTCTTGGCGTCGTCGTACTCGGAGTTCTCGGCGATGTCGCCGAACTCACGGGCCTCCTTGATCCGCTCGGCCACCTCACGGCGCTTCTCCGTGGAGAGGTAGTCAAGCTCGGACTGGAGCTTTTCGAGTCCTTCGGGGGTGAGGATGACGTCCTTGGGCAATTGATCCTCGCTGGCTGATGTGTGCGGCGGCCGGGCAGTATAGCGAGCACGTCACACGAGCTGCGGGTCCAGCTCCCCGTCGAGCAGATCGCGAACCAGCGCGAAGGAGTCGAGCTGTTGCAGCGCGCTCTGCAGGGCCCGCGCGCGCGCCGGCTCGAGTCCCAGACGCGCCACGTACCACGGGTAGAAACGCCGCAGGTAGCGGACGGCGCGGGCCACGCCGATGTGCTCGATCGCCGCGCCGATCACCCAGTCGAGCTCGGCGAGCACCTCCCTCGGCTGCGGCGGCGCGTCCCGGAGCCCGAGCAGCTCCTCGAACAGCCACGGGTTGCCCAGCGCGCCGCGCGCGAGCATGACCGCCGCGACACCGGTCTGCGCGTAGGCGTCGCGAACCGCTGCGGCGCTGTCCAAGCCCCCGCTCAGCAGCACCGGCGCGTCGAGCGTGCGGACGAGCTCGGCGGCGAGCGCGTAGTCGGGGCGCCCGCGATGGGCGAGCGTCGCCGGACGCGGATGCAGCGCGATCGCCGCGACCCCGGCTTCGTCGACCAGCCGGTGCGCCAGCGCGATGCCGTCGTGCTCGCCGGCCCGCCAGCCTGAGCGCAGCTTGACCGTGACGGGCAGGCCACTGCCCTCGGCGGCCGCTCGCGCGACGGCGACCGCGCGGTCGGAGTCCGCCAGCAGGGCCGCGCCGGCGCCGGTGCGGCAGACCTTGGGCACCGGGCAGCCCATGTTGATGTCGATCAGGTCGGCGCCCGCCGCGGCGGCGGTCGCGGCGGCCGAGCGCATGATCTGCGGATCGGCGCCGAACAGCTGGATCGACACCGCGCCGCCGTCGCGTTCGCGCGGGTCGATCCGCAGCAGCTCGCGGCACGTCTTCTCGTTGCGGTAGTGGATGGCGAAGCTCGAGACCATCTCCGAGACGACCAGGCCGGCGCCGTAGCGCCGCGCCTGCAGGCGCACGAACCAGCTGCCGATTCCGGCCAGCGGCGCGAGGGCCAGCCGGTTGGGCAGCTCGACGCCGCCCAGCGTCACGCGGTCGGTGAGTTCGGGCATGCCCCCAGGGTAGTCTGCACGGCGATCGAGAGCACCGGACGACGCGTGATCGCCGCGGCCCTCGGAGTCGTCACGAGGCTCTCGACCGCCGCGGCCGCCGGCGCTGGAGCGGGCTCGCCCTTCGCCGCCGAGCCGCCCCCGCTCAGCGGTTGAGCTCCCAGATCAGGCGCAGCCCCTCCAGCGTCAGCAGATCGTCGACGGCACCGATCGACTCGGTGAACGACGGCACCAGGTGGTGAGCCAGCCCGCCGGTCGCGATCACCGGTACGTCGGCGCCGAGCTCCGCCCGCAGCCGCCCCACGATGCCGTCAACCTGCCCGGCGAAGCCGTAGACGACGCCCGAACGCACGGCGTCGGCCGTCGTCTTGCCGATCAGCGAGCGCGGCTCCCCGAGCTCGACCTGCGAGAGCTTCGCGGCGCGCAGGGCGAGCGCCTCGAGGGAGATCTCGATTCCGGGCGAGATGATGCCCCCGAGATACTCGCCGGCCGCCGAGACGACGTCGTAGGTGATCGCCGTGCCGAAATCGACGACGATGCACGCGCGCCGGAACCGCGCCCACGCCGCGACGGCGTTGACCAGACGGTCGGCGCCGAGCTCGCGAGGATTGTCCATCCGGATCGGCATCCCCGTCTTGACGCCCGGACCGACGACGAGCATGTCGTGCTCGAGGTAGCGGCGCGCCATCTCCACCCACTCGGGCGCGAGCTCCGGGACCGTCGAGGAGAGCACCGATGCGCTGACGTCCTCGAAGCTCAGCCCGCGAAGTGCGAGCAGGCTGCGCAGCGCGGCGCCGAGCTGGTCGGAGGTCGAGCTGCGGTCGGTGGCAAAACGCCAGTGCTCGACGATCTCCGCGTCGCGGACGGCCCCGAAGTGGGTCTGCGTGTTGCCGACGTCGACGACCAGGAGCACGAGCGGATTATGGCCTTAGCGACGGTCCACTACGCGGGCACCTCGAGCCTCGGGCCCGCTCGCCGCACGCCCTCGTCGAAGCTGAGCACCGCGAGCGCGTCAGCCAACCCCTCGCCGGCCGGCGTGCGCAGGTCGAAGTCCAGCTCGAGCAGCGGGATCAGCACGAAGCGGCGTTCGAGCACCTGCGGGTGGGGGATGCGCAGGCGCTCGGATGCGTGCTCGAGCTGGCCGAGCAGCAGCACGTCGACGTCGATCAGCCGGGGGCCGTGGCGAACGCCGCCAGCTTCCCGCCCCAGGTCGCGTTCCAGCGCCTTGCACAGCTCGAGCAGCTCGACGGGGCCCAGCGCGGTCTCGATGCGCAGCGCCGCGTTCAGGAAGGCGGGCTGGTCGCGGATCTCCCCGACCGGGTCGGTGTCGTAGGTCGAGGAGGAGGCCAGCACGCACACCCCGCGGGCAACGAGGCCGTCGACCGCCGACTGGAGGTTGGCGCGGCGGTCGCCGACGTTGGAGCCGAGCCCGAGGTATCCGACGCGAGCGGCGCTCACCAGCTCGCGCTGTCGCCGATCGCCGGGAAGTCCATCGCGGCAGCGACGTTCAAGAGCATGCCCCGGGCGATGAAGTCCTGCAGCTGCTGCCCGCTCGCCCCCGACAGCCGCGCGATCTCCGCGCACAGCCACTCGAACCCCTCGCGTGCCACCTCGCGGATCTCGGGGTCCGAGCAGGCCGCGTACAGCTGCATCTGGCTGAGCAGCAGCTCGCGGTCGGCCAGCATCACGCGATAGGCCTGTCCCATCGAGGCGAGGCGCTCGGTCGGATCGGCGCCGATCGCCGCGGCGGCAAAGGTCTCCTGGATGCGCTTGCGGCACAGGTGCGAGCAGGCGATGAACAGCTGCTTCTTCGTACCGAACAGGCGAAACAGATACGCGTGCGAGATCCCGGCGCGCCTGGCGATCGACTCCGTCGAGGTGCCGTGCAGCCCGCCGACCGCGAACTCGCTCAGGGCGGCGGCCAGCAGCTCGGCGCGGCGCTCCGGCGCCGTGCTGCGGACGCGTGGCGCACCGGTTGGTCGATTCATGCCGTCAACCGCCTCACTCCGGCAGCTCGCGCCAGACCTCCACCGAGACTTCCTCGACCGCCAGCGGGATCGGCGGCTCCGGCTTCGCGGCCTTGACCCACACCGCCTCGGCACCGAAGTCCTCGATGATCCGATCGGCGACCACGGTGCACAGGCGCTCGAGCGTCTTGTAGTTGCGCTGCTGCGCCACCAGCGCGACGAGCTGGCACACCTCGCCGTAGTCGACGGTGTCCTCGATCCGATCGGTCTCGGTGGCGTCGGACTCGCCGACATCGATGCGGATGTCGAACAGCAGACGCTGTCCGACCTCGCGCTCGGCCGCGCTGACGCCGACGTGGGTGTACAGGGAGAGCCCCGAGATCTCGATCGTGACGACGGTCTGCACGCCGGCGTCGAGGTCGAGCTCGTCGTCGGAGTCCAGTTCGTCGTCGGGCTCGTCGTTCATCGCACGCTGACCGTAGCAGCCGCGACCTCGAGCGCGTCATGGACGGCGCCGACGTCGTGCACCCGAAACACGCTCGCGCCGCGCAGCAGCGCGATCACGTTGGTGGCGATCGTGCCGGCGAGGCGATCGCGGTCGCGGCTCCCGGCGAGCGCCCCGAGGAACGACTTGCGCGAGGTGCCGATCAGGATCGGCTGCCCGAGAACCGCCAGCTCGCCGAGACGATCGAGCAGTTCGAGATTGTGCGCGACGGTCTTGCCGAAGCCGATCCCCGGATCCACGACGATCCGCTCGCGCTCGATTCCGGCGGCTCGGGCGACGGCGACGCGCTCCGCGAGAAACTCCCGCACCTCGCCGACGACATCGTCGTAGCGCGGCTCGTGCTGCATCGTTCGCGGCTCGCCCTGCATGTGCGTCAGCGCGCACTCGGCGCCCCGTGCGGCGACCAGCGCGGCCAGCTCAGGCGACCCGCGGAACGCTGTCACATCGTTGACGAACGTCGCACCGGCGTCGAGCGCCGCGCGGGCCACCTCGAGCTTGGAGGTGTCGATCGAGATCACCGCGTCGACGCCGGCGGCGACGAGTCCCTCGATCACCGGGACGACGCGACGCAACTCCTCCGCCGTCTCGACCGCCACCGCCCCCGGTCGTGTCGACTCCCCGCCGACGTCGATGATCGCCGCGCCCTCCGCCGCGAGCAGCAGCCCGTGCTCGATCGCCGCGGCGGCATCCAGGTAGCGGCCGCCGTCCGAGAAGGAGTCGGGCGTCACGTTGAGGATCCCCATGATCCGGATGCCCGCCCTCACCTCGGCATCCTCCCAGACGGTTGCGGTCTCGGGCGCGCGGGCAGCGCTAGGCGAGATCGGTGCGCGGCGGGTCCTCGCCGTGCATCTCGGCGGCCAGCCCGGGACGCGGCAGCGGCCGCGACGTTTCGGGGCGAGTCCGCTCGGGTGCCGCCACCGGTCCGACCGGAAGAGCGGGCGCGTTGGGCTCGTCGGGGCCGAACACGTCGACCTCGGGGAGGCCCTCGAGCAGCTTCTCGAACTGCTCCTTCTCGATCGTCTCGCGGCGCAGCAGGATCTGTGAGATCCGGTCGAGGCGCTCGCGCTGCTCGCCGAGAATCGTACGGGCGCGCTGGTGAGCCCCCTCGATGATTCGGCGGACCTCGTCGTCGATCTCGCGGGCGATCTCATCCGAGTAGTCGGGCTCGCTCGAGAACTCGCGGCCGAGGAACGGCATTCCGTGGTCGTGGCCGTAGACCCGTGGACCGAGCTTCTCGCTCATTCCGAAGCGCATCACCATCTGCTTGGCCGTCGCGGTGACCTTCTCGAGATCGTTGGACGCCCCGGTGGTGATCTCGCCGAAGACAACCTCCTCGGCCGCGCGGCCTCCGAGCGTCATCGCCATCGTGTCGAGCAGCTCGGAGCGGGTCGTCAGGAAACGATCCTCGGTCGGCATCGAGATCGTGTAGCCGAGCGCCCGTCCGCGGGAGATCACCGAGATCTTGTGCACCGGGTCGGCGAACTCGAGGTAATGGCCGACGATCGCGTGCCCCATCTCGTGGTAGGCGGTGATCTGGCGTTCGCGCTCGCTCATCACGCGGGTCTTCTTCTCGGGTCCGGCGATGACCCGCAGAATGCCCTCCTCGAGCTCGATCTGGGTGATCTCGCGCTTGCCCGTGCGGGCCGCGAGCAGCGCGGCCTCGTTGATCAGGTTGGAAAGGTCGGCGCCGGTGAAGCCCGGGGTCTGGCCGGCCAGCGCGTCGATGTTGATCCCCTTGGCGAGCGGCTTGCCGCGCGTGTGGACGTCGAGGATCTTCGCGCGGCCCTTGCGGTCGGGCCGGTCGACGGCGATCTGGCGGTCGAAGCGTCCCGGCCGCAGCAGCGCGGGATCGAGGATGTCGGGCCGGTTGGTGGCCGCGATCATGATGATGTTGTCCTTGGCCTCGAAGCCGTCCATCTCGACGAGCAGTTGGTTGAGCGTCTGCTCGCGCTCGTCGTGGCCGCCGCCGAGGCCGGCGCCGCGGTGGCGGCCGACGGCGTCGATTTCGTCCATGAAGATGATGCACGGGCTGTTCTGCTTCGCCTGTTCAAAGAGGTCGCGCACGCGCGAGGCGCCGACGCCGACGAACATCTCGACGAAGTCCGAGCCCGAGATCGAGAAGAACGGCACGCCGGCTTCACCGGCCACGGCGCGGGCGAGCAGCGTTTTGCCGGTCCCCGGAGGCCCGTAGAGCAGGACGCCGGTCGGGATCCGGGCCCCGAGCGCCTGGAACTTCTTCGGGTTCTCGAGGAACTCCTTGATCTCGTGCAGCTCCTCGACGGCCTCATCGACCCCGGCGACGTCGCGGAAGCTGATCTTCGGCGAATCGGCCGACAGCCGCTTGGCGCGCGACTTGCCGAACGACATCACCTTCGATCCACCGCCCTGGAGGTTGTTCATCAGCAGGAACCACAGGCCGAAGAACAGGATGAACGGCAGCAGGTACAGCAGCAGCGACGACCACGTGCTGGAGCCCTTGGGCACGATGTTGTACGGCGGCTGGTTGGGAGCCTTGGCGTCGGCCGCCTGGACCTGCTGCAGCATCGTGCTGCCGGCGTCGTAGCCGACCGAGTAGCGCGTGCGATCCGTGAGCGTGACGTTGATCGCGTTGTTCGCCGGGTCGGCGGTGAAGGACTGCACGAAACCGCCCGGCAGGTCGTGCGTGATGAACGACTTGTAGTTGTGCACCTCTCCGGTTGACGTGCTCGGCCCGAACAGCTTGGCGACGAAGAACGCCAGCACGATCACGATCAGAATCGGGAAAAGAGCGCCTCTGAAGACGCGGTTCATCACTGGCTCCGCGGGGTCGGGGACGTCATGTCCAAGGCGTGCAAGCGTACCACGGCGCTCCGGCGGTCAATGCAGGGTTGGAGCGAGGCTGCAACGGACCGATCAGCTTCCGGCGAGTGCGGCGACGTACGGGAGGTTGCGATAACGCTCCGCGTGATCGAGGCCGTAGCCGATCGCGAAGCAGTTGGCGATCTCGAAGCCGACGTATTTCACCGGCAGGTCGACCTTGCGCCGGTCGGGCTTGGTCAGCAGGGCGCAGACCTCCACGGTCGCCGGGTTGCGGGCGCCCAGGCTGCGCAGCAGGTACTGCAGCGTCAGGCCGGAATCGACGATGTCCTCGACGATCAGGACGTCGCGCCCCTCGATCGGCGCGTCGAGATCCTTGAGGATCCGGACGACCCCCGACGAGTCGGTCGCCGAACCGTAGGACGCCACCGCCATGAAGTCGAGCTCGCAGGGCACATCGACGTGGCGCATCAGGTCGCTGGCGAAGAACACCGCGCCCTTCAGCACGCAGACCATCAGCAGATCCCTGTTCAGGTAGTCGCGCGACACCTCCTTGCCGAGGGCGCGCACGCGGCGCTGGAGCGCCTTGGCTTCGACGAGGGTCTCGCCCAGCAGCGGATCGGCCATCGAGGGGGTCAGTGTAGTCACGCACGCTCGGCGCGGAGCACCGCCACCCGGCGCGTGTCGGGCCGCACGCGAAACCGCTCGGCGGTGGCGACGCTTGGGATCCACGCGATCTCGGCGTCGCTGAGCAGGATCGGCAGCGACGCGCGCTGCGCCCGCGGGATCCTGCGATCGGTGAACAGATCGGCGAGCGTCTTGGTGCCGCCGAGTCCAAGCGGGCGCATCCGGTCGCCCGGGCGCCACGCGCGAACGGTCAACGGGCCATCCCGCAGCCGGTCGGCGTCGAGCATCCCGACGGTGCCGCCGGCGGCTGCGAGCAGCGGCGCGACAGCCGGCTCGACGGTGGCGCTGACCGCCCAGGAGCCGAACTCGACGGCGCCGGGGAGCTCGAGCGATTGCTCATCCGGCGCCCGCAGCGGCCGCTCACGTGTGAAGCGCAGGACCCCGTACTCGACCACCGCGCGGACGCCGCTGCCGACCTCGAGCGCGGCACTGCCGCCGCCCCGCCCGAGCTCCAGCAGCTCACCCAGGCGCGAGCCGACGGCGGCGACCGGCTCGCCGGCGGCGTCCTCGGCGAGGCGGATCACGACCAGCCGCGCCAGCGCGACCGGCAGTTCGGCGAGTCGTGTCAGCGCGACCCGCGCCCGCCCGGCCAGCGCGACGTCGACGACGTCGTCGAGGACCGCAGCCTCGGCACGCAGGATCTCGACGCTGCGCAGCAGGTTCTGCTCGGCCGCCGGGTGAACGCCGCGGAGCCCGCGCAGGACACGGTGTCGCACGCGCCCGCGCGCGAAGCGATCCGAATCGTTGGAGCTGTCGTCGCGCCACGCCAGGCCGCGCGCGACGCAGTGCGCGGCCGTCTGCTCGCGCGTCAACGCCAGCAGCGGCCTGATCAGGCGCCCCTCGCGCGGCGCCATTCCGAGCAGCGCCCGCCGCCCCGGTGAGGCCGCCAGGCGATAGAGCACGGTTTCGGCCTGATCCGAGGCCGTGTGGCCGGTCGCGATCAGCGCCCCGCCGGAGAGCTCGAGTGCCCGTGCGTAGCGCAGATCGCGCGCCCACGCCTGCAGGTTTCCGCGCTCGGGCGCGGCCGGCGCCGCGGCGCAGACGCAGCGCACGCCGAGGCGCTCGCCCAGCTCCCTGACGTGGCGCTCGTCGCCGTCGGACTCCTCGCCGCGCAGGCCGTAGTTGACGTGCAGCACCGTCACCCGCGACGCCCCGCAGATGCTCACCAGCACGTCGAGCAGGCAGACCGAGTCGCGACCGCCCGAAACCAGCGCGACCACGCGATCGGACGGCGAGAGGACCCCGCCGGCACGGACCGCCTCGAGCACCGAGCCTGGCATCCCCACAGATTCGCAGACCGCGATAATCGCTCGCCTGAACGACCCGCCCACCGCGATCCACCTGCACCCGACCGCGCCGCTCGCGCCGCGCGTCCTGCTCCCCGGCGACCCCGGCCGCGCGCTCGCCCTCGCCCAGGAGTTGCTGACCGAGCCGCGCATGTTCAACCACAACCGCGGCCTCTGGGGTTACACCGGCGCCGCGGGCGACGGTGAGCTGCTGACCATTCAGAGCACCGGCATCGGCGGACCCTCAGCGGCGATCGTGCTCGAGGAGCTGATCGCGCTCGGTGTGACGCGGGCGATCCGCGTCGGCACCGCGGGGGCACTCGACGGCGTGCTCGGCCTGGGCGACCTGCTGGTCGTGTCCGAGGCGATCTGCGCCGACGGAACCAGCCGCGCGCTCGGCGCCGGCGAACGGATCCCAGCCGACCCCGGCCTGCTCGCGTCGCTGTGCCGCTGCGCACCGCACGCCCCGAGCGCGACGATCGTCTCGAGCGACCTGTTCTACGAGACCGGGGAGCCGCGCTTCGCCGCGTGGCATGCGCAGGGCGCGCGCGCCGTCGAGATGGAGGCCGCCACGCTGTTCGCGGTCGGGGCGCTGCGCGGCATCGCGGTCGGCTGCGTGCTCGCGATCACCGATCTGCTGAGCGGGCCGCGCGAGCGCATCGACGCGGCGCATCTTCACGATGCCGGGCTTGCCGTCGGGCGGATCGGCGCCGGCGCTCTGGGAGCCGGCGGCGCGGCGGTCCCGCCGCGCTAACCGGTTGAGGGCGGCGGCGGCGAGGTCCCGGCCGCCCCCTCCTCGACGCGCAGACGCTCCTGGTCGCGCGACACGGCGAGCGGCGAATCCTGCGCGTCCTGCAGCTCGGTGAGACGGCGCGTCACGTCGGCGAGCTGCTCCTCGATCGACTCCAGCTGCGCGGCGATCGCCGGGGGGGTGCCACGCAGGCCGTTCTCGAGCCGCGTCAGCGAGTCTTCGATCGCCTCCAGGCGCTGGGAAACCGACCGCACGCGCCGCGTCAGTCGCTCCATGTGGGCGGCCGACGGGAGGTTGAGGAACTCCATCGCGACCTCCTGCGCCTGCGCGGCCCGTCCGCGCGCTTCGAACGCCGCGGTCAGCGCCGAGTTGATCCACGGGTTCTCGAGCAGGTCCTGGGCGATCCGCCCGAGCGCCTCCTCACCGCGCGCGCTGACCCGGTCGCGCAGGCTCCCCGGCTGCGGTTCGTCGGTCACCCCTGGAAGGGTACTCCCAACGGCCGCGCGTGCGAGCACGCCGAACCGCGCCGGCGCCCGGTTAGCTTCCGCTGAACTCCGGGGGGCGCTTGTCGAGGAAGGCGGCGATCCCCTCGCGGGCGTCCGCCGAGGCGAACACGCGGCCGAACGCCGCCTTCTCGGCCTCGATGCCGGCCTCGAGACCAGCGTCGTTGGACAGCCGCTTGATCTCCTCGATCGCGATCGGCGCCGCCGCCGCCAGCCGGCGCGCCCAGGCGAGCGCGGTATCAAGCAGCTCGTGATCGCCGACCACGAGGTTCACGAGGCCGAGCTCCCAGGCCTCCAGCGCGTCGATCGGCTCGCCGAGCAGATTCATCTCGAGCGCCCGGCCCGATCCGACGAGTCGCGGCAGCCGCTGCGTTCCGCCGAACCCCGGGATGATCCCCAGCTTGATCTCCGGCTGGGCGAAGCTGGCTGACTGTGCCGCGATGCGGATGTCGGCGCCCATCGCCAACTCGCAGCCGCCGCCGTAGGCGAGCCCGTTGATCGCCGCGATGGTGACGATTCGCGAGCGTCCGGCTTCGAGCAGCAGCGAGTGCATCGTGTCGACGAACTCGCGCTGGCCCGGCGCCTGCATCGTCTGCATGCCCTTGATGTCCGCGCCCGCGCAGAACAGCGCCGGGCTGGCCGAGGCGATCACCAGGACGCGGACCGTCGCGTCCTCGACGACGCCTCGCCACAGCCGAGCCAGGCTGTCGATCGCCTCGACGCTCAGCGAGTTGGCCGGCGGGTTGTCGATCCAGGCGATCGCCACGTCGCCGCGCGACTCGAGCTTGATCGGGCCGTCCTGGCCCGGATCGGGGGCGGGCGTGGGGAAGAACCCCTGGCCCGCCGCGGCGCCGAGCCTGCCCTGGGCGACGAGGCGTCGCAGGATCGTCGGCGGGGCGAACCGCTCGCCCCACCTGCCGGCAGCCTGCTCGAGACGGCCGACGACCTCACCGAGCCCGACGGCGTCGGCGCGCGCGAACGGCGGCGGGCTCAGCCCGGCCCCGGCCATCATCGCCAGGTCGATCTCGCGCGCGCCGGCGACGCCGTCCTCGAGCACCAGGCAGCACTCCACGAGCGCCTTCAGCGTGAACCGTTCGGCCAGTTCCGCCGCGTCGACCGAGTCGCCGCCGATGTCGGGCGCCGCGCTCGCCTCGTAGAACCCCCGGCCGCTCTTGGCGCCCAGCCGGCCCTTGCCGACCAGCTCGCGCAGGCCGCCGTGGACGTAGAAGCGCTCGCCGAAGGACTCCTGCAGGTGCTCGGCCACGTGCAGCACGGTGTCGAGGCCGAGCTGGTCCGCGAGTCGAAACGGCCCCATCGGCGCGGCCTTCGATTCGCTGATCGCGCGGTCCAGCGCTGCGATCGACAGGCCCTGCTCCTCCTGCGCCCGCCAGAGCTCGCTGATCGCCGACATCAGCACACGGTTGACCACGAAACCGGGGTCGTCGGCGCAGCGGATCGCCGTCTTGCGGATCGCGGCCGCGAAGCGCGACGCTGCCGCCATCGACTCCGGCGAGGTCTCGACGCCCTCGACGATCTCGACCAGGCGCATCACCGAAGCCGGGTAGAAGAAGTGGAACCCGAGCACGCGATCGGCCCGCGTCGTCACGCTGGCCAGCTCGCTGATCGA
Source organism: Solirubrobacteraceae bacterium (assembly GCA_035535075.1). GTDB lineage: Bacteria > Actinomycetota > Thermoleophilia > Solirubrobacterales > Solirubrobacteraceae > Palsa-513. The sequence continues at coordinate 19,516 of DATLQS010000012.1, forward strand.
CAGCGCGGAGGTGTTCGAGGCGAGGATCGCGTGACCGGGGGTCGCGGCGTCGAGCTCCTCGAAGACGGCCTGCTTCAGATCGAGCCGCTCGGGCACCGCCTCGATCACGAAGTCGACGTCACCGAAGCCGTCATAGGCGGTGGTCGTGCTGATCAACGCGAGCGTGCGCGCGAGCTGCTCGTCGGCCTGGGCGCGCGTCAGACGCTGCTTCCACACGAGCGCATCCAGCTGAGCGGCTGTGAGGTCCTCGGCGCGCTGGCGCCCGACGTCCACGAGCCGCTGCTCGACGTCGCGCAGGACGACCGGAATCCCGGCGGCGGCGATCAGCTGGGCAATCTCGCCGCCCATCGTGCCGGCACCCACGACGGCGGCCTTGAACACGAACATGCGCAACTCCTTGGGGTCGGGTGTGTCTGAATCTACAGAGCGGGGGAAATCAAGCTGAGGAGGCTGTGGTGCTGAGGATTTGTCGCGTGCTGCTCGTTGGGACCGTCGCCGCGGTCGCGACGCTGGGGCTCCTCGCCGGGCCGGCGCTGGCCGCCGCGCCAGCCGTGACGACCGGCGCGAACGGCAGCGTCACCTACCAGTCGGCGGTGCTCTTCGGGACGGTCCGTCCGGGCGGGGAGTCGACCGAGGTCTACTTCCAGTACGGAGCCACGAACAAGTACGGCGCCCAGTCGACGCCGGCCCAACTGCCGGCCGGGACCAAGGCGGTCGCCATATCGATCGCGATCGCCGGGCTCGCCGCGGGCACGACCTACCACTACCGCATCGTGGCGACCAACGCCACGAGCACCGCGCTCGGTGCCGACAGGACCCTGGTGACGGCCAAGATCCCGCTCTCGCTTGCCATCACCGCCGCACCCAACCCGGTCGAGTTCGGCAGCCCGGTGACCATCGAGGGCACGCTCTCGGGCACCGGCAGCGCCGGGGCCGCGGTTCAGCTCCAGCAGAACGAGTTTCCCTACACGACGGGGTTCGTGAACGTCGGCAACGCTGAGCTGACGCTGCCCAACGGCGCGTTCGTCTTCAACGTGCTCGGCGTGGCGCTGAACACCCAGTACCGCGTCGTGTCCGGCAACGTCGCGTCGGTCGATGTGCCGGTGTCCGTCGGCCTCAGCGTGACCCTGCACACGCGGGCCACCGGCACGCACCGACGCCCGACCGTGCGCTTCGGCGGGACGATCGCGCCGGCGGAGCCCTCGGCGCGGATCGCATTCGAACGGCTGGTCGGCACGAGCTGGAAGGTCGTCGGCGGCACGGTCGCGCAGGTGGCGGTCACGAACGGCGTCGTCAGCTTCGCCAAGACGCTGCGGATCTACCACGGCGGCTTCTTCCGCGCGCTGGTGCTCCCGGTCGAGGGCGCTCACGTGTCGGGCTACAGCCCGACCGCGGTCGTGCGGCTCAAGTGAGCAGGCGTGAGCGGTCGGTCAGGCCCGGTCCGGATCGAGCACCTCGCGCGCGATGACGATGCGCTGGATCTGGGCGGTGCCCTCGTAGAGCTGCATGATCTTGGCGTCGCGCATCAGCTTCTCGACGGGGTAGTCCTTGATGAAGCCGTAGCCGCCGTAGACCTGGACCGCGTCGGTCGCGACGCGCATCGCGGCGTCGGCGGCGAAGCGCTTGGCGTGCGAGGAGAGCAGCGTGTTGCGTTTGCCCTGATCGAGCAGGACGGCGGACTTCCACGTCAGCAGCCGCGCCGCTTCGATGTCGGTCGCCATGTCGGCGATCATGAACTGGATCGCCTGGTGGGCGGCGATCGGCACGCCGAACTGGACGCGCTCGCGCGCGTAGGACACCGCGAACTCGAAGGCGGCGCGCGCGATTCCGGTGGCCATCGCCGCGACCCCCGGGCGGGTGCGGTCGAGGGTCATCATCGCGATCTTGAAGCCCGCGTTCTCCTCGCCGATCAGATGGTCGGCGGGGATCTCGACGTCGGGGAAGCTGATCGTCGCCGTGTTGGACGCGCGCTGGCCCATCTTGTCCTCGTGTCCGTCGACGAGCACCCCGGCGTCGCGTGGTACGACGAAGCACGAGATCCCGCGGTGGCCGGCGTCGGGCTCGGTCTTGGCGTACACGGTGTAGAAGTTGGCGTAGCCACCGTTCGTGATGAAGCACTTCGAGCCGCTGATCACGTACTTGTCGCCGCGGCGCACGGCACGCGTCCTCATCGCTGCGACGTCCGAGCCGGCGTCGGGCTCGGTCAGGCAGAACGACGCGAGCAGCGGCGCGTCGACGAGCCGCCTGAGGTAGGTCTGCTTGAGCGCGTCGGACCCGGCGACCAGCAGCGGGGTGATCGCCAGGTTGTTGCAGCCGAGCGAGGTCTGGATGCCCGAGCAGCCCCACGAGAGCTCCTCCTCGATGATCGCTCCGTCGAGGTAGCCGATCGCCGGGCCGCCGTGGGCCTCGGGGATGTGGGTGTTCATCAGGCCGAGCGCCCAGGCCTTCTCGATGACCGTCTGCGGGAAGGTGCTGTCGCGGTCGTACTCCCACGCGACCGGCCGAATCTCCTTCTCGGCGAAGTCGTGGGCGAGCTCGCGCAGGGCGAGCTGCTCGTCGGTCAGTGTGAAGTCAACCATCGCTCGGCCGTTGGCCGGCGGGCCCGCGGGCGTTGCGGCGGCACCGGCTTCAAGCAGCCGTCAGCCGCCGGAGGAGCCGCCGGAGACAAGCGAGGCCAGCGAGGCCAGCGAGCCGAACTGGCTCTCGAGCGCGAACACGCCGTTGAGCAGCTTCGACGACGGCTGCGGATTCGCCGGCGCGGTGATCGTCTGCGCCTGGCCGAGCTGCGTCAGCGTGACATCGAGGTTCAGCGAGCCGCCGCTGAGGCCGCCGAGCGCCCCGGCGGCGATCTGCGGCACCGTGAAGGCGATCGCGAGGTCGAACTTGCGCACGATGTGATCGGTGACACCGGTGTAGATGTCGACCTGCGCAGAGGTGATCGCCGACTCGACGAGCGACAGGGCGTCGCCGGTCGTCGCACCGGTCGCACCGGTGGAACCCGTGCTGGCGACGACCTTCGACAGGTCGTTGAGCACGTTGGCGATGTTGACCTGCGCCGTGAGGTGCTCGGTCGCGACGCCGCCGACGCTCGCGGTGCCGACGATGTGGGGATCGGTCAGCCAGGTCTTGGGGTTGATGCCGAGCGCGGCCAGCACGCCGCTGGCGCCGCTCGAGCCAACCGTACTCGTGGGCGTGGTGGTGCTCGCCGGGAGCTCGTAGAACGTCCCGGCCAGCCCGACGTAGAGCTTCTTGCCGACGGCATCGAAGCCAACGTGCGCCGTCGAGCCGGCGATCGAGACGGTGGCAGCGAGGTCCGTCGAGATCTGATTGCCGGCGCTGCGCTCAAACGGCCCGGAGACGTCGAGCGTGATCGGCTTGGACCCGAGCTGCGGGATGCCGTCGAGCTTGAGCTTGACCGCGAGCGCGACCTGGCCGGAGTTGATCGCGTCGCTCGCCGAGAAGCTCTGCGAGACCAGCGACGCCGGAGATGCCTTGACGGTGGCCGACGTCGTGGTGTGGGGTCCGCTGCCGCCACATGCCGCGATCGCGGCGGCGGCGCCAACCGCGAGGGGAACGGCGGCGAGGCGTCGAAGCTTGAACCGGGATGCCCTGCCGGCGGGATTCATGACCATTGAGGCTAGCATGCGATGTGCGCGCCGGCTCGCGGTCGCGGGCTGCGCGGCGGTGCTCGTCGGCCTGTCCGGCGCCGCCGCCGTCGGCGCCGATCCGCACCCGCTGCGCGGGGGCCGAATCCCCTACACACCGCTCGCGCTGGTGCTCGAAACGGGCGGAGTGAGCGCCGTCGCAACGCCGCCGGCGGCCGGCTCGACGGCGACCCCGACGACACCGGCCGCCGGCCCGGCGGCCCGGCGCGGGTTGACCTTCCCCCAGGCGATCGCGGCGCTCGCGGCCGGCGGCGAACTGCCGGCCGCGACGGCCACCGCCGACCGCGCGCAATGGATCGCGGCGCGCGTCGCGTACAAGAGCCTGGGCGGGACGCGAAAGGCCGAGCTCGGCGCCGTCCTCGCCAACCTCACGGCGATCGCCGGCGCCGGGGGGCTGACCCCCTCGCGCGTCCCGGAGCTGATCCTGACCCTCGAGCGCAACCGCCAGTGGTGGACCACCGGCCCGCTGCTGGCCGCCTCCCAGCGTGTCGGCTTCCCGGGCAGCGGGCTGGTCTGGGAGTACTACCCCGGACAGGGGATCGAGATCCAGTGGCTCGGCACCTTCGGCGCCGCCAACGGGCTCTATGACCAGCGCAAGGGCGCCGCGCTCGCCGGTCTCCTCGATCAGGCGCTCAGCCTCGCCGCGGTGCGCGGCGGCGGGATCGCCTGGGAGTACGACTTCGCCTTCGACGGCGGCGCGCCTCCGTGGGTCTCCGCGATCACCCAGGGGACCGCGCTCGAGGCGCTGGCCGGCGCCGGCGTGGCGCTCCAGAACCCCGCCTACCTCGCCGACGCGCACCAGGCGCTGGGGATCTTCGGCGTCGCGCCTCCGGTCGGGGTTCGCTCGGCGACGGCAGCGGGAGCGCGATACCTGATCTACAGCTTCGCACCGCACGAGTTCGTGATCAACGCGTTCATCCAATCCCTGGTCGGGCTGTTCGATCTGGCCGCCGCCGGAGACACGAGCGCTGCCGCGCTGTTCCGCGCGGGCAACGCGCAGGCGCGGATCGACGTGCCGAAATACAACACGGGGTACTGGTCGAAGTACGACCAGTACTCCGACTCGACGTTGAGCTACCACGAGTTGCTCACCGGGTTTCTCGCCAACCTGTGCGCGCAGACGCACGAAACGACGCTGACGGCGCTGACGATCCTCGGGCTCGCTGCACCCGGCGCCCTGACGCGCGGGGCAGGCCCGACGGGTGCCAGCGGCGCGACCGGCGCGACGTCCCCAACCGGCGGCACACCCTTCGTCGGCGCCAGCGGTGCGACGGGCGCGAGCGGTGCGACGGGCGCGACCGGCGCGACCAGCGTCACGGGGCCAACCGGCACGACCGGCACCACGGGGCCAACCGGCACGACCGGCACGACGAGCACCACCGGGCCGACCGGCCCGACGAACGACCCGAACGCCGTCTACTGCCGCGCGGCGGCGAGCTTCAAGGCCGACATCACGACGCCACCGGTGATCACGATCGCCCCTCTGGCGAGGACGCGCGCCACGCGGGTCGCGCACGTCGCGCTGACACTGTCCAAGCCCTCGACCGTCACCTTCGCGGTGTCCTACGCCGGCAGCGTCGTCTCCCAGATCACGCTGCAACTCAGCCACGGCTCCCACACGCTCAGGTGGCGACCGCCGCACGCCGGCGCCTGGACGGTGACGCTGAGCGCGGTGGATCCGGCGGGCAACCGCGCGCTGAGCAGCGCGGCGGTGACAATCAACGCGCCCCCGCCCCGGCGGCGGCACAGGCCGGCCGGCTGAACCGCGCGTACAATCGGTCGGGTGCCTGCGCGGACGTGGATCCTCACCGGCTCACCCGAGAACTTCGCCGCGACTCGAGCGCTCGAGTTCACGGTGATCGGTCTCAAGGAGCGCCGCCGGCGTCAGGCGCTCGAGCTGGAGACCGGCGACCGGCTCGTGTTCTATCTGACGCGGGTCATGGCGTTCGCCGCGAGCGCCCGCATCGCCGGTGAGCTCTATGAGGACCGCACGCCGGTCTGGCCCGGCAAGCCCGGCAAGGCCGACGCCTATCCGTGGCGGTTTCCGATCGAGCCCGAATGGGTGCTCGAGGAATCGGCATGGATCCCCGCCGAGACACTCGTCGACGAACTCGAGCACATCGCAAAATGGCCGCGCGAGCACTGGAAGCTCGCCTTCCAGGGGCAGCTGCGCGTCGTCGGCGACGCGGACGCCGATCTGCTCTGCGCGCGGCTCGCCGCCGCGGCGACCGTGAGCGTGTGATGGCCGCCGACGGGCCGCGCGCCGCACGCACCAAGCCCGGGCCATTCATGCGGGTGCTCCGCGCGTGGCGCGTGATCGGGCCCGAGCAGCGCGTGTGCGCGCTCGCGGCGCTCTCGCTCTGGATCACGATGTTCCTGCCGTGGTACAGCGAGACGGGCATCGCCGTCAGCAAGAGCTCCCAGGCGGTGAGCGTCACGCTCACCGCCTGGGGCGCGTTCTCGTTCGTCGAGCTCGCGGTGCTGGTGATCAGCGTCGCGGTACTGGCGCTGTTGTTCGCGCGCGGGGAGCGTCGCGCCTTCCATCTCCCGGGCGGCGACGGCACCGTGATCCTGCTCGCCGGCGGGTGGGCCGGGCTGCTGATCTTCTACCGGATGCTCGACAAACAGGGGACGCAGGGCAGCAAGACCGCGGTCCTGACGAGCGGCATCCAGTGGGGCATCTTCCTGGCTTTGTTCGCGGCGATCTGGCTGGCATGGACGGGCCTGAGGATCCGCCGCACCCACCGCGCCGAGCCGGCGCTCGCCGACGACCCCACCGTGCATCTGCAGAACCGGCCGCCGGCGCGACGCGAGCGCGACGACGAGCCGGTCGCCGTGCCGGCGACCGTTCGCTCAGCTCGTCCCGAGGCCCGTCCCCGCGACGAGGATCCCGAGCGTGAGCACCGTGGGGTCACGCGCGAGGACGCCGAACAGCTCTCGTTCGAGCTGCCCCGCGATCTCCGCGACAGCTGACCGCCGGGCCCCGGTCACGCGCCGGAGCGCGCAAGCGCGCAGGCGGACGATCGCTCGAGGCCCTCCCCGACGGCCCGACCTTCCTATCATTGACGGCCAATGGACGCGCTTCCCGAATCGGTGGACGCTGTCGCCGAAGGGTTGCGCGCGGCGGGCTACCTCCCTGGAGGATCGACCGCGCTGGTGGCCTACCTCGCCACCCGCCTGCACAAGCCCGTGCTCGTCGAGGGTCCCGCCGGTGTCGGCAAGACGGAGCTGGCCAAGGCGATGGCGACCTACCTGGGACGCGAACTCGTGCGCCTGCAGTGCTACGAGGGTCTCGACGAGGCCAAGGCGCTGTATGAGTGGAACTACCGCAAGCAGCTGCTGCGCATTCAGGCCGAAGCCGATGGCGCAGGCTGGTCCGAGGTCCAGGACGACATCTTCGGCGAGGAGTTCCTGCTGGCGCGCCCGCTGCTCCAGGCGATCTCGGCCACCGCGCCGGTCGTCCTGCTGATCGACGAGATCGACAAGACCGACCAGGAGTTCGAGGCGATGCTGCTCGAGCTGCTCTCGGACTTCCAGATCACCATCCCCGAGCTCGGGCGGATCGCGGCGAGCTCGCAGCCGGTGGTGCTGCTGACGTCGAACAACTCGCGGGAGCTGACCGAGGCGCTCAAGCGCCGCTGCCTGTACCTGTGGCTCGACTATCCGACGCTCGAGCACGAGCTGGCGATCGTGCGGCTGCACGCGCCGCTGCTCCCCGACACCGTTGCCCGCAAGCTGGTCGAGGTGGTCGCGATGGTGCGCGAGCTCGACCTCAAGAAGCCCCCGTCGATCGCCGAGTCGATCGACTGGGCGCGCGCCCTGCTGCTGCTCGGAGCGAGCGACATCGACGCCGCGACGTTCAACGAGACGATGTCGGTGATCGTCAAGCACCGCACCGACATCGAGCTCGTTGCCGAGCGAGTCGGCCTGGCGCTCGCTTGAGCATCGACGAGCAGCTGCTCCAGCTCGGCGACGAGCTGCGCGCCGAGGGCGTCGCGATCGGGACCTCCGAGCTGCTCGACTCCGTCGCGGTGCTCGCCGAGCTCGACTGGCGCGATCGCGCGACGTTCAAGCAGGGGCTCGCGGCCACGCTGGCCAAGTCGCCCGAGGATCGCCGTGTCTTCGACCTCGTCTTCGAGCGGTTCTTCTTCCGCGCCGCCGAGGGCGCGGCGATCGAGGCCGGCGTCGTCGAGGCGGGTGGCGTCGGCGCGAACGCCGACGCCGCGCAGCAGATCGATCTCGAGCAACTGCGCGCGCAGATCGCCGAGGCGCTGGCCGAGGGCGACGAGGGCCGGATGCAGGACCTCGCACGGCTCGCGCTGGCGGCGATCGGGCGCGCCAGCGAGGGCTCGGGCGTCGTCGGCATCGACGTCCAGCGGATCCGGCGGGCGCTCGGCCTGCGCAGCGACCCGCAGCCGGACTACCCGCCCGGCGACCCGCGCCGCGAGGGGCTGCCGCGGGACGCCCTGCGGCGCTTCGAGGCGATGTTGCGCCGGGAGCTCGAGCGCGCGCAGATCGAGCGGACGCAGGCCCTGCCGCCGTCGCGGCCGCTGGGCGACCTCGATCGGGCGCTTCCCAGCGGGCCGGCCGCCGACCTGGCAGCGGTGCACCGCGTCGTGGCTCAGCTGCGGCGGCGACTCGCGACCCACGGCGTCGAGCGGCGCGGCTCGCACCGTCACGATCACGTCGACATCCGCCGCACGATGCGCGCCTCGCTGCAGACGGGCGGCGTGCCGGTGGTCGTCAAGTACCGTCCGCGCCGCCCGCGGCGACCCGAGATCTATGTGCTGTGCGACGTCTCGACGAGCGTCACCTCGGCATCGGTGTTCTTCCTCTCGGTGCTGCACGCGCTGCACGATTCGTTCCGCCGGATGCGCTCGTTCGTCTTCATCGAGCGGATCTCCGAGGTCACCGACACCTTCGCGCGCGAACGCAGCTTCAAGGCGATCAGCGACGCGATCGCCAGCGACGCCGGGGTCGCCGACGTCTCCGGCTACACCGACTACGGACGCGTCTGGTCGGAGTTCCGCTCGCTCGTCGAGGACGACCTGCACCCGCGCGCGACGGTCATCGTGCTCGGCGACGCACGCACCAACGGCCGCGATCCGCGCGCCGACATCTTCGCCACCATCGCCGCGCGCGCCGGACGGACGTTCTGGCTGAACCCCGAGCCGCGGCTCTACTGGAACTACGGCGACTCGGTGATCGACGCCTACACGCCCTACTGCACGGCCTTCGAGTGCTGGACGACGCACCAGCTCGAGGACTTCGTCAAGGCGCTGACCGGATCGCGCTCCTAGCCCGCGAGGCGGCCGGCCCCGGCGTGGGACCCCCGCCCCACCGCCGCGATAACGACTACCATGCGCCCGGTCTGATGCCGATGCGCCCGGAGCTCCGCAGGCGCGGCGCGCTCCTCGCCGCGAGCTTGATCTGCACCGCCCTGTGCGCCGGGTGCGGTGAGGTGCATGCGCGGATCAAGCTCGGGCCACCGCGAGCGCTCACCGTGGCGATCGACGGCGCGCCGAGCGCGCTGTTCGCGTCGCTCTACGCGGCCCAGGCCGACGGCGACTTCGCCCGCGGAGCGCTCAACGTGACGATCGAGCGCCCCGCGAGCTCGGACCCGCTCGGCGCGTTGGAGTCCGGCAGCGCGCAGGTCGCGATCGTCTCGGAGCCGGCGCTGCTCTCCGCGCGCGACGCCGGCGCGCCGGTGGTGGCAATCGGCGCACTGGTCCGCCAGCCGCTGGACGGCATCGTGTCGCTCGCCGCCCAGCCGATCTCGAATGCCCGTCAGCTTGCCGGGCGCACGATCGCGGTCAGCCCGACAGCGCTCGCCGCCGCGCAGCTGACCACGGTGCTCGCGAGCGCCCGTGTCCCGCCGTCAAAAGTACGCCGGGTCGTCGTCGCCGGCGATCCCAGCACCGCGCTCCGGGCGCGGCGGGCGGTCGCCGCACTCGGCGGGCTGTGGCCGATCGACGCCGTCACGCTCAGGCTCGCCCACCAGCCCGCGCAGGTGCTCGAGATCCAGCAGGCCGGCGTGCCGACCTACAGCCAGCTTGTGGTGGTCGTCCGCACCAGCGAGGCCCAGCAGGGCGGGCCGCTGCTGCGGGCGTTCCTCCAGTCGCTGACGTTCGGTGAGCGGGCGATGCAGAGCAATCCGGCCAAGGCCATCGCCGCGCTCGTGAAGGTCAACCCGCGCCTGAGTGCGCAGTTCGAGCGTGCGGTGCTCGCGCTGATCCTGCCGATCACCGCACCGAGCGATCCCAGCAAGCCGTTCGGCTATCAGGATCCGTACGCCTGGAGGACCTTCGGCGCGTGGATGCACCGCAACGGCCTGCTCACCCGAGCGCGCAACGCCGGCCTGGCGATCACCGACGAGTTCCTACCGGGGCAGGGAGCGTAGGCGGCCGGCCTCCGGCACCCCCATATCAGCCGAGCCGCATCGCGTAGACCGCCGCGAGGCCCCCCCACGGGGCATAGGGAGCGAAGAACTCGCGCACCTCCTCCTCGTCCGCCCGTGCGCGCGGGTCCCCGCCGCTGCGCAGTCGCGCGACGAGCTTGCGCAACGCGAGATCTCCAGCCGGCACCGCGTCGAAGCGCCCCTGGCCGTGCAGCGCGAGACACTCGACGGTCCAGCTGCCGATGCCGGGCAGGGCCCGCAGGCGTCGCCACGCCCGCTCGTGGTCGGGGCTGTGCAGATCGACGCGGCCGCAGGCCACCTCGCGCGCCGCGCGCCGCAGGGCGAGCGCCCGCCCGGCCGAGAGATCGAAGGACTCGAGCAGCGCGGGCGCGGTACCGGCGAGCACGGCGGCGCTCGGCACGTCGCGCAACGGCGGTCCGGCGGTCCCCTCGCCGGCGAGCGCAGGCCCGAGCCGGCGCACGATCCGCCGCTCGATGCCGACCGCCCGCGTGTACTCGATCAGCTGCTCGCAGATCGCCCAGGCGAGAGCCTCGAACGGTTCGGGGCGGCGCCGTGGGCGAAGCCAGGGAAGCCGGCGGACCAGGCGTCCGATCAGCGCGTCGGCGCGAAACCGGGCGTGGAATTCCGACAGATCGTCGTCGACGCCGAGCGCGAAGCGCATCCGCTCGAGCGCCCGCTCGCAGGCCCCGCGCGATGGGCCCCAGGCGCCGATCAGCACGCTGTGGGCGCCTGGCTGCGCGGCACGAACGACGACCGGCTGTCCCTCGACGTGCAACAGGCGCTCGAGCACCCCGCCGCGCGCGCGCAGCACCCCGTCGGCCCCACCGCCCGGCAGTCGCAGCGGCCAACGCGGCGCCACCTCGACGCGCCGCTCGCAGGTTCCCGGGAGTTCACGCACGGCGCGCCATTGAAGCGTGCGGCGCGGACGTGCCGGTTGCGCCGCCGCGATCGCTCACCGCGATGGGCGAGCCGTTCCGTCCCGAGCCACTACGGGCCTGCGAGTGTGTGCACGTCGACGACGAAGGTCCGCGACGCGACGACCTCGAGCGCCGGCTCGCGCCGGCGCACCGCGGTACTCGGCGCAACACTCGACGCGACGCTCGGGGCGCGACGCGCCTGCACCCGTGCGAAGTGGCGGCCGAGCACCGCGGCGGTGGCCGCTCCTGCGACGAACCCCGTGGCCGCGACGGCGGCAACCTGCACGAATGGCGGCGGACCATGGCGCACCACCTCGACCTCGCGGACGTTCGCGACGACCAGGACGCCGTCGACGACCTCGGGCTCCTCGACGGAGTTCTCGATCGATGCCGACTGCTCGTGGCCCATCACAGCTCTCTCTCACCCGACGTCGTGCAAGTCTCGCAGATCACTGCAGGCTGCGTTCGTAGACACGAAAACGGCGCACGATCTCGCCGCCCATGCCCTCCATCGCGCGGTTCATCGGGCGGTTGGTCTCGAGGATCCAGCCCATCTCGCCGCCCTTCTGTGGCGTGCGCTCGGCCGCGTCGAAATGCATCTGGTAGAAGCGCGCCGCGATACCGGTGTGCTGGTACTCCGGCTTGACGCCGAGCGCGAACACCCGCACGGCGTCGATCTTGCCGCGGTAGTACAGCGCCTTGGCCCAGCCGAACGGCAGCAGGCGACCGTTGAGATGCGCGAGGACCTGGTTGAAGTCCGGGAGCGTGAGCGCGGCGCCGACCACCTCGCCGGTGTCGACGCGCTCTGCGAGGTAGGCCCAGTTCTCGTCGAGCACGGGCTTGAGGTCCTTGGCGTAATGGTGGACCTCCTCCTCGGTCAGCGGCACCGACGCCCAGTTGCGCTCCCAGGCGGCGTTGTAGACCTCGAGGAAGCGCGACACCTCGGCCTGCAGGTCGCGTTTGCGCATCGGCCGGCAGACGATCCCGTGTTCTGACTCGACCCTGTCGGCCATCCGCCAGATCGCGTCGCGTACCCTCGATCGCCCTCTGATGTGCAGGCTCCACATCAACAGGTCCATCGCCTTCTCGAGGCCCTCGCCCTCGAGCAGCGCCTGATAGTACGGGTGATGCCAGCTCGAGAGGATGATCGGCGGGCGCTCGTGGCCTTCGATCATCAGGCCGCACTCGTCGTTGGTGGTGAAGTCCATCGGACCGACCATCCGGTCACGGTCGTGTTCGCGCAACCAGGACTCCGCGGCGCCGAGCAGCGCGTGCGCCGTCTCGCGCGAATCCTCGCACTCGAAGAAGCCGAACATCCCCCAGTCGTTGCCCTGGAACTCGTTGAAGCGGTGGTCGAGATGCGCGGTGATCCGCCCCACCGGCTGCCCGTCGCGCCACGCCAGGAAGTACTCCGCGGCAGCATGCTTGAAGAACGGATTGCCCTTGCGGTCGAGCCGCTTGTGCATATCCATGTTGAGCGGCGCGATCCAGCGCGGCTCGTTACGATAGAGCGAGGAGGGGAGCGCGATGAAGCGCCGTAAGTCGCGCTTGTCGGCGACCGGCCGGATCTCGAGGCTCACCCGCCCCAGCCTACATGCACCCGCCCCCCGACGTCTTCGCCAAGATCCGCGACCACGAGCGCGTTGCGTTGATGCGCGCGGCGCGTGAGCACGGCCTGCTGCCGTACTTCCACGAGGTCGAGTCCCCGGCGATGCCGATCGTCCAGATGGACGGGAAGCCGCGGATCATGCTCGGCTCCAACAACTACCTCGGGCTGACCGCCGACGAGCGTGTGATGGCGGGCGCACGCGATGCGCTGGCGCGCTACGGAACCGGGCTGACCGGATCGCGGCTGCTCAACGGGACGACACCGCTGCACCTCGAGTTGGAGCATGAGCTCGCCGAGTGGATGGGAACGGAGGACGCGATCGTCTTCACCACCGGGCAGCAGGCCAACGTCGGCACGCTCGCGACGCTGCTCGGGACCGGCGACACGGTGGTCGTCGATTCCGCCGACCACGCCTCGCTGCTCGACGGGGCGCTGCTCTCGCGGGCCAAGCTCAGAGCGTTCCGCCACAACCGGATGGACAAGCTCGAGAGCACCCTCGAGAAGGCCGTCGGCGACGGAGGCGGCGTGCTCGTGGTTGTCGACGGGGTCTTCTCGATGGAGGGCGACATCGCGCCGCTGCGCGAGATCGCGACGCTCACGCGGCGCTTCGGCGCGCGGCTGATGGTCGATGAAGCCCACGCCGTCGGCGTGCTCGGCACGCGCGGCGCCGGCACCGCCGAGCTGCTCGGCGTCGAGGACCAGGCCGATCTGCGGATGGGGACCTTCTCCAAGTCGCTCGCCTCCTGCGGCGGCTTCGTCGCCGGGGACGCCGACGTGATCGAGTTCCTGAAGATCCAGAGCCGGGCCTTCCTGTTCACCGCCTCGGGCGTTCCCGCCGCGGTCGGCGCCGCGCTGGCGGCGTTGCGCGTGATCCGCTCAGCGGAGGGCCGCGAGCTGATGGCCCGCGTGCTCGCGAACGCGCGGCACCTCAACCGCGGTCTTCACGAGCTTGGCTTCGACGTCGTCGAACCGTCGCCGGTGACGAGCGCCGCGGGCACGCTGGAGTCGATCATCACCCCGATCGTGCCGGTCCGCGTCGGCGAGGACTGGCACGCCGGCCTGTTGTGGCGAGCACTGTGGGACGCCGGCGTGTTCACGAATGTCGCCGTCCATCCGGCGGTGCCCCCGGGCGGGGCGCTGCTTCGCACCAGCGTCATGGCCACCCACGACGAGGCCGTGATCGACCGGGCGCTCGATGCCTTCGCGACGGTGAAGCGAGCGTTTGAGGCCGAGCACGGGCCGCTTCCGGGGCCCTCAGGATGATTGTGCACGTCCACACAAGGCTCTGCTGAGAGAAAAACCTCGCTCCGAGCGAACGCGGTACACGGTGATGCGTTGACCAACGCGGGGGCGCTGTCGTAGCTTCCATGCACGCTCGGCGCGGAGGTGCCCGGGGCTTTGAGAGGGGCCCCTGTGACTCCCAGGAGTGCAACGACCACGGTCAGCAGCACGGTCATTCGCCGGAGCGGCCCACCCCGCGTTCGCGCGTACAGCGTAAACCAACAACCGGATTGGCGCTCGTCAACGCGAGCGTTCGGGAGCCCAGATGAATGCGACAGTGATCGCCTACGGGCCGCAACACATGCGGGCCCTTCAACGCGCCAATGAGGTGCGCCTCGCGCGTGCCGAACTGAAGCGCCGAGTGACGGACGGCGAGACGACTGCCGCGGCTGTGATCCTCGCCTCGCCGTGGGAGGCGGAGAGCATGGCCGTAGCCGAGCTCCTGATGAGCCAGCACCGCTGGGGGCACACCCGCGCGCGACGGTTCCTCGCCGGCATCCCGATGACGGAGACCAAGACGATCGGCTCAATGACCGAGCGTCAGCGCCGGAGCCTTGCAGCGATGCTCGAGGCGCAGACGCCGACCGGTCGCACCGCGACCGGCGGCGTGGCGCGCGAGGAATTGCTCGTCTGAGCGGGGCACGTGGCGCGCCGGCCCCGCCGGCGCGCCACGCCACGTTTCCGCGCTCCGCCGCGTTCCCATACGCGCGGGCGAATCGCCGGGCCCGTGCTTTGTCCACGCGGACAAGCCCCGCGCGCAGCCAAGCGCATAAGGTGTGCAGCCGCCGCACTGCTCGCAACGGGTTGCTTGCGCGAGAAAACGGTCATCGCCAAGTACCCATGATCCCCTCAGGAGGACGCCCGGATGCCACGGACCCGTATTCACAACGTCTCCGCCGCTCAGTGGACCGCGAACGGCGAGGCCTGGGGCGGCCGGGATCTCACCCAGACCGCCAATCAGGTCTTCGGAGCGAACGTCTTCAGCGCCGCCGAGCAGCGCAAGCGGCTGCCCAAGCACGTCTACGCCCAGCTGCGCACGACGGTCGCCCGCGGTGCCGAGCTGGACACCTCGCTGGCCGACGCGGTCGCGCAGGCGATGAAGGAGTGGGCGCTGGAGAACGGCGCCACCCACTACACGCACTGGTTCCAGCCGCTGACCGGCTCCACGGCGGAGAAGCACGACTCCTTCTACGGCCCGGTCGGCGACGGCACCGCGATGGCGGACTTCACGGGCAAGGAGCTGATCCAGGGCGAGCCCGACGCATCGAGCTTCCCGACCGGCGGGATCCGCGCGACCTTCGAGGCGCGCGGCTACACCGCCTGGGATCCGACCTCGCCGGCGTTCCTGCTGGAGAACCCCAACGGCGCGCTGCTGTGCATCCCGACGGCATTCGCCTCGTGGACGGGAGAGGCGCTCGACCACAAGATCCCGCTGCTGCGCTCGATGGACGCGCTGTCCGAGGCCGCGCTGCGCGCGCTGCGGCTGCTCGGCGACGAGGAGTCCGAACGCGTCTTCACCACCGTCGGCCCCGAGCAGGAGTACTTCCTGATCGACGAGCAGTACTACTTCGAGCGGCCCGACCTCGTCACCACCGGGCGCACGCTGTTCGGCGCCAAGCCACCGAAGGGGCACGAGCTCGACGATCACTACTTCGGTTCGATCCCGGAGCGCATCCTGGCCTTCATGCTGGAGAGCGAGCGCGAGCTGGCCAAGCTCGGCGTGCCGGTCAAGACCCGCCACAACGAGGTCGCCCCCAACCAATACGAGATCGCCCCGGTGTTCGAGGGCACCAACGTCGGCTGCGACCACCAGATGCTGACCATGCAGGTGCTCCAGAACACGGCCCGCCGCTACGGGCTGGTCTGCCTGCTGCACGAAAAGCCGTTCGCCGGCGTCAACGGCTCGGGCAAGCACAACAACTGGTCGATGGGCACCGACACCGGCAACAACCTGCTCGAGCCGGGCGACACGCCGCACGAGAACCTCTCGTTCCTGCTCTTCGCCACCGCCGTCATCGAGGCGGTCGACACCCACCAGCAGCTGCTCCGCGCCTCGATCGCGAGCATCGGCCAGGATCACCGGCTCGGAGCCAACGAGGCGCCCCCGGCGATCATCTCGATCTTCCTCGGCTCCGAGCTCGAGGGGATCTTCTCGGCGATCGCGGAGGGCAAGGCGAGCATCTCGAAGACGGGGTCGTTCCTCGGCCTCGGGACGCCGGTGCTGCCTCCGCTCCCGCTGCACTCCGGCGACCGCAACCGCACCAGCCCGTTCGCGTTCACCGGCAACAAGTTCGAGTTCCGCGCGCTCGGCTCGAGCCAGTCGCCATCGTTCCCGAACACCGTGCTGAACACGATCGTCGCCGAGGCGATCGACTCGCTCGCCGAGAAGCTCGACGCCGCGCTGAAGGACGGCGCGAGCCTCGAGAAGGCGATCCTGGGAATCGTCAGGGACTCCTACAAGACCCACCGGCGCATCGTCTTCAACGGCGACAACTACGCGGAGGCGTGGCACAAGGAGGCGCAGAAGCGCGGCCTGGCGAACCTGCGCTCGACGGCCGACGCGCTGCCGTGGCTCATCGAGCGCCCGACCGTCGCGGTGTTCAAGCGCTTCAAGGTGCTGACCAAGCGCGAGCTGGAAGCCCGCTACGAGGTGTTCATCGAGCAGTACTCGGTGAAGCTCAACATCGAAGCCGAGACCGCGGCGTCGATCGCGCGCACGCTGCTGCTGCCGGCGGCGCTGCGTCACCTCGCCCGGCTGCGCGAAGCCGGCGTCGAAAGCCTGATCGAGGAGACCAACGACCTCGTGTCGCGGTTCGTCGACGCGATCGTCGCGCTGGAGCGCGTGAACGCCCCGCATCCGGACGTCGACGGACTCAAGCACGCGCTGTACATGCGCGACGAGGTCGTCCCGGCGATGGACGGCGTGCGCGCGATCGCCGACCGGCTCGAGCGGGTCGTCTCCGACGACCTCTGGCCGCTGCCGAAGTACTCGGAGATGCTGTTCATCAAGTAGCCGCGGCACGTGCGGCGCACGCGACGCTCAGCGACGGCCGGCCCCGGCTGGCCGTCGCGGACATGCGACCAGCGCGAGCTTCGCGGCACGCGACAGGCGCTTGATTCGCGCCTCCTCGCGCCGCGCCGCGCTCGCGTCGGCCATGGCGAAGCTGGCAACCAGCTCCACGGGCAGGCGCGAGCGCGTGTACCGGCTCCCGTCCCCGGCCCGGTGGGAGACCAGGCGGCGCTCCAGATCGACCGTCCACCCGGTGTAGAGCGAGCCGTCGGCGCAGCGCAGGATGTAGACCCAGGCGTCGGCCATCGTGTTCAGCTACGCCGCCGGCACCAGATCGCCTGCCGTCCGCGACCGCGACTGTCGCGCCCGCCGTCGCTCAGACGATCGATGCCGCGCCGCCCGTGCTGCGCACCTCGGGCGCCTGCAGCGTCACCGGCGCCGTGTGCATTGCGCGCAGCTTGACGTCGCGCCACGACATGCCCTCGCGCAGCAATGCCGGGATCCCCATCACCACCGCCGTCGTCACCTCGATTGCCTGGAGGACGATTCCGTAGGCGATCGCCTCCGCCGTCGAGACGTGAAAGGCCCCAGCCAGCACGGCGACGCAGGCCGCCTGGAACACGCCGACGTTCGACGGCGCCGCCGGGAGCACCGCGGTCACGTTGACCGCGAACAGCACGCCGGCCGCGGCGGCGAGGCCGGCGCGGTGGTCGAGGCCGAGCGCGATCAGCAGTACGTAGCAGGAGGCGCACTGGAGCATCCACGCACCGAGTTGCGCGCTGACGGCGATCGCCCCGAGTCGCGGCTCGCGGAACACTCGCATTCCGGCGCGCAGTCGGATCAGCACCAGGCGCAGTTGGGCTCGGAAGGCGTCCAGGCGCATCGAGCGCGATGGACCGCCACGGCGGCCGACGATCAACGGCGCGGCGAGGATCAGCCCCGCGAGGACCGCCGGGCCGACGGCAACGGCGATCAACGCGGTGTGGCGACCGTTGAAGAGGTCGACGCTGGTGAACATCACGGCGCCCAGACCGGCCAGCGCGAGCAGGTTCAGGAGCGTCTGGGAGACGATCGTCCCGAGCACGATCGGGAAGGTCTCGGCCGGGCGGCCGACGCGGCGGGCGACGATCAGCGAGCGCGATGGCTCACCGAGCCGTGCCGGCAACGTCGCACTCATCAGCACGCCGATGAAGGTGCCCTGCATCGCGTCGGCGCGGCGCACCCTCGAGCCGGGCAGGGCGGCTCGGAGGATCGCGTGCCAGGCGATGCCGCGCGCCGCCATCGCCGCGCACATCAGCGCGAGGCCGAAGATCACCCACGACGGCTGGGAGGTCACCAGCGCCCGGGCGATCCGTCCCGGGCCGATCTGCTCGACCGCGAGCACCGCCGCCGCGACGCCGGCAGCGCCGACCATCGCGAACAGCGCGCGCCGCAGCCCGGTGAGCGCCCGCTGGCGCCGGGTGCGCTCGTCGCGTTCGAGACTTGGCAGACGCCGCTGCGCCGGACGGCGCTCGGCCAAATCGGCACCGCGCGCGCCGATGCGCACCGCGGCGCGCATGATCGCGCCGCGCGGCTCGGGGATCGCAATCGCGTCCTCGTACGCGTTGAGGACCTCGGCGGCGACGAGCGGCCAGGCGTAGTCGTGGGCGTGCTCGGCGGCGGCCAGCGACATCGCCTGACGCCGCGGGACGTCGAAGGCCAGTTCGAGCAGCGTCTGCGCGAGCGCCGTCGCATCGCCGCGCCCGAACAGCACCCCGTCGAGGCCGTCGCGCACGACATCGTTGTAGCCCGCGATGTCGGAGGCCACGACCGGCGTGCCGACGGCGAAGGCCTCGGTCAGCACCATGCCGAAGCTCTCCCCGCCGAGCGCCGGGGCGACCAGCAGATCGGCCGCCCCGAGGACCGCGATCTTCTCGGCGTCGCCGACCTTGCCGAGGGCGTTGACCCCCTGGAGGTCGGCCAGCATCATCTCGAGCTCGGCGTGCTCGACGCCGATCACATCGAAGCTCACCGGGACGTGCTCGCGCAACGCCTCGAACGCGCGCAGCGCGACCGGGAGCCCCTTGCGCGCCACCGCCTGGCCGACGAACGCGAGGCGCAGGGGCTGCTGGGCACTCGGCATGCCGGCAGCCGCGCGGCTGATCCGATCGGGCACCGCCACGCCATTGGGGATCACGCGATAGTGCCCCCCGAAGAAACGTTCACCGGTCCACGCCGCCGCCCGTGACACGGCGATCCGCACGTGCAGGCTGTTGAACCGCCGCCGCGCGCCGGCGAGATTCCCAAGGTTGTTGGTCAGCCGGTTCGTCGAGTAGGTGTGAAAGGTCCCGACGGTCGGCAGACCGCTCGAACGGACCGCGTCCCATCCGACGACGGGCACGATCGGCTCGTGGACATGGACCACGTCGTAGTCGCCCGCGCGCAGCTCCTGACGCATGCGCACCACCGCGGACGGAGCGAGCGCGACATTCGAGACGGCGCCGTTGGCGCGAAGCCCGACCGTGCGGCCCAGCGAGACGACGTTGGCCGACTGCTCGCGCGCCTGCGGACGGGCCCCGCGATGCAGCCGCACGCTGAGTCGGTCGTCAGGGTCAAACGGGGTGAGAATCCGCGGTTCGTGCCCGATGGCCGCGAGCTCGTCCGCGAGCGCCTCGATGTGACGGGTGACCCCCCCGGGATACGTCCACGAGTAGGGCGAGACGAGGGCGATCCGCATCGCCGTCATGGTAGCGGCGCGGTGTCCGCCCGTATACTCGAGATTCTAAGAATGCCCCCGCATGGCCGCGTGAGACAGACCATCCGCATGCCCGATACGTCGGGCCCGCGCGGATGAGCGATTCCGGCGACGCCAAGGTTCGCGTCGCGATCATCGGCTCGGGGCCGGCCGGCAGCTACACCGCCGGGCACCTGCTGCGTCACACCGCCCGCGAGGTGCACGTCGATCTCTACGAGCGCCTGCCCACCCCCTGGGGTCTCGTTCGCGCCGGTGTCGCACCCGACCACCCGAAGATCAAATCGGTCACCAACCTGTACGAGCGCACGGCGGAGCACCCGCGTCTGCGGCTGTTCGCCAACGTCGAGTTCGGCAAGCACCTGACGCTCGCCGACTACCGCAGGCACTACCACGCGATCGTCTACGCGGTGGGGACGCCGACCGACCGCGCGATGGGAATCCCGGGCGAGGACCTGCGCGGCAGCTATTCGGCCACCGACTTCGTCGGCTGGTACAACGGACACCCGGACTTCCGCGACCGCGAGTTCGAGCTGGGGGGAGAGCGGGTGGTCGTGATCGGCGCCGGCAACGTGGCGCTCGACGTCGCCCGGATGCTGGTGCTCACGCGCGCCGAGCTCGCCGGCACCGACATCGCCGATCACGCGCTCGACGTGCTGACGGGCAGCGGTGTCCGCGAGGTGCTCGTCGTCGCCCGGCGCGGCGCCGCGCAGGCCGCGTTCACCAACCCGGAGCTGCGCGAGCTCGCCGAGCTGGCCGACGCCGACGTCCTCGTCGACCCGGCCGAGCTCGCGCTCGGCGACGCGTTCGCCGATCCGGACGCCGACGCCAGCGCCAAGCGCAACGTCGAGATTCTCCGCGCGTACTCCGCGCAGCCACCGGCGGGCCGCACGCGCCGCGTCGCGCTGCGCTTCCTGCTCTCTCCCGTGGAACTCACCGGCACCGATCGGGTCGAGTCGGTCACCGTCGTGCGCAACACCCTCGAGGCCGGCAAGGACGGAAGTCTGCGCGCCCGCGCGACCGACGAGCGGCTCGAGCTTCCGGCCGACGCCGTGTTTCGCGCGATCGGCTATCGCGGCACGCCGCTCGCCGACGTTCCGTTCGACGCCGTCAGCGGGCTGATCAGCAACGAGGGCGGGCGCGTGCGGCGCGGCGAGTACGTCGTCGGTTGGGCCAAGCGCGGCCCCAGCGGCGTCATCGGGACCAACAAGAAGGACGCCAACGACACCGTCGACCGGCTGCTCGAAGACCTCGCCGCCGGCCGGCTGCTGGACCCGCCGCCGATCGGCGACGCGGCGCTCGAGGCGTTCGTCCGCGGCCGCCAGCCCCAGCTCGTCGACTACGAGGGCTGGGTGCGCATCGACCGCCACGAGCGCGGCCTCGGCGAGCCGGCCGGGCGTCCGCGGGTCAAGCTCACCCGCCTGGAGGAGATGCTCGACGCGGTCGGGAACGAGAGCGGTGGCTGACAAGGCGACCGAGCACCTGCGTGCCGCCGATCCGGTGTTCGCCGCGCTGATCGATCGGCTCGGCACGGTGCCCGCGCGCCGGCGCCCGCCGCGGCCGAGCCCCGGCGAACACTACGCCGGCTTGGTGCGCACGATCGTCGGCCAGCAGCTCTCGACCAGGGCGGCAGCGGCGATCTGGCAGCGCGTGCTCACGCACTTCGGCGGTCGGCCGCCGTCCCCGGAGGAGGTGCTCGCCGCCGACCCGGAGGAGCTGCGCGCCGCCGGCGGCCTGTCGCGCTCCAAGACCGGCTATCTGCGTTCGCTGGCCGAGCATGTCATCGACGGGTCGCTCGAACTCGACCGGCTCAACGATCTCGACGACGACGCGGTGATCGCCGAGCTGGTCGCGGTGAAGGGGATCGGCGAGTGGAGCGCGCACATGTTCCTGATGTTCCAGCTCGAGCGTCCCGACGTGCTCGCCCCGGGCGACCTCGGGATTCGCAAGGGCGTTCAGATCAGCTACGGGCTGGAAGCCCTGCCGACGCCCGCCGAGATCGTCGCCCTCGCCGAGCCCTGGCGGCCCTACCGCACGGCGGCCTGCCTGTACCTCTGGCGTTCGATCGACGCGCCGCCGCAATAGAGCTCAGCGACGGCCGCTGCGCAGACCGGCGTCGGCCACGGCCTGCGTGATTCGTCGCTCGCGCGAATGCGGCGCCCGGCCGCATTCACCGCTCAGACCGGCGAGCAGGACTCCTGGTCGGCGACGCGAAACGAGCTGCCGCAGCCGCAGGCCGCGACCACGTTGGGGTTCTCGACCTTGAAACCCGCCCCGGTGAGCGCCTCGACGTAGTCGATCTGGGACCCGTCGACGTACTCCAAGGCCGCCGGCTCGACGAGCAGCTTGAGCCCGTGGCTCTCGAAGACCCTGTCGTCGGCGCGTTGCTCGTCGAACGCGAGCTGGTACTGGAAGCCCGAGCAGCCGCCGCCACGAACGCCGACCCGAAGGCCCGCAACCGCGACGTCGGCGCCCTGCGCGTCGAGGTACTCACGTGCCTTCTCCGCGCCCTTGTCAGTCATCGAGATCATTGCTTCCCAAAGTATAGCGACCTGCGCGCGTACTCTAAACTTGTTGCCAGATGCCTGACGCAGCCACCATCAAGGCCCGCATCGAGGCGGCGATACCGGGTGCCCAGGCGGAGGTCGAGGACTGGACCGGCGGCGGCGACCACTTCCGCGCGACGGTGGTCGCCGACGCTTTCGCAGGACTCTCGCGCATCCAACAGCACCGCCTCGTCTACGAGATCTTCGGCGCGGAGATCGGCGGTCCGATCCATGCCCTGTCATTGAAGACGCACAGCCAGTGAGGAACCACCCATGACCGATCAGCACGACAACCCGATCCGCCAGGCCGTTGCCGACGCGATCGCGAACAACGACGTCATCCTGTTCATGAAGGGAACGCCCGAGGCACCGGCCTGCGGGTTCTCGGCGCGAACCGTCGGGGCGCTGCAGGCGCTCGACACCCGCTTCGCCGCGGTCGACATCCTGCCCGACCCGCGCATCCGCCAGGAGCTCACGGCGCTCTCGCAGTGGCCGACCATCCCCCAACTGTTCGTCGGCGGCGAACTGGTCGGCGGTTGCGACATCGTCACCGAGATGTTCGAGACCGGCGAGCTCGCCGCGCTGCTCGGCGCCGAGGGTCAGGCGCACGCGTCCGAGCCGGCGGTCGCCGACGGCTCCACGCTGCAGATCGAGAACCGACTGTCCTGAACGCGGGCGGCGACCGTGGTCGGGGGTCCGCCGGGCCCGCGCGCGGCAACGAGCGCCGCAGACACCGAGAGTAGTGTCCGGGCCTCATGCGGCCGGTCACGATCGTCACCGACTCGACGCACTACACGGCGCGCGAGCTGATCGTCGCCGCCGGGGTGCACGAGGTGAGCCTCTACGTCCGCGACGGCGACAGCACGCGGCGCGAGAGCGAGATCACCGACTACGACGCGTTCTACGCGCGGCTGCGCGACGCCGCGGAGTTGCCGACCACCTCCCAGCCGTCGATCGGCGACTTCGTCGCGGCCTATGAGCCGCTGCTGGCTGCCGGCAACGACATCGTG
The DNA here is from genome assembly GCA_035535075.1 of Solirubrobacteraceae bacterium. Taxonomy (GTDB): domain Bacteria; phylum Actinomycetota; class Thermoleophilia; order Solirubrobacterales; family Solirubrobacteraceae; genus Palsa-513. Next base: position 42,703 of record DATLQS010000012.1, read on the forward strand.
TCGATCCACCTCGCCGGCGGGATCTCGGGCACCGTCGGCGCCGCGGCCCAGGCCAAGGCGCTGCTCGACGAGCGCCACGGCGTCGGCCGCATCGAGGTCCTCGACACCCAGACCGCGTGCGGCGGCCTCGGCTGCATCGTGCTGGCCGCCGCCGCCGCGGCGCGCTCCGGCGCCGGCGTGGACGAGGTTCTCGACCGCGCCCACCAGGCGCGCGCCGCGCTGGCGATCTGGTTCTGCATCGACACGCTCGAATATCTGCAGCGCGGGGGGCGCGTCGGCCGCGCGCAGGCCTGGCTCGGCGGCGCGCTGAAGATCAAGCCGATCCTCTCGCTGGAGGCAGAGATCACACCGGTCGAGCGCGTCCGCACCTCGGGGCGGGCCTTCGAGCGAATGGTCGACTACCTGCGCATGCGCCGCGACGACGGCGCCGACGGCTGGGTCATCCAGCACATCCAGGCCCCGGAGCGGGCCGCCGCGCTCGTCGAGTGCGGCCGCGAGCTGTTCGGCTGCGAACCCCAGTGGGTCTCCGAGGTGGGGCCGGTGATCGGCACCTACACGGGTCCGGGGCTGATCGGCGTGGGCGGGGTGCCCGCCCGCCTGCTGCGCTGACCCCGGGTCGGTCTAGCGGCGCCGGCGCCGGAACACGGCGAGCCCGCCGCCGAGCAGGAAGCCGGCGATGGCCGCGCTGATCAGCGCGGGGCGCTGGTGCTCGTCCAGCTGCTTGCGCCAGTCGGTGATCTCGGCGACCTCGCCGCGCAGCCGTTCGATCGAGACGGCGAGGGCCATGCGGTTGGCCTCGATCGACGCGCGGATCTCCTCGGGCGAGCGTCCTGACATCAGGCGACGTCCTCGCGTGGGCCGACCGCCTCGCGGATCTTCCGCGCCTCGTCGATCGCCATCGTCGGCGACGGCGGCGAACCCCGGCGCAGCGCGCGCGCGGCAAGCCAGCCGGCGAGCACGCCGAGCACCAGCAGCAGCCCGGCGACCACGAAGAAGCCCCAGAAGAACTGGTCGGCCGGGAACAGCTCGAACCAGGCCAGCCAGGCGAGGCCGATCAGCACGAAGAGCATCGCGACGGCGATGAACACCCCGGCGGCGATCCCGACGATCGCCCCGGTGACGAGCTTGCCGATCTTCGCGCCGATCTCGGCTCGGGCGAGCTCGATCTCGTCGCGGATCAGCAGCGTCGCGCGCTCGGAGATCTCGGTGATCGCCGCAGCGATGTTCGCCGGGATCTCTTCCTGCTCAGCGGCCAAGGCGCCTCAGCAGGAACGCCGCGATGACGCCGCCGACGAACGCCGCGCCGACGAGCACCTCGGGCCGGCCGCGCACCAGCTCCAAGCCGGCGGGCGAGGCCGCGGACTCGGCGGTCTGCTCGGCGGTACGCGAGCCGTTCGTCGAGGCTTCGTAGTCAGAGCCGACGTTCACTCCGGCGGCTCCTCATCAAAGATCCGCCGCCACATCACGGCGGCGGTTCTGCTCGAGACGATCGAGAACAGTGCACCCAACCCGGCGAGCAGCCCCGACCACATCAGCCGTTTGACGAGGTCGTTGTCCACGGCGTCAGTCAATCAGATCGAGCCGACGAGCGTTCAGGCCAGTCGTAGGCCGTCGGGCGCCGGTTGGCCAGCGACGGCAATGACTCGCGGATCGCGTCGAGCCTGGCGAGATCCAGCTCGGCGACGATCACCCCGACGCTGTCGCCGGCCTGCGCCAGCACCACGCCCCATGGGTCGACGATCATCGAGCGCCCGCCGCTATGGCGCCCCGGTTCGTTTTCGCCGATCTGGTTGGCGGCGATCACGAACGCCTGGTTTTCGATCGCCCGCGCGCGCAGCAGCGTCTCCCAGTGGTCGCGCGTCGTCGGCAGCGTGAACGCGGCCGGGACCACGAGCACGCGCGCACCGCGCAGCGCCAAGATCCGGTACAGCTCGGGGAAACGGAGGTCGTAGCAGATCGTCATTCCCAGCTCGAGGCCGCCGTCGGTCCGCGTCACGACGATCTCATCGCCGGGCTCCTCGTATTCGGACTCCCGGTATGCGAGCCCGTCGATCGTCACGTCGAACATGTGGATCTTGCGGTAGACGGCGCGGATCTCACCGTCGGGGGACACGTGCACCGAGGTGTTGTGGCGCAGCCCGTCGTCCGTCAGCTCGGTGAACGAGCCGGCCAGCAAGTCGATCTCGAGCTCGCGCGCGCACTCGCGCGCCCACGTCATCGCCGGACCGTCGATCGCCTCCGCACAGGCGTGCTGCTGGACGCCGCTGCCCAGCAGGGGCCACTTCTCGGGCAGCACGACCAGCCGGGCGCCGCGCGCGGCGGCCTCGCGCACCAGACGATCAGCCGCCGCGAGGTTCGCGGCCCGGTCCGCCGTCGCATTCAGCTGCACCGCGGCGACACGCAGGGTCTCGAGCGGGTCGTCGGTCACCGCGACACCGGCCGGTCGGTCATCCCGCCACTGTAGAGGCTGGCCGGCGTCGTGTCGCTAGCCACTGAAACGCGCGCCCAGTCGTGCGTACAGCGCACGCACCTCGGCGAAGATCGCGTCGGCGACCTCCTGCTGGCGTTCGCGCGTCGCCTCCGGCTCGCGCTCGAAGTGCAGCGGCTCGCCGTACTGGACGCGCACTCGCGGGAACCGCAGCCGCTTCCAGTTGCGAATCTTCGCCGAGCCGTGGATCGCGATCGGCACGACCGGCGCGCCGCTGTCCAGCACCAGCCGCCCGATCCCGGGCTTCGCCTGCTCCGCCAGCTCCCCGGTGCGCGATCGGCCGCCCTCCGGGTACATCGCCACCACCCCACCGTGTTCGAGGATCGACTCCGCCGTGATGAACGCCTCGTTGTCGCGCGCCCCGCGCCGCACCGGGAACACGCCGCCCTGCAGGTACACCCACCGCGCCCACCTGGTGAACAGCTGCGATTTCGCCATGAACCGCACCTTGCGGCGGATGAAGATGCCGATCAGGAAGTGATCCATGTAGGAGAAGTGGTTCGGCGCCAGGATCGCCGCGCCGGTCTCGGGAACGTTCTGCGCGGCGATCACGCGCGCGCGCAGCAGGGTCAGCGCGTAGAGCGCGCTGAACACGCGCACGAGGTCGTAGACGAAGCTCGGCCGTCGCGCGCGCGCACGCGCGTGGAAGCGGTCGAAGTGCTCTTTCGGCCGCGGGTCCGTGTAGACCTGCGCCTTTAGGCTCGAGAGCTTCTCGCTCACGCCGCAGAGCTTATCCCGACGCTCGAAAGATCCCCGGCCCGACTGGGCGAGGGTGGTCGGCGTGCCGGCGGGCACGTCGGCAGCGGGAGCTATTGTCCGCAGGCGGTGGCCGAGGTCCCAGCGCATATCACGGGCGTCGTCTGGAAGATCGCGTGCGCGGTCGGGGACCAGGTCGCCGAGGGCGACACGGTCGTCGTATTGGAGTCGATGAAGATGGAGATGCCGGTGGAGGCCGAGGACGCGGGCACGGTGACGGAGATCCGCTGCGAAGAGGGGCAGGCCGTCCACGAAGGCGACACGCTGGTCGTGCTCGAGTAGGGTGCGGAGTCGGCGATGCCCCCGTTGATCACGCGAGAGGAAGCGCTCGAGCTCGGCGAGTTGAGCGACCACGGCGAGATCGAGGCGTTGATCGAGCGCGCCTGGCATGCGCGGGTCGAGCGCTTCGGCGACTCGACCGACATGTGCTCGCTGGTCAACGCGAAGTCCGGCGGCTGTGCCGAGGACTGCGGCTTCTGCGCCCAGTCGCGCTTCGCGGACGCTGACACGCCGATGCACGCGATGATGGAGCCCGAGCAGATGCTCGAGCACGCGCGGGCCGCCGAGGCGGCCGGTGCGCACCGTTTCTGCATGGTCGCGCAGGGCCAGGGCCTTTCCAAGCGCGACTTCGAGAAGGTGCTGGCCGGCGCCCGGCTGGTCGCCGAGCACACGAACCTCAAGCGCTGCGCCTCGATCGGGCACATGTCCGTCGAGCGCGCCAAGGCACTGCGCGAGGCTGGGATCCAGCGCGTGCATCACAACGTCGAGTCCGCCGAGAGCTTCTACCCCGAGGTCTCGAGCACGGTGCGCTACGAGGGGCGGCTGCGGACGATCGAGGCGGTCCGCGAGGCCGGTCTCGAGACCTGCGTCGGCGGCATCCTCAACCTCGGCGAGACGCGCGAGCAGCGCGTCGAGATGGCGTTCGAGCTCTCCGCGATCAACCCGACCAGCGTCCCGATCAACCTCCTGATCCCCCGCGCGGGCACCAAGTTCGGGGAACGCGAGCTGATGGACCCGTGGGAGGCGGTCAAATGGGTCGCGATCTTCCGCCTGATCCTCCCGGAGGCGCTGTTCCGGCTGTGCGGCGGGCGGATCGAGAACCTCGGCGAACTGGCGCCGCAGGCGGTCCGCGCCGGGCTCAACGGCGTGATGATGGGCAACTTCCTGACCGCGCTGGGCGCGACGCCGGCCGAGGACCGGGAGATGTTCGAACGCCACGGCCTCAACGTCGCACGGCAGCCCGACAACGGCGCCAATCCGCGTCCCGACAATCGGTCCGGCTGGCTCGCGGGCGACACCCCCGACGTGATCGAGCGCTACCTCGACGAGGACAGCGAACTGCCCCTCCGGCTATGGGATCCCTCGACGCAGCTCCGCTACCGCTCGCGACGGACCCCGGAGCCGGCCCCATGACGGACATCGCCGCCCGGTTGGCGCAACTGCGCGAGGCGAGCCTCGACCGCCGCACGCGGCTGATCAGCGGCCCGCAGGGTCCCCGCGTGATGCTCGACGGGACGCCCGTGCTGCTGCTGTGCTCGAACAACTACCTCGGTCTGGCCGACCACCCACGGGTGCGCGAGGCGGCCGCCGACGCGGCGATGCGCTGGGGTGTCGGCGCCGGCGCCTCGCGCCTGGTGTCCGGCACGATGACGATCCACGAACGGCTCGAGCGCTGCCTGGCGGAGTTCGAGGGCACCGAGTCGTGCCTGCTCTACGGCTCTGGCTATCTCGCGAACATCGGCGTGCTCACGACGCTCGGGCGCGCCGGACAGACGATCTTCTCCGACGCCCTCAATCACGCCTCGATCATCGACGGCTGCCGGCTCGCGCGTGCCGACACGGTCGTCTACGGCCACTGCGATCTCGAACACCTGCAGTGGGCGCTGCGTGAGCGTGGACGCGAGGGCGACGTGATCGTCACCGACTCGGTCTTCTCGATGGATGGCGACGTCGCCCCGCTCGCCGGAATCGTCGCGCTGGCCCGCCAGCACGGTGCGCTCGTCGTCGTCGACGAGGCCCACGCAACCGGCACGCTCGGCCCTGGCGGGCGCGGCGCGATCGCGGAGGCCGGGCTCGAGGGCGAGGTCGACGTGCTCGTCGGCACCCTCAGCAAGGCGCTCGGCTCCTACGGCGGCTACGTCTGCGCCAGGCACGAGATCGTCGAGCTGCTCGTCAACAGCTCGCGTTCGCTGATCTACTCCACCGCGCCGCCACCGCCCGCCGTGGCGGGCGCCCTCGCGGCGCTCGAGCTGCTGATCGAGCAGCCGCTGCGCCCCGAGAAGCTCCAGTCGACCGCCGAGCTGCTGCGCCGGCAGCTCATGGCTGCCGGGATGCCGGCGCCGAGCGGACGCACCCCGATCATCCCGCTGATCGTCGGCGATGCCGACGTGGCCGTGCGCCTGTCGGATGCCGCGCTGGCGCGCGGCGTCTTCGCGCAGGCGATCCGCCCGCCGACCGTGCCCGCAGGCAGCTCGCGTCTGCGGCTGACCGTGATGGCGTCGCACACCGCCACCGAGCTCGCCGGCGCCGTCGCGGCGCTGAGCGACGCCGCGCACGAGGTCGGCGTGACGTTCGCTCCGGTCCCGGGCGCCGCGGAGCCTGTCGCCCGCGCCGCATAAGGCGCCGAGTGCTTCGCGGCTGCTTCGTCACCGCCACCGACACCGGCGTCGGCAAGACGGTTCTCGCCGGCGCGCTGGTCGCCGGCCTGCGCGCCCGCGGCGTGCAGGTGCGCGCGCGCAAGCCGGTGATCACGGGCGTCGACGAGGGCGATCACGGCGCGCTGCCCGACCACGAGCTGCTCGCCTCACTCAGCGGTGAGCCGCCCGAAGCGGTTTCCCCGGCGCGCTACGGTCCGGCGGTCTCACCCCATCTCGCCGCCGAGCTCGCCGGCGAGGCGATCGACGTCGCGGCGCTGCTCGACGACGCGCGCGCAAGCGGCCCGGTGATCGTCGAGGGGATCGGCGGCCTGCTCGTCCCGCTGGCCGAGGGCTGGGATGTGCGCCGGTTCGCCCGCGAGCTCGGGCTCGGCGTGGTGGTCGCGGCGCGTCCGGGGCTTGGAACCATCAACCACACCCTGCTCACTATCGAGGCCGCGCGATCGGTCGGCCTCGATCTGCGCGCGGTCGTGATGACGCCGTGGCCCGCTGACCCCGGCGTACTCGAGCGATCCAACCTGGCGACGGTCGAGCGGCTTGGCCTGGTCGAGGTCGCCACGCTGGCGATGGTGCCCGAGCTCAGCGCCGCCGCTCTGGCGAGCGCCGCTGCCTTGCTGCCCTACGACCGTTGGCTGGCGTGAGCGCCGCGGCGCAGGCGCAGCCGCGCCGGGCCGCCGTTGAGTGCCCGGCGCCGGCGCCGAATCAGGGCCCGGCCGACGACGAGCGCAGCCAGTGACCCTGCGGCGATCGTGCCGAGCGCCACGCGACCATCGTCGATTGCTTCAAAGCGCGTGCCCTCGGGCCCGATCTCGATGAACCCGACCGGCCGCGCATCGAGCGCGCCCCCGCCGCCGCCCCCGGAGCGCTGACGCCCGAGCGGCTCACCGCCGAAACCGTAGCCCCCGGCCGTTCGCACGCTCGCAACCGGGATGACCGTGCGACCCTTGACCTCGACCGGACGGCCGAAGCACAGGCGTGCGCCGGTCAGCCGCGCAAGCACACGCTGTGCCGGCGGTACCGCCTGTGCGGATTTGCTCACCGTCAGTCTTCGTAAGGGGTGAAGTCACGCTTGCGCGCGCCGCAGACCGGACAGAACCATGTGTCGGGGATGTCCTCGAACGCCGTCCCCGGCGGAATCCCGCCGTCGGGGTCGCCGTCGGCGACGTCATAGATGTAGCCGCACGACTCGCAGTGCCAGCGCTGAACGGACCGGAGGGCCGCGGTCGACATGCCGCAAGCTTAGAGGTCGCACCGGCGCTGCGCGTCGGGGTCGCGTCGATCAAACGGCGAGTGCCAGCCTCTGGACGGACGTTTCGGAGTGTGGTACGTCGCGAGCCTGCGGCTAACGCTGCGTCAAGTTCGTGCCGATAACCACTTGCATCCGCGGGCGTGATTCTCGGTGGTCGAGCACGGGGGCTCGGACGGGAAGCACTGCGGCGAGCAGCCGCCGGCCTCCCGAATGAGTTGCCGGCCCACAAAGCGGAGCCGGCGATGCGCGAGATCGAACAATATCGGCGGGCGCAGCCCGCAAATGAGCAGGCGATGCGATCGCCCGTCGGGGGCGTCGTGGGTCAATCCGGCCCGCGCAGCGTGGCGCCGTGAGCAGCACGCGCGAGCAGCAGCAGCGTAGCTCGTGGGGGCCGGAGCGCGAGAGCTATTTCGCCGCGGCATTCTCGGCGTCGCTCGACGCGATCTTCGTGATCGACGACGATCGCTACATCGTCGACGCGAATCCCGCCGCCTACGAGCTGCTCCATATCGACGTGCACCCGCTGATCGGGCGACGCATGGATGACTTCGCCCCGCCGATGACCGACGAGCTGATGGCGAGCACGTGGGCGGCGTTCCTGCTCAACGGCCACGACCAGGGCGAATACGAGCTGCTGCGCGACGACGGCTCGCGCCTGGCGATGTCCTACACCGCCACCGCCCGGGTGGCCCCGGGCCGCCACTTCACGATCCTGCGCGACATCACCGAGCACAAGCTGGCCGAAGAGCTGATCGAGCGCCAGTGGCGCCGGCTCCTCGAAGCCCAGGCCATCGCGGGCATCGGCACCTGGGACTGCGACGTGTCCACCGGCAAGGTGGACTGGTCGTCCGAGCTCTACCGCGCCTACGGAGTCGAGCCCGGGCGCGAGCTCACCGTCGCGGACCTGATCGTGCTGATCCATCCGGATGACCGTGACGCCGTGCTGGCGACCCATCAGGCGGCCCGCGAAGACCACCGGCCGTTCGCCCACCAGTACCGGATCATCCGGGCGGACGGCGAGGCGCGCGTGATCGAGTCACGCGGAGAGGTCAGCGCCGAGCACGACGGCGGGCGGTTGCGAATGTTCGGAACCGCCCGCGATGTCACCGACCGCAAGCAGACCGAGGCGGAGCTGCGAAACGTCACGACCGTGTTGGATGCCTCCGATGACGCGATCACCGCCTGTCTGCGGGACGGTGTCTTCGTCAGCTGGAACCGCGGTGCCGAGAAGCTCTACGGCTACACCGCGGAGGAGGCGATCGGCCAGCCGCCCAGCCTGGTCGTACCACCCGAGGAGCGCGAGTCCATGGCCGCCAACTGGGAGCGGATCCTGCGGGGCGAGCGGGTCGAGGCCCTCGAGTCGCGTCGCGTCACCAAGGACGGGCGGGAGGTCGTCGTCGCGACCACGCTCTCGCCGATCATCGATGCCGGCGGGGAGATCATCGGTGTCGCCGCGATCGGCCGCGACATCACCGAGAGCAAGAACACCGAGTCCACGCTCGCCGCCGCGCACGCGAGGGCGGTCGAGGCGTCGGCGCTCAAGTCCCAGTTCATGGCGAACATGAACCACGAGCTGCGCACCCCGCTGAACGGCGTGATCGGGATCAGCGCCCTGCTGCTGCAGACCGAGCTCAGCGACGAGCAGGCGGAGTACGTCGACGCCCTGCGCGTATCCGGGGACGCGCTGATGGCGGTGATCGAAGACATCCTGGACTTCTCGAAGATCGAGGCCGGGAAGCTCGAGCTCGAAGACGAGCCGTTCGAGCTGCGGACGGTGGTCGAGGATGTCGCCTCGATGGTCGCCGTGGGTCAGCCCAGCCGCGGCGTCGAGGTGATCTCATCGGTTGACCCGACCCTGCCGGTCAACGTCTGGGGCGACGCCAATCGCGTTCGCCAGATCCTCACGAACCTCACCAACAACGCCGTCAAGTTCACCGAGGCGGGCGAGGTGACGGTCAACGTCAGCTGCCGCGACGAGACCGCGGACCGCGCCGAGTTGCGCTTCGAGGTCGTCGACACGGGAATCGGCATCGAAGCAGCCGCCCAGGAGACGATCTTCGAGTCCTTCGCGCAGGCCGACGGCTCGAACACCCGTCGCTACGGCGGCACCGGGCTCGGGCTCGCCATCGCCAAGCAGCTGGTCGCGCTGATGGGCGGCGAGATCGGGGTGCACAGCATCCGCGGCGAGGGCAGCACGTTCTGGTTCACGCTGCCGTTGCGCGTCGCGCCGTCCGAGCCGCCGCCGCCCCCTGACCCGGCGCTGCTGGGCCTGCGGGTGCTCGTCGTCGATGACAAGACCACGAACCGCGGCATCCTCGACCGCGAGCTTGCCAGCTGGGGCATGACGGTCCACACCGCCGCGGACGGGCCCGCGGCGCTCGCCGCATTGCAGGTCGCGGAACGCGACGGCGATCCCTTCGCCCTCGTGCTGATCGACTTCAAGATGCCCGGGATGAACGGCGGGGAGCTGGCCGTCGCGATCAGGGCCGATCCCGCGTTCAGCGCGACCACGCTCGTGATGATGGTTGCCGCGCGCGATACCCGCGCGGCGTCGTTGATCGCCGAGCTGGACGGCGTGGTGACCAAGCCGCTGCGTCAGGCGCGCCTCTATGACGAGATCGTGCGGGTGGTCGGAGCCGATCCCGCGAGCCCGTCGGACAGCGTGACCGCGGAACCCGGGCAACCGATGGTCGCCACCACCGCGCGGCGCGTTCTGGTCGCCGAGGACAATGTCGTCAATCAGCTCGTCGCGGTCCGCCTGCTGGAGAAGCGCGGCTACCAGGTCGACGTCGCGGCCGACGGCCGCGAGGCCGTCGAGATGCACGAGCGGTCCCCCTACGACGCGATCTTCATGGACTGCCAGATGCCCGAACTCGACGGCTATGAGGCGACCCGCGAGATCCGCCGCCGCGAGGGCAGCGCGCGGCACACGCCGATCATCGCGATGACCGCCAGCACCATGCCCGGCGACACCGACCGCTGCCTCGCGGCCGGAATGGACTACTACAGCGGCAAGCCAATCAGCCAGGCCGGCCTCGACTACGTGCTCGCCCAGGCGTTCGGCCCCATGGCCTCGCGCGCCTACTAGAGCGCCCGCCGGTAGCACGCGGCCAGGTCCTCGGCGCTCGGCGCCCGGGGGTTGACCAGCGTGCAGGCGTCGCCCATCGCGCCCTCGACGAGCAATGCGATGCCCGCCTCGGGCACACCGACCTCTGACAGCCGCGTGGGCAGCCCGAGCGAGCGCACGAGCTCACGGACGTGCGCCGCGAGCACCTCGCCGATGTCGCCACCGGCGGGGAGACCGAGCAGCTCACCGACATCGCGATAGCGCGCCGCGATGTCCTCGCCGCCGGCCGCGTTGTACTCGATGCTCACGGGCAGGTTGATCGCGTTGGCGATCCCATGCGGCACGTCGTAGCACGCACCACACGGATGCGAGAGCGAGTGCGCGATACCGAGTGCTCCGGAGGTCGTCGGAGCGATCGCCAGGGACGCCGCGATCAGCATGTTGCCACGCGCCGCGACATCATCCGGGCGGTGCACCGCCCGCTCGAGGTTGGCGCGGATCAGCCGCAGCGCGTGCAGCGCGCAGGCGTCGCCGTGCGGGTTCCAGTCGCGCGAGACGTAGCCCTCGATCGCGTGGGTCATCGCGTCCATGCCGGTCGCCGCCGCGATCGCGGGCGGCAACGTGGCGGTCGCCGCCGGATCGAGGATCGCCAGCCGCGGGATCAGCGGGAAGTCGGCGATCTGGTATTTCACGCGCGCCTCGCGATCCTTGATGACCGCGGCGAAGCTGACCTCGGAGCCGGTCCCGGCGGTGGTCGGGATGCACCCGAGCGGCGCCAGATCGAGCGCCCGGCCGTCACCGTCGCCGGCGCGCGGCAGCCCGTAGAAGCCCTCCCAGTCGCGGGCCGCTCCGCCGTGGGTGAACAGCACGTTGGCGACCTTGGCGCTGTCCATGACCGAGCCGCCGCCGACGGCGAGGAACGCGTCGGCTCCGGTTTCGCCGGCGAGCTCCGCGATCGCCGCGACGACGCTGCCGCCGGAGTCCTGGGGCACCTCGTCGAAGATCCCGGTCAGCGCCAAACCACCGGCGGTCACGCCCTCGGCCACGCGATCGACGAGTCCGGTCGCGCGGATCACGCTGTCGGTGACCAGCAGCACGCGGTGCGCGCCCTCCTTGGCGAACTCGAACCCGGCGGAAGCGAGCAGGTCGCGGCCGGCGATCACCCGGGTCGGCGCGGTGAACTGGTAGAAGTCCTTGAAGCCCGCCATCTGACGGTCATCGGCGGGCTCCGCCACGCTAGTGGCCCCCGCCGGCAACTCGCGCGCGCAGCGCCGCCGGCGAGTCCGTCGGTGGGCTCCGGCGCATCGCTAGCCTTCGGCGAGATCGTGGCGCCCAGCCGCCTCGAGCTGGGCCTTGTAGCGAGGGAACACGGGCTTGACGAGCGGCACGAGCTTGAGGATCTTCGCGACCGGGCCCTTGGCCTTGATCTGGCCCCTGGCCAGGGCCATCGTCACGTTGACCTTGCCAAGCCAGAAGCGGTGGGCGACGTCGGCGTCCATCGTCATGATCACCTCGGGCTCGAGCTGCGTCGCGCCGAGGTCGACCTGCCCGTCCTCGTCCTCGAGCAGCTTGACCGTGATCTGCGACTCGGGCTTGTGGTAGCGGTACTGAACGACGGTGTTGGCCGTACGGAACTGCGGTGCCAGCTCCTCATCGGCGAGCAGGTCGAGGAACAGCTGGCCGAGGTAGCGGTAGACCTCCTGCTCATCGTTGAAGTAGGGCACGCCCCGCGCTCCTGTCGCTTGCTTGCCACGGCAGTGTAGAGGCCGTGTCCCGACCGCCAACCCGCGGTCCGCCGGCGGCGAAGCCGCGGGCGGACCGGGCGAGTCCGGGGTGGCCGCGCCGCGGGCCTACGCACCCAGCGGGGCCGACTCCTCGTCGCGGATCACGTGCAGCACCGCGTTGATCAACGCGAGATGGGTGAACGCCTGCGGGAAGTTGCCGAGGTGGCGCCCGCTCAGTGGATCGAGCTCCTCCGCGAACAGGTCCAGCGGCGAGGCGAGGGCGAGCAGGCGCTCGCAGAGCGCCCGTCCGCGCCGGCGCTCACCGATCTCCAGCAGTCCCGATACGAGCCAGAACGAGCAGATCAGGAACGAGCCCTCGTGAGCGCCGGCCAGCCCGTCGTCGGTCTGGTCGGGGCGGTAGCGGAGCACGAGGCCCTGCTCGGTCAGTTCGTCCTCGATCGCCAGCACGGTCGCGCGCACGCGATGGTCCTCCGCGGGCAGGAAGCGCACGAGCGGGATCAGCAGGTTGGAGCCGTCGAGGGCGACGGTGTCGTAGTGCTGGACGAACACGCCGCGCTCGTCGACGCCGCGCTCGCAGATGTCGGCATGGATCTCGTTCGCGACCTCTCGCCAACGGTCGGCGAGCGCCTCGCGTCCACGGCGTGCCGCGAGCCGCGCGGCGCGGTCCATGGCGACCCAGCACATCAGCTTCGACGAAACGTAGTGGCGGGGCTCTCCGCGGGCCTCCCAGATGCCGTGGTCGGCCTCGCGCCAGACGGCTGCCGCGCGATCGGCCTGCGCCTCGATCACCGGCCACAGGCGCTGCGAGCTGTGTCCGTACTGCTTGGTGTGAAGGTAGAGCGAGTCGAGCACCGCGCCATAGACGTCGTTCTGGCGCTGGCTGGCCGCGTCGTTGCCGATCCGCACCGGACGCGCCCCCTCGTAGCCCGTCAGATGGTCGAGCGTGTGCTCGGTGAGGTCGCGCTCACCGCCGACGCCGTACATGATCTGCAGCGAGCCGTCGGTGTTGCGCTCGAGGTCGGCGACGTACTGGATGAAGTCGTCGGCCTCCCAGCTCAGCCCCAACGACGAGAGCCCCCACAGCGTGAGCGTCGCGTCGCGCATCCAGGTGAAGCGATAGTCCCAGTTGCGCTCGCCGCCCGGCGTCTCCGGCAGCGAGGTCGTCGGTGCGGCGACGACGGCGCCGGTGGGCGCGTAGGTCAGGCCCTTGAGGACCAGCGCCGAGCGTTGCAGCTGCGCCCGCCAACGGTGGTCGGGGAAGTCGCCGGTGTCAAGCCAGTTGCGCCAGTACTCGGCGGTCGAGGCGAGGCTGTCGGCGGCCTGCGCATAGGTCTGCGGGCCGTCGAGCAGCCGTGACCACGACAGCGCGCAGAACCGGCGGTCGCCCTTGACGAGGCGGTGACGCGCGCGCGCCGAGCCGCCCTCGATCCCGAGCTGCAGATCGCTGTGCAGACGCAGGGTTCGCCCGGCCCCCTCGGCATCGAAGGCGCGCGGGTCGCCCTCGACCGGGCTCCAGACCCCGGGGGTTCGGCCATAGTCGAACATCGGCTCGCAGAGCAGCTCGACCTGGACCGAGCCGTGGAAACACTCGATCGTGCGAACGAGCACGTGGTAGGCGTCGTGGTCGGCCGGCGGCCGCGTGTGCGCCGTCGCCGAGCCCATCTCGCGCGCGCGCCAGGGGCCGAGGATCAGCGCCTCGCGAACGACGGCCCAGCCGGTCGGCGTCTGCCAGGTCGTCTCGAGCACGTTGGTGCCCGGCTCATAGCGGCGGCCGGCCGGAACTCCCATCCCTGAGGGACCGAGCCGGAACCCGCCGGCGCCGCGGTCGAGAATCGCCGCGAACACGCTCGGCGAGTCAAAGCGCGGCGGGCAGAGCCATTCGACGGTCCCGTCCGGGGCAACCAGCGCCGCGGTATGGCAGTCGGAGAGGAACGCGTAGTCGGCGATCGGCGGGAACGGCGAAGTGCGCGCGACCCGGTCGTCGAACGGCGTCGCCGTCGTGCGCGGGCGATCCCATGGATCCATTGCGCCCGCGCGCCGCAGGCTCGGCACCGGATCCGGCGTGCGCGGTCCGTGGGTCGTGTCGGTTTGACGCGTGTCGGCCATCCAGCGCTACACGATGACAGGGCCGAACCGGCGCGTCACCCGGCGCACGTTTTGGTTCAGCCGCCGTCGTTGATCACGTGCGCGACCGCGTTGATCAGCGCGAGGTGCGTGAACGCCTGGGGGAAGTTGCCGAGGTGACGGCCGCTGCGCGCGTCGAGCTCCTCGGCGTAGAGCCCGAGCGGCGAGGCGAGCGACAGCAGCCGCTCGCAGAGCGCGCGGGCACGCGCGCGTTCGCCGATTTCCGACAGCGCCGAGACCATCCAGAACGAGCAGATCAAGAACGTGCCCTCTTCACCGCCGCCCAGGCCGTCGTCGGTTTCCTCCGTGCGGTAGCGCATCACCAGCCCGTGGTCGTTCAGCTCGTCGGCGATCGCCAGCACCGTGGCGCGCACGCGCTCGTCGTCGGCCGGCAGGAACCGCACGATCGGGATCAGCAGGTTCGACGCGTCGAGCGCCGTCGTGTCGTAGTGCTGGACGAACACGCCACGCTCGTCGACGCCGCGCGCGAGAATGTCCTCGCGGATCCTGTCGGCGCCGGCCTGCCAGCGCTCGGCGAGCTCGGGCTCCCCGCGCAGCTCGGCGAGCCGCGCCCCGCGATCGAGCGCGACCCAGCACATCAGCTTGGAAGACACGTAATGGCGCGGCGCGCCGCGAGCCTCCCAGATCCCCTGGTCCGGGCGGCGCCACACCCGCGACGCACACGCCACCTGGGCGCTGAGCACCGGCCACAGTCGATCCTGGATGTGATCGTGGCGCTTGGTGTGCAGATAGACCGAGTCGAGCACCGCGCCGAAGACATCGTTCTGGCGCTGGTTGTAGGCGCCGTTGCCAACGCGCACCGGCCGCGACCCGAGGTAGCCCTTGAGATGACGCAGCGTCGTCTCCTTGAGACTCCGCTCCCCGCCGATCCCGTACATGATCTGCAACGAGCCGTCCTTGTTGCGCGGCAGGTCGGCGAGGTACTCCATGAAGTCGTTGGCCTCCCAGTCGAGATCGAGGGCGTGCAACCCCCACAGCGTGAACGTGGCGTCACGCATCCAGCAGTAGCGGTAGTCCCAGTTGCGCTCCCCGCCCGGCGCCTCCGGCAGCGAGGTCGTGAGGGCGGCGACCATCGCGCCGGTCGGCGAGTAGGTGAGCCCCTTGAGCACCAGCGCCGAACGCTGCAGGAAGGCCCGCCACGGATGGTCGGGATAGGAGCCCGCGGCAAGCCATTCGCGCCAGTAGTGGGCGGTGCGAACCATGTGCCCGTGGGCCTGCTCGTGGGTTCGCGGCCCGCCCAGCTCGGCGGTCCATGACAACGCGCAGAAGCGCCGCTCGCCCTCGCGCATCGTGTGACGGGCGTGGGCGCTCGGACCCTCGATCCCCATCCGCATGTCGCTCAGCAGCCGTACGGTCGTCTTGCCGTCGGTGGCGTCGAGGGCGTACTCCGGCTCCTTGGCCAGCGCCTTCCAGCGCGCCGGTGTCCGGCCGTAGTTGAACGCGGGCGAGCAGATCAGCTCGACCGGCACCTCGCCCTGCACGCACTCGATCGTGCGCACCAGCAGGGCCTCGGCGTCGTGGTCGGTCGGCGGGCGCGTGTGGGCGCCCTGCGGCTCGCTGCCGTGCCAGTCTCCGATCGTCATCGCATCGCACACGACCAGCCAGCCCGTCGGCGTCATCCACGTCGTCTCGAGGACGTTGGTTCCGGGAAGGTAGCGGCGGCCGGCCGGGACGTCGACGCCGTAGGGGGCGAGGCGGAACGCGCCGGCGCTGCGGTCGAGCAGCGCGCCGAAGATGCTCGGGCCGTCGAAGCGCGGCAGGCACAGCCACTCCACCGATCCGTCCGGCGCGATCAGCGCCCCGGTGTGGCAGTCCGAGAGGAACGCGTAGTCGGCAATCGGCGGAAACGGCGAGCCGTTCCACTGCGCCGGGGTGATCGCAGGCCGGGTCTTGCGTGGAGTGTCGGAACCGCGCCGCACCGCAGCCGGTTTCGCGCGTGGCCGCCCCGCGACAGGCTTTCGAGGGGCAGCGGGCATGGCCGCCGAGACTATCGCGGCACGCGGATGAGCGGAACTTCGCGCTGATGCGCCCGTTAGAGTGGATCAGAGTAGTCCGAGGACGCATCGCGCGTGGAAGCCTCAGCTCTCCCAACACGTCTGACTCGCAGCCGGGCCCCGCTCTCGGCCACGTTTCTGCGCCTGCGTTCCGACGAGCAGCTCGTGGCGCTCTTCCGCGCCGGCTCCGATGACGCGTTTCGCGCGATCCACGATCGCTACCGCACGCGGCTGCTGGCCTACGCACGCCAGATGCTGCACGGCGCGGTCAGCGACCCCGAGGATGCCCTGCAGGACGTCTTCATGCGCGCCTATCGCGCGCTGCGGGCCAGCGACCGACCGGTGACGCTGCGGGCCTGGCTCTATCGCATCGCGCACAACCGCTGCATCGACGAGTTGCGACGCCCCTGCCCGGTGCCGAGCGAGCTGGCCGCGGATGCCGAGCCGGCCTTCAGCGCTCCGCGCGCGGCGGCCGAGCCGCCCGCCGTCGCCGAGCGCAACGCCGCGCTCACGCGGCTCGTCGCGGACGTGCAGACGCTTCCGAGTCAGCAGCGCTCGGCGCTGTTGATGCGCGAGCTCCAGGGGATGAGCTACGAGGAGCTCGGCAGCGCGCTCGGCGTTTCCGTGCCGGCCGTGAAGTCGCTGCTGCTGCGCGCCCGCACCGGCCTGATCGACCTCGCCAGCGCACGTGACACGCCGTGCGGCGACATCCGCGACGAGCTGATCGGCGCCGCCGACCGCAGCGTGCGAATCAGTGGGCGTGCCCGCCGTCACTGCGCCGAGTGCTCGAGCTGCGACGCCTACCGCCGGGAGCTCAAGCGAGTCCGTCGCGGCTTCGCAGCGCTCACGCCAGCCGGGCCGCTCGGTCAGCTCGGCGTGCTGCTTGGCATCGGCGGTGGCGGCGGAGCGGCCGCGGCCGGCGGTGGCGGGGCTGTCGCCGGCGGCGGCGCGCTGGCCGGCGCGACCGCCACCAAGATCGCTGTCGCGGTGTGTTGCGCCGCGCTGATCACAACCGCCGGACGAGCGGTGATCGCGCCGTCGCCGGCGCCGGTTCCGCACACGCACACTGCGCGGGCCCTGGCCGCCGCGCCGCCGGCCGGCCGCGCCGATGCGCCGTCGCCGGCGGTCCCGGCCCACGCCGGCTCGAGCGCCGCCCCCGCGCCCGGCAAGGACCCGCAGGGCCCTGGTGGAGCGGTGCTGCCCGCCGGGGCGACCGGTGACAGCGGACCGACCGGCGCCACCGGACCGACCGGCGACACCGGGGCGACGGGGAGCAGCGGCGACACCGGGGCGAGCGGCGTGTCGGGGCCAACCGGCGCCAGCGGAGCCACCGGCACGACGGGAGCAACCGCCGTCAACGGGATCGGCGGTGCCGGCGCCGCCGCCAGCGGATCGACCGACGCCTCGGGCACGACCTCGCCGGACGGCGCCACCGGGGCCACCGGCGTCACCGGAGCGATCGGCGGATCCAGCGACGGCAGCGCGAGCCCGGCAACCGGCCCAACCGGGCCGACCGCGATCGCCGCCGGCGCCGCAGCGGTCGCTCCCGACGCCTGGCTTCGGCACTGACCCGCGACGTTCAGGCGTGCGGCAGCCGGCCCTCGTCGGCGAGCTTCTGGAGGTGAGCCTCGAGCGTCGACGCGGCGGCCGCTCGCAGCGGCGCCGGCAGCCGCGGCCACACACGGTCGAGCAGCTCGTCGCGGTCTCGCAGGCCGTCGGACAGCGCCTCGAGCACCGCGCGCTCGCGTCGCAGGCGGTGCGCCAGATACTCGTCGAGCTTCCCCCGGGGGTCGGTGATCGGCGGACCGTGGCCGGGCAGGAGCAGCTCGAGGTCCTCCTCGCGCAGGCGCCGCAGCGCCGCGAGATAGCCGGCGAGCGCGCCCGGATAGGCGGCGAGGAACACGCTGCCCTCGCCGAGCACCGCATCGCCGGTGAAGCAGACACGGCCGGCGAGGAACGCCAGGTGGTCGGGCGTATGCCCGGGCGTCGAGAGCGCCGTCAGCGGCCCGACGACGACGCCGTCGGCGAGCGCGATCTCCGCGTCCGGACGCATCGCTGCCAGCGGCGCGCCGGTTCGCGCGCGCAGCTCGGCCACGGCGCCGCTGTGGTCGCCGTGGTCGTGGGTCAGCAGGATCGCGCCGAGCCCGCCACGCGCGTCGACCTCGGCGAGCAGCGCGTCGAGGTGCCCGGCGACCGCTGGGCCGGGGTCGACCACGTACGCCGGGTCGCGTCCGACGATCCAGCTGTTGGTGCCGCTCAGCGTGTAGGGGCCGGCGTTGGGCGCGCGCAGGTGCGCAATGTCGTGCGCGCGCGGCGCGGTCAGAGCAACAGCCCGGCGGGACGCTCGAGCCGCTTGCGCACGGTGGCGAGAAAGTCGGCTGCGGCGGCGCCGTAGACGATCCGGTGGTCCGCCGAGATCGTCAGCTCCATCACCCGCCGGGCGCTCACGCTGCCGTCGGCTCCCACCACCGCGCGCGGGTTTGCCGCCCCGACCGCCAGGATCGCGGCCTGCGGCGGGTTGATCACCGCGGTGAAGCGCGCCACCCCGAGCATGCCGAGATTGGAGACGGTGAACGTCCCGCCGGCCACCTCGGACGGGCTGACCGTCGCGTCGCGCACCTTCGCCGCGAGTTCGCGCGTGGTGAGCGCGATCTCGGTCAGCGACTTGGCGTCCGCGTCGAACACGGTCGGAACGACGAGCGTCCCCTCGCTGGCCACCGCCATGCCGATGTTGACACGCCCGTAGCGCTCGAAGTGCCCATCGACGTAGGCGGCGTTGACACCGGGGTGCACCCGCAATGCCAGTGCGCACGCCTTGATCACCAGATCGTTGAGCGACGGCAGCGGCTCCGCCTGCCCGCGGAGCTGCTCGCGCAGCTCGAACGCCGCCTCGGCATCGACCTCGACGGTGACCTGGAACTCGGGAATCGTCGCCTTGGCGCTCGCCATCCGGCGGGCGATCAGCTGCTGCGTGCGGTTCGGCTCGATCACCTCGACGGCGCCCTTGGCACCCGGTCCGGTGGCGTCCGCGGCTGCCGGCGGCGTGGCGGCCGCCGCTCCGTTGCCGGCGGCCACGACATCGGCCTTGACGACCCGGCCGTCCGGCCCGCTGCCGACGACCCGCGCCAGATCGACGCCGAGCTCGGCGGCGATCCGTCGTGCCACCGGCGACGCCTTGACACGCCCTCCGGGCTCGGCGGGCGCGGCGACCTCGAGGGCGGGCTCGCGCTCAGCCGCGGCGGCGGCGGCCGGGACGAGCTCACGCTCGGCCTCCGCGGGCGCCTCCGCCGGCGCCGGCGGGGCTGCGGCGGGCGCTGCGGCGGCGGCGCTCTCGGCGACCGCCCCGGACGCCTCCTCCGGCGAGGCCACCATGTTGGCGATCACGGCGCCGATCGCCAGGGTCTCCCCCTCGGCGGCGACGATCTGCAGGAACCCGGCGGCATCGGCCTCGTAGGTCATCGTGGCCTTGTCGGTCTCGATCTCGGCGATCGCCTCGCCCAGGCGAACCTCATCGCCGGACGACTTCAACCACTTGAGGATCGTCCCCTCCTCCATCGAGTCGGAGAGGCGAGGCATCACGACCTCGCTCATGCGCCGTGTCCCAGCGTCGCGAGCACCGCCGCCTCGATGCGGGCCTCGTTGGGCAGCGCAGCGTTCTCCAGCTCCTTGGCGTAGGGCATCGGAACCTCGGCCATCCCGACACGCTCGACCGGCGCGTCGAGGTCGTCGAAGCACGCGTACTGGATCCGGGCCGCGAGTTCGGCGCTGACACCGTAGGTCGGCCAGCCCTCCTCGACGCACACGGCGCGGCTCGTCTTGGCCACCGACGCGGCGACCGTCTCGACGTCGAGCGGGCGCAGCGATCGCAGGTCGACGACCTCCGCGCTGATGCCGTGGTCGCGCTGCAGGCGCTCGGCGACGTGCAGGGCCCGCACCGTCGCGTAGGAATGGGCGACCAGCGTGATGTCGCTTCCTACGCGAGCGACGTTGGCGAGCCCGATCGGCGTAACGAATTCGGGGTCGAGCGGCACCTCGCCCCGCTCCTTGTAGATCGCCAGGTTCTCAACGACGAGCACCGGGTCATCATCGCGGATCGCGGCCTTGAGCAGCCCCTTGGCGTCCGCGGGGGACGCCGGGGCGAGCACCTTCAGCCCCGGCGTCGAGGCGAACCACCCCTCGAAGGACTGCGAGTGCTGCGCGGTCAGCTGGTTGCCGGCGCCGTTGGGCGTGCGAATGACCAGCGGACAGCGCGCCTCGCCGCCGAACATCGCGCCGATCTTGGCGGCATGGTTGATCACCTGGTCCATCGCGACGAGCAGGAAGTTGATCGTCATGATCTCGACGATCGGGCGCTCGCCGAGCATCGCCGCTCCCACGCCCGCGCCGACGAACCCCTCTTCGGAGATCGGCGTGTCGCGTACCCGCTCAGCCCCGAACTCCGCGAGCAGGCCGGCGGTGACCTTGTAGGCGCCGTCGAAGACGCCGACCTCCTCGCCCATCACGAAGACCCGCTCGTCGCGGAGCATCTCCTCGCGCATCGCGAGACGCAGCGCCTCACGGTAGGTCATCATCGCGAATCCCTCGGTGCCCGCGCCGCCCGAGGCCTCGACGCGGGGCGGTGTTTCGGTCGTGCTCACTCTCCCAAACCTCCTGCGAAGACCAGCTCTCGCTCGCCGAATGGCGCCCCGGGCAGCATCCGCGCGAACTGCGCAGCGCTGCCGGGCGAATACATGCCGTTCGCCAGCGTGCTGATCTCCGGCGGCGGGCTGGCCAGCGCCGCTTCGACCGCCGCCTGCACGGTCTCTTCGGCCACCGCCAGCAGGTCGTCGAGCTCGGAGTCGGGCAGGCCCTCCTGGGCGAGCAGCGAGTGCACGCGGAAGATCGGGTCGCGCTGGATGTGCTCATCGATCTCGCCGCGGGTCCGGTAGGCCAGGCCGGCGTCGGCGACCGAGTGCCCCCGGTAGCGGTAGGTGACGAGCTCGAGTACGGCGGCTCGCCGATCCTCGCGCGCGCCGGAGAGCAGCGTCGCCGCGGCCTGCGCTACGGCCAGCAGGTCGTCGCCGTCGACGCGCTCGGCCGGCAGGTCGTAGGCGGCGGCGCGGCGGTAGAGGTCGGTCACTGCCGACGCGCGTTCCACGCTGGTGCCCATGCCGTACTCATTGTTCATCACCAGGAAGACGACGGGCAGCCGCCAGACCGCGGCGAGGTTCAGCGACTCGTGCCACGCGCCCATGTTGATCGCCCCGTCGCCGAGCTCGCACAGGACGGCCTGCGGGCGCCCCTGGCGCACCAGGCCCAGCGCGAGGCCGGTGGCAATCGGCAGCTGGCCGGCGACGATCCCCCAGCCACCGTAGTAGCCGCGGGCGACGTCGAGCAGGTGCATCGACCCGCCACGGCCGTGTGCGCACCCATCGACACGGCCGAACAGCTCGGCCATCACGGCATCCGCCGGTACGCCGCGTGCCAGCGCGAACCCGTGACAGCGGTAGCCGGTCACGAGCAGGTCGGCGGCGTCGAGCGCGTGCGTCGCGCCCACCGTGGCCGCCTCCTGGCCCGAGGAGAGATGGCAGTAACCGCCGATGTGCGCCGCCTTGTACTGGCGCTCCGCCTCGGTCTCGAAGGCGCGGATCAACAGCATCTGCTCATAGAGCTCGCGCAACGTCGCGGTCGCGATCGCCATCAGGGGCGCTCCTCTTCAAAGTAGTCGGGGTGTTGTGCACGGATCGCCGGGAGCGCCGAGAGCACCATTCGCAGGTGGTGGCGCAGTGTCGCCTCGGCCGCGTCGGGGTCTCGCTGGTCGAGCGCCTCGAGCACCAGGCGATGCTCGGCCACCATCTCGGCAAGGTAGCGCGGCTGGGGCAGGCTCAGGCGACGCACGCGGTTGAGGTGCCCCTTGACGCGTTGCGCGACCTCCCACGCCACCGGGCGTCCGGCCAGCTCGCAGATCGCCGCGTGGAACTCGTCGTCGAGCACCGCGAAGTGCTCGTGGTCGCCGAACTCGCTGACCTCGGCCTGGCGGCGCACCAGCCCGCCCAGCGCCGCGATGTCGGCGTCGTCGGCGCGCGTCGCCGCAAGGCGCACGGCGGCGCATTCGAGCGACTCGCGAATGAACTGGGCGTCCTCCACCGCGGCGGCGCTGATTCTCGTCACGAAGGTGCCGAGCTGGGGGACGATCTGGACGAAGCGCTCGTCGCGCAGGCGGATCAACGCCTCGCGGACCGGTGTGCGGCTGACGGCCAGGCGCTCGGCGAGCTCGTTCTCGGAGATCCGCTGTCCCGGCTCGAACTCGGTGGCGATGATCGCATCGCGCAGCGCGCGGTAGACCTGACGGCTCGCGGGGCCGGCCCCCGAGCCACGCCGCAGACGGTCGATGCGCATGTCGGTCACCCCTGCATACTTACATACAAGAGGGCGGAATGGGTGCTCCGCGCGGCTGCGCTGCCCGTCAGGCGGTCGCGGCCGCGGCCTCGCGGGTGATCTGGCGCTTGCCCCAGCGGGCGCGCTCGGCGTAGTCGATCAGCGTCGCGAAGTAGTCGCGCAGCGGCGGCGCGGCCAGGCCCAGCGGTTCGAGCAGCTCGCGCGCCCGTGCGTCGTCGAGCGTCGCGCCGATCCCGAAGTAGGGGACATAGAGGTCGGTCTCCTGCAGGCGCGAGGCCGGGTCGGCGACGATCCGTGGAGGCTCGCGGCCGAACTGCCGGCACGCGAGTTCGATCAGCTCGGCGTTGGTCGGCGCGGCGGCACCGGCGACCAGCGCCACCGTGCCGCTGACCGACTCGGCGTCGAGCAGCGCCATCAGGCCGTCGGCGACGTAGTCGATCGGGACGATGTCGGCGAGACCGTCGGGATCGATCGCCACCTCATCCATCAGCCCGCGTGAGAACGCCCGCATCGGCCAGTAGATCACGTTGAACGCCGACGTCCAGCCGCTGCGGCTGTCGCCGACGATGATGCTCGGCCGAGCGATCACCAGCGGCAGCTCGCCGGCGGCCGCACCGATCGCCTGCTCGCCGTCGAACTTCGAATGCTCGTAGGTGTTGCGAAACCCCTGGCCAAGGTCGAGATCGGTCTCCCGGAAGAGCCCGCGGTAGCGCCCGGCGACATACGCCGTGGACACGTGCAGGTGACGTCGCAGGCCGCCCGAGGCGGCGATCGCACGGCTCAGCTCGAGCATCCGGATCGCCCCGCCGGTGTTGACCTGGCGCGCCTCCTCGAGCGTCAGGTCGAACGAGATCGACGCGGCGCAGTGCACGACGCTCGTGACCTTCGCGATCAGCGCCTCGCGGTCGCGGGAGTCCAGGCCGAGGTCGTCCGCCGACACATCGCCGGCGACCGCGGTGACCCGCTCGACGGCCTCGGGCCGCTCCTCGTAGAGGCGGGCGAAGACCGTCGCGAGGCGCTCGGCGGCGGCGTCCGCGGACGGCGCCCGGACCAGGCAGACGACGTCGGTGTCCCCCCGCTCGATCAGCCGCGCGAGAAGCTCCATCCCGAGAAACCCGGTCGCGCCGGTGAGAAGGACGGTCTCGCTCACCGCAGCGGCGCACCGATCGCGTGAAATCCCCCATCGACGTGCAGGATCTCGCCGGTGATCGCCCGAGCGTGGTCGCTCAGCAGAAAGCACACGGCAGCGGCGATCGGAGCGGCATCGCGGGTGTCCCAGCCCAGCGGCGCGCCCGAGCGCCAGAGCGACGCGAGCTCGTCGAATCCCGGGATCCCGCCCGCCGCGATCGTCTCGATCGGCCCGGCCGAGACGAGGTTCACGCGCACACCGCGCGGGCCGAGGTCGCGCGCCAGGTAGCGCGAGACGCTCTCGAGCGCGGCCTTGGCGACGCCCATCCAGTCATAGACCGGCCAGGCGACGCTGGCGTCGAAGTCCAGGCCGACGACCGAGCCGCCGCCTTCGCCCGCCTCGAGCAACGGCGCGAGCGCCGCGGCCAGCGCCTTCAACGAGAACGCGCTGGTCTGGAAGGCGACGATCGCGCTGCTCGCGGGCGTGTCGAGAAACCCGCCGCCGAGGGCATCGGCCGGCGCGAACGCGATTGCGTGCAGCACACCGTCCAGCTCGCCCCAGCGCGCGCCGAGCTCCGCCGCGATGCGGGCGAGGTCCTCGGGCTCGTTGACGTCGAGCTCGAGGACGTCCGGCGGATCGGGCAGGTGCTTGGCGGCACGCTCGGTCAACCGCAGCCCACGACCGAAGCCGCTGAGCACGATCTCGGCCCCGTCCTCCTGCGCCTGGCGCGCGACCTCGAAGGCGATCGAGCCGCGCGTCAGCACCCCGGTGATCAGCAGCCGCTTGCCGGCCAGCAGGCTCACAGCGGGATGTTCCCGGCCGGCCAGCGGCGCAGCGCCGCGGAATCGAGCGCGGCCAGCGCGGCAGCCACGCGGGCGCGCGTCTCGCTCGGGGCGATCACCTCATCGACGTAGCCGTCGGCGGTCGCCGCGCCCGGATGCAGGTGCTCGGCGGCGTAGCTCGAGGCGAACGCGTCGCGCGCCCCCAGCGGATCCTCCGCCGCCTCGATCTCGCGGCGGTTGATGATCTCGACCGCCTGCGGCGCGCCCATCACACCGAGCTGCGCCGACGGCCACGCGAAGACGAAGTCGGCGCCCAGGCCCTTGCTGTTCATCGCGATGAAGGCGCCGCCGAACGCCTTGCGCAGGATCACCGTGACGCGCGGCACCGTGCATTCCGAGAACGCGTACACGAGCTTTGCCCCCTGGCGGATCACGCCGAGCTTCTCCTGCTTGGTGCCGGGCAGGAAGCCCGGCGTGTCGACGAGCACGAGCAGCGGGATGCCGAACAGGTTGCAGGTCCGCACGAAGCGGGCCGCCTTCTGCGAGGCGTCCACGTCGAGCACGCCGCCGAGGTAGCGCGGCTGGTTCGCGACGAGGCCGATCGAGCGCCCGTCCAGGCGCCCGAAGGCGCAGACGACGTTGCGTGCCCAGCGGGGCGAGATCTCGAGCATCCGGCCGCCGTCGAGCAGCGCCCGCGCGACCTCGCGCACGTCGTAGACCTTGCGGTCCTCCGGCGGCACGACGCTGTCCGGCAGGTAGCCGGGCGGATCGACCGTCGGCCAGCGCAGCGGACGCTCGTCGCAGTTCTGCGGCAGGTAGTCGAGCAGATCGCGCGCGAGCAGCGCCGCGTCGACGTCGGTCGGGGCGACGAGCTGGCAGACGCCGTTGCGCTCATGCACGCGATGGCCGCCGAGCTGCGCGGTGTCGACGTCCTCGCCGGTGACCTTTGCGACCACCCCGGGGCCCGTCAGGAACATGCTTGCCGTCTCGGTCATGATCACGAAGTCGGTCAGCGCCGGGGCATAGGAGCCGCCGCCGGCCGACGGCCCACAGATCACCGAGATCTGGGGCACGTACCCCGACAGGGCGACGTGCTTGCGGAAGATCTTCGCGTACCCGCTGAGCGCCGCGAGCCCTTCCTGCATCCGCGCGCCCGCCGATTCGACGAAACCGATCACGGGCACCCGCGAGCGCTCGGCGAGCTCGAGCACGGCGACCACCGTCTCGGCGTGCGCTTCACCGAGCGAGCCGCCGGCGAACGAGGCGTCCTGGGCGAACACGGCCACCGCACGGCCGTCGACGCGCCCGGTGGCGCCGAGCACACCGTCGCCAGGCCGCGCCTTCTCACCCATGCGCCGCGAGAGCACCTCGGTGCGCAGGAGGTCCAGCGACCCCGGATCGCAGAGCACCTCGAGGCGCTCCATCGGAGTCAGCCGCTCATCGGGTCGTGGGACGAGTGCGAGTGTCATCTTGCCTCCAGACACAGCACGGCGTTGTGACCGCCGAAGCCGAATGAGTTGGAGATCGCGATTGGCCGTCGCCCTTCGCTGAGGTCCAGCGGTCTCGCGCGGTCCGGTACGTAGTCGAGATCGAGGTCCGGGTCCCGCTCCGCCCATCCGAGCGTAGGCGGAATCAGCGCGGCACGCAAGGCGAGGATCGTCGCCGCGGCCTCCACCGCGCCGCCGGCGCCGAGCAGGTGCCCGATGGCCGACTTGGTCGAGGAGACCGGGATGGTCTTGGCGTGCTCGCCGAGCGCCGTCTTCAGCGCGGTCGTCTCGGCGCGATCGTTCAGCGGCGTGGAGGTGCCGTGCGCATTGACATAGACGATCTCGCTCGGCTGCACCCCGGCATCCTCGAGCGCCCGTGCGATCGCCGCGGCGGCACCCTCGCCGGTCGGGTGCGGCGCGGTGACGTGATGGGCATCCGCGGTCGCTCCATAGCCCCGCAGCACGGCCAGGACGCGCGCGCCGCGCGCCTGCGCGGCGTCGCCGTTCTCGAGCACCAGCACGCCCGCGCCCTCACCCATCACGAAGCCGTCGCGGCGCGCGTCGAACGGCCGCGAAATGCCGGAAACCGACAGCGCGTCCAGCGCCCCGAAGGCGGCGCGCGAAAGCGGCGTGAGCGCGGCTTCGGCGCCGCCCGCGACCACCGCGAGCGCGTCGCCGTACTTGATCGCGCGCATCGCCGTACCGATCGCGTCGGCACCGGACGAGCAGGCCGACACGGTGCCAAAGCTCGGGCCCCTCAGGCCGTGGCGCATGCTGACCGCGGCCGCGGCGGCGTTGCCCATCATCAGCGGCACCGCCAGCGGCGACACGTGCTTGGGCCCGTGCTCGAACATGGCCCGGTCGTTGGCCTCGATCGTGCCGATTCCGCCGATCCCCGTGCCGATCATCGAGCCGATCCTGGTCGCCTCGTAGGGCAGCTCCTCGCCCCAGCCGGCGTCGGTCAGCGCCTCGACCGAGGCGACGAGCGCCAGCTGCGTGAAGCGATCCGCGCGGCGCGCCTCCTTGACCGAGAGGTGATCGGTCGCGACGAACTCGCGACAGCGGCCCTCGCCGTCCTCGATCCCGCAGACCCCGGCCGCCCAACGCTCGTGCAGCGTGGCGGCGCCGAGCCCGAGCGGCGTGATCGCCCCGATCCCGGTGACGACGACCTCGGTCATCGCCTCAGCCGCGCTCCGCCACGAGGTCGATGGCGTCGCCGACGGTCGTGATCTCGGCGACATCCGCGCTCGTCAGCTCGACACCGAAGTGCTCTTCGATGATCTGCGAGAGCTCGGCGAGGTCGAGCGAGTCGATGTCGAGCGCCGCGAGCTCGGCGTCGCGGTTGATGTCTTCGGCGTTTGCGCCGAAGCTGATCAGCGAGTCGGTGATGACCTTCTCGATCTGCTCGGTGGTCAGGTCTGCCATGAGGGTCCTTTCGTTGCGATCAGGCGGACAGGCCGCCGTCGACGTATACGGTGCTGCCGGTGATGTAGCCGGCGCGCTCCGAGGCCAGGAAGGCAACCGCCGCAGCGACCTCCTCCGGTGTCCCGGCGCGCCCTGCCGGCACCTTCTCACGAAACGCCTCCGGAATGTCCTGTGTCATGTCGGTGGCGATCAGACCGGGGGCCACGGCGTTGATCGTGACACCGCGGCGCGCGACCTCGACCGCCGCGGTCTTCGTGAACGCGATCACCGCCGCCTTGGAGGCGGCGTAGTTGGCCTGCCCGGCGTTGGCGCGCGGTCCGACGACCGAGGCGATGTTGATCACCCGGCCGAACCGCGCGCGGATCATCGCGCGCAGCGCAACCCGGGTCAGGCGGTATGTCGATCCGAGGTTGGTGTCGAGCACGATCCGCCAGTCCTCGTCGCTCAGCGACAGCGCCAGGCCGTCGGCGCGCACGCCGGCGTTGTTGACGAGCGCGAGCACCGGGCCGCCCAGTGCCTCGGCCGCGGCGTCGAGCAGCAGCGCCGCCACCGCCGGATCGGCGACATCGCCGGCGATCGCCACGGCGCGTCCTCCGCTCGCTTCGATCGAAGCGACGGTCGCCGCGGCCTCCGCTGCGGCGCTGCGGTAGTTCACGGCGACCGGCCAGCCGTCGGCGGCGAGCGCGCCGGCGATCGCCGCGCCGATCCCGCGGGAGCCGCCCGTCACGAGTGCCGATGCTCCCTCCGGGCGAGCGTGGCTCATCCGATCCCCCATTCGATCACGCTCGCGCCCCAGGTGAAGCCCGACCCCGCGGCGGCCAGCAGCACGCGCATGCCGGCACCGAGGCGGCCCTCGACGCGCGCCTTTTCGAGCGTCAGCGGCACGCTTGCCGCCGAGGTGTTCCCGACCGTCGCGATGCACTCGACGACCTTCGCCGGATCGAGCTCGAGGCGGTCCGCGAGCGAAGCGAGGATCCGTGTGTTGGCCTGGTGGTAGACGTAGAGGTCGAGATCGCCGAGCTCGACCTCGGCCGCCTCGCAGGCGGCCGTCGAAGCCTCGGCCAGCCGCTTGACGGCCTGCTTGAACGTCTCGTGGCCGTCCATCGCGAGCAGCTGGGTTTCGCGATCGGCGACGATCAACTCGGCGCGCGAGCCGTCGCTGCCGAGCACGACCGGCCCCAGCTCGCCGGGCGCCCCGGCCGTGGCGACGATCGCGCCGGCGCCGTCGCCGAACAGCGCCGCCGTGTTGCGATCGCGCGGGTCGACGTGGCGCGACATGATCTCGGCGCCGACCACCAGCGCGTTGCGGGCCGCGCCCGAGACGAGCATCGCGCGCGCCGCCGCAAGCGCCGCGAGAAAGCCGGTGCAGGCGCTGCCGATGTCGAAGGCTGCGGCCCCCTCGGCGCCCAGCGCGTGGGCGACCTGCGGTGCGGCGTTGGGCATCACCGAGTCCTGGGAGCAGCTGGCGACGAGCACGAGGTCGACCTGGTCGCCGGTCATGCCGGCGTCGGCGAGGGCCGCCCGCCCGGCCGCCGCGGCGAGGTCGCTCAGCCGGGCACCGGGCTCGGCATAGCGACGCTCGCGGATCCCGGTGCGGCGCACGATCCAGTCATCGTCCACGCCGATCGACGCCGTGACCTCGGCATTGGACACGACACGCTCAGGGAGCGCGCTGCCGAGTCCCACGATCCCGGCGCCCCCACCGACGGGCTCGTGCCGCATCGGGCTGCGCTCAGGCGCCGCCGACATAGTGCTCCTCGAGCGCGACGGCCGCCGCTCCCTCGACGTTGCGCGCCACCAGCCGGGCGAGGACCTGGTCGGGGCCGACGTCGACGAAGCGCTCGGCGCCGTGCGCGGCGAGCCCCAGCATCGTCTCGCGCCAGCGAACCGGTCCGGTCAGGGCGCGCGTCAGCTCGTCGCGCAGGTCGACGAAGGGCTGAGCCGTCAGGCCCGAGAACACGGTGACCGCCGCTTCGCTGACCGCGACGCGGTCGAGCGCCTCGCGAAACGGCGCCTGTGCCGCCGCCATCCACGGCGAGTGAAACGCCCCGGTGACGTCGAGCGCGAGTGACCGCACGCCCCGCTCGCGGGCGATCCCCGCCGCAGAGCGCAACCCGGCGCGCGGTCCGGCGAGCACGGTCTGGCCCGGCGCGTTGTCGTTGGCCACCCAGACCCCGGCCGCCGCCGCGACCTCGGCGGCCACCTCGGGCGTGCTCTTCAACAGCGCCAGCATGCTGCCGTCGCCGCTCGAGCGGCCGGACTCGTCCATCAGCCGACCGCGCAGCACCACCAGACCCAGCGCGTCCTCCCATGCCAGCGCTCCGGCCGCGGCAAGCGCCGAGAGCTCGCCCAGCGAGTGTCCGGCGAATGCCACCGCCTCCTGCGCGTCCTCGAGCTCGAGGAACGCCGCCAGGCTGGAGAGGAAGATAGCGGGCTGCGCGAATCGCGTGGACTCCCCGGCACGCTCGAAGCAGTCGTCGCCGATCAGCTCGCCGGCCAGCTCGAGCAGCGCCGGCAGGGCCAGCGCCACGCGCTCCTTCGACCGCGCCACCGACACCCCCTGCCCCGGAAACAGCACCGCCGAGCCCCGATCGACACGCACGCCGACATCATCGCGCCTGGTGGGGCGTCTTCATCCTCGCGGCGGCGCATCACCCCCGCCCTGGGGGGGTCGACCCCCCCCAAGTGGGGGGTGTGCCGTCAGCGCACGCCCCGCGAACTCGCTGCGCGGCTACTCGGTCAGGCCCGCGCGGTTGGCTCGTTGCACCGCGTCGGCGCGGTTGCGGGCGCCGAGCTTGCGATACAGCGTGCTGGTGTGCTCGTGAATCGTGTGCGGCGACAGGTGCAACGCCGCCGCGATCTCGCGGTTGGTGGATCCGCGGGCGATCAGGTCGAGCACCTCGCGCTCGCGTGGCGAGAGCGACGCCGCGGGGTCGTCGTTCTGCGGGTGAAAGACGGTCATCCCGAGCCCGACCATGCGCACCGCGCGCGAGATGTCAGCAGCCCCCCAATCCTTGGGGATGAAGCCCGATGCGCCCGCCGCCTTGGCGGCGCCAGGCGAGATCCGGCCGGCGCCGCTGATCAACAGGACCTTGGTCGTCGGCGAGCGCTCGCGCAGCTGTTGGCTGATCTCCGGCCCCGACTCCTCGCCGATGAACAGGTCGACGAGCGCGACATCCGGCTTGTAGCGCTCCGCGAGGACGTAGGCCTCCTCCCCCGTGCGCGCGCTGAGCGCGCGCTCGACCCACGGCTGGTTGCCGAGCATCAGGCGAAACCCCCAGTGGACGACGTCGTGGTCGTCGACGATCAGGATCCTCAGCTTGGTCTGGTCGTCGATGACCTCGGGCTGTTCCGGCGTGATGCTCATGACTCCTCGTAGGGCACGACCAGGCGGACCTGCCAGCGGTCACCCTCGCGCGCCCCGAACTCGAGCAGGCCGCCGGCCTGCAGCGCCTCGAACCCGGCGAGGCGCAGCCCCATGCCGGCCGCCTCGCCGTCGCCCTTGACGCCGTCGTTGGTCACCTCGAGGACGAAGGTGCCGTCGTGCATCTCGGTGCGCACGCCGACGCGGGAGGCCTCGGCGTGCTTGTGTGCGTTGCGGATCGCCTCCGCGAGCACCGACTGGGCGAGTGGCTCGAGGGCGGCGGGCGCCGCGAGCACGCCGTTGTCGCCCTCGAGCGCGATCCCGAGCTCCGGGTATTCATGGCGCAGCCGTGCAATCTCCTCGTCGAGCGTCGTCTTGGTGGCGGCCGCCGAGCGACCCAGCGGCCGCTGCATCGCCGTGCGCAGGTCGCCGAGCGCCAGCTGAACCTCCTCGGCGCAACGCCGTCGTGTCTCCTCGTCGAACGGCTGGTCGCCGGACAGCGCCAGCGAGACGCCGAACAGCCGCTGCACGACCCCTTCGTGCACCTCGCGCGCCAGGTCGATCCGCTGCTCGAGCGCCATCGCGCGTTCGTGCTGGCGGGTCGCGGCTCGTGCCATCGCTGCGAGCGCGGCCATCTTGCCGAGGATCCAGAGCACCTCGCGCTCGGACGCGGTCAGCGGCGGCCCATCGCCGCCGCGATCGCCGAGGATCGCCCCGAGCCAGCGCCCGCGCGCTGACATCGGCGAGCACACCACGGTGCGCGCCTCCAGACGCGCGACGTATTCCGCGGGGAGCTGGCTCTCGAGATCCTCGGCGATCTCCAGCACGCGATCCTCCTCGAGCGCCTGGCGCGCGAGCGCCGCCGACTCGAGCGTGAAGAAGTCACCGGCGAACAGCGCCAGGTCGACGCCGAAGCTGCCGGCGGCGAGGATCCGCCGCCGCGCTGAGTCGTAGCGGAAGATCACGACCCGGCGCAGCGCCGTGCAGCGCGTGATCCCCTCGCACAGGCGGCTGTAGAAGTCGTCGCCGAGCCCCTCCTCCTCGCTCTGCGCGAGCACCTCGGCAAAGATCTCGATCGCGTCGGCGTGCGCGGAGGTGAGCTGGGTGGCGGGCGCGGTGTCGTCGGGCATTCGCTCTCCAGCGAGATTCTCGCGCATCCGCGCATCGCGCGGGCGTAGGGTTCCCGTTCATGGAGTTGCGCCACCTCCGCTACTTCCTCGCGGTCGCCGAGGAGTTGCACTTTCATCGCGCGGCGACGCGCCTGCATATCTCCCAGCCGCCACTCAGCCAGCAGATCCGAGCACTCGAGCGCGAGCTGGGCGTGACGCTGCTCGAGCGCAATCGCCGACGGGTCACGCTGACGAGTGCCGGTGAAGGCTTCCGTGACGACGCGCGATCGATTCTCGCGGCGGTCGAGCGGGCGGCAGAGCGCGCGCGGCACGTCGCGCGCGGGTCACTGGGCACGCTCTCGATCGGATTCGTCGGCTCCGCGATGTTCAGCCCGACCCTGCCCGACATCCTGCGCGAGTTCCGCGCCGGCCATCCCGGAGTCGAGTTGGTCCTGCGCGAGCTGCCCACCGTCGCGCAGCTGCACGCGCTGGTCGGCGGCGAGCTCGACATCGGCGTGATCCGCGGGCCCATGGCGGAGTCCGAGATCGACCCCCAGCTCAAGCTGATGACGATCCAGCGCGAGCGCCTGGTCGCCGCCCTGCCGTCGGACCATCGGCTCGCCGCGCGACGTCGCCTGCGCGCCGAGGACCTGCGCGGCGAGGCGTTCGTGATCCTCGCGCGCCGCGAGGCCCCGGGCCTCTACGCGAGCCTCGCCGCGGCGATGAGCGAGGCCGGCGGCGTGCCCGAGGACGTCCTCGAGGTCGCCGAGATGCAGACGATCATCAGCCTGGTGGCCGGGGGCTTCGGTGTGTCGCTCGTGCCGACGTCGGTCGGCCAGGTCGATCGCAGCGACGTCGCGTTCCGGCCGATCGCCGGGGCGACGCAGACGATCGAGCTGTCGGTCGCCTGGCGAGCCGGCGCCGGCTCGCCGGTGCGTGACGCGTTCCTCGCGGTGGCGCGACCCGCGCGCGCGCCGCGGCGTCCGACCTAGCGGGCCGGTCCGCTGTCACCCGGCCCGTTAAATGTGCAAGGCCCCCGGGGGTGTGAAGAGGGTTCACGGGAGCCTTGCACGGGGAGGAGAGGAAAGAACAGGCTACGATGGGTTCCGTGGTATGTCCAATACTCATTTTTTCTCGCTGTGGGTCGTTTGCGCAATCAGACACGATCGCTCTTGGCTTGACTCGCGACGACGGCCCGTCCGAGGTTCACCGTCTCGTCGCCGCGCGCGACCGGGCCGCCAGACGCACCCGGCACGCGACTCCGAGGATGAGGCCGGTTCTAGGGTAGGGTCCCGAGCGAGCAGCCCGACGCCGGCGACAGGAACAGAGGGTGACCGTGAGCGCTGACTTCCGCACAGTCCTGATCTGCTACGACGGATCCGACCGCGCCCAGCACGCGATCGCGGTGACCGCCGCGCTGTTCCCCAACGCACACGCGCACGTGCTCAACGTCTGGGAGCCGCTCGAGCGGATCGTCGCGCGCTACGCGGCGATTGGCCCGTATCTCGGCGAGGATATCGGCGAGGCTGACGCCGGCATCGAGACCGACTCCGCGGCGCTGGCGGCGGCCGGCGCGAAGCTCGCCGAGGACGCCGGGATGCGGGCCACCCCGCATACGGCGTCGCTACGGACCACCGTATGGGAAGCCGTCGTCGATCTCGCCCAGGAGCTCGACGTCGATGTGATCATCACCGGCACGCGCTCGCTGCATGGAGTGCGCGAGGCGCTCGCGAACACCCTCTCGCACGCCCTGCTGCAGCACAGCATGCGACCGGTGCTCGCGATCCCGAGCGCGGTGTCGCCGGCCGGTTGATCGCCGCCGCGATCCGCCGCGACCGGCGACGGCCGCTCGCATGGCGCTCGTGTGGTAAAAGTTAGGCATACCTAATTAGGTGTGCCTAACATAGAGGTGTCGATGAGCTTCGCCGAAACGGCCCTGCTCGGAGCAATCGCTGGCATAACGATCTATCTCGGCCTCCCGGTGGGCCGGGTACATCGAATCGACGAGCGCCTGCGCGTTGGGCTCGCGATGTTCTCGGCCGGCATCCTCGCGTTCATCTTCATGGACGTGACGGGGCACGCCGAGGCGATCATCCAGACCACGCTCGGCCAGTTCAAGGCCGGGCGAACCGGGTTCGCACACGTCCTCGGCCTGTTCTCCCTGCTCGCCGTGGGCTTCGTCACGGGGACCGCCGGCATCGCCGGCGCCGAGCGCCGCCTGATGCGCGGGCGACGCGCGGCGGCGCCGCCGATCGCCGGCGGAGCGCTCGGCGGCC
This sequence comes from Solirubrobacteraceae bacterium, assembly GCA_035535075.1. Classification (GTDB taxonomy): domain Bacteria; phylum Actinomycetota; class Thermoleophilia; order Solirubrobacterales; family Solirubrobacteraceae; genus Palsa-513. The sequence goes on from DATLQS010000012.1 coordinate 76,751, forward strand.
TGATCGCGACCGACGACGCGGAACTGCATCGCGAGGCAGCGCTCGCGCGAGCGAACGCCCTGCGCACGGGTATGACGATCGCCTTCGCGATCGGCTTGCACAACTTCGCCGAGGGACTCGCGATCGGCGTGTCCGCGAGAGCCGGCGCCATCGGGCTGGCCACGATGCTGATCATCGGCTTCGCGCTGCACAACGCGACCGAGGGGTTCGGCATCGTCGGCCCGCTCGGCGGGGTGCGGCCGTCGTGGAAGTGGCTGGGCCTGGCCGGGCTGGTTGGCGGCGGGCCGACATTCCTCGGCGCGATGCTCGGCTACCAGGTGCACTCGGGGCCGCTTGAGCTGGCGTTCTACGCGCTCGCGGGGGGCGCGATCCTGTACGTCGTCGGGGAGATCTGGGCCGGCGTCCGGCGCTACAACCACCGCGAGCTGGGCCTCTATCTGCTCGCCGGCGGCTTCCTGCTCGGCATCGCGACCGACCTCGTCGTCAGCTACGGGGGCGGCTGAAGCCGGTTCCCGCGGCCCCCGAGTGCCCGTCGGGCGAAGCGCCGACCGCTGCGCCCGTAGCGCGATCCGCTTCACGCCGCCCGGGCAGCGCCGCCGCCTTCGCAGCAACGATCGCGCAGGCGACCTCGCGGATGGCCGTATCGACGCTCAGCTCGAGGACGCTGCCGTCGGCCGTGAGCTCGGCGGCTTCGAGCAGCATGTCGAGCGCGGCCCACAGCCGTTCAAGCACCGGCGTCTCAAGGAATGCATCTGACATCTGGCGGTCCGTCGCCTCCCTCGTCCGGATCGATGTTCGCATGTGCCCGGCGCGTGCGGTAGGGGCTTTTCTCCGGAGCAGCGCGCACGGGCCGGCCGTGGGCGCAACCGGCGCCCTCGCCTGGTTCATTCGCACCGGCTCGCGCTAGGCTGGCATCGATGGCACCGATCTCCCGCGGCTTCGTCGGTCGCCGGCGCACCGGCGTCGATCCGGCGCGCGTTCCGCCCGGTCAGTACGTCACCGGCGACTTCCCGGTGCTGTCGGCGGGACCGACGCCGCACACCGCCCTCGAGGATTGGAGCTTCAGCGTCCGCGGCGCGGTCGACGCGCCGGTCTCCTGGACGTGGGAGGAGTTCCGTTCGCTGCCGACCGAGACCGTGACGGTGGACATCCATTGCGTGACGAAATGGTCGAAGCTCGACACCGTGTGGACCGGGGTATCGCTCGACGTGCTGCTCGGCGCGGTCGAGACGAGGGCCGGATACGTCACGGCGTTCAGCGACGGCGGCTACACCACCAATCTGCCGCGCGGCGAGCTGACCGGGGGCAGGGCATGGGTCGTCTTCGGCTACGACGGCGAGTCGCTGGCGCCGGAGCACGGGGGCCCGGCGCGTCTCCTGGTCCCCCACCTGTACTTCTGGAAGAGCGCGAAATGGGTGCGTGGCCTGGAGCTGCGCGAGCGCGATGAACCCGGCTTCTGGGAGAACTACGGCTACCACAGTCACGGCGACCCATGGCAGGAGCAGCGATACCAGGGAGACTGAACTGGCAGCTGGCCACGGTGCGCGAGCTGATCGACGAGACGGCACGGGCCAAGAGCATCGTCCTCGAGTTGCCCGGCTGGCCGGGGCACCGGGCCGGCCAGCACGTCGACGTGCGACTCACCGCGGAGGACGGCTACCAGGCGCAGCGCAGTTACTCGATCGGCTCGGCTCCCGACGAGGGCCACCTGCTGCTGACCGTCGAGCGGCTGGACGACGGAGAGGTCTCGCCCTACCTCGTCGATGAGCTGCGCGCGGGCGATCAGCTCGAACTGCGCGGCCCGATCGGCGGCTACTTCGTCTGGGAGCGATCCCTGGGCGGACCGCTGATGCTGGTCGCCGGCGGGTCGGGTGTCGTGCCGCTGCGCTCGATGCTGCGCCAGCACAGCGCGAGCCGGAGCGACATACCGCTTCGCCTGCTCTACTCGGCCCGCACACTCGCCGACATCCTCTACCGGGACGAGCTCGCCGGCCTTGGCACCAGCGACGGCGTGGACATCAGTTTCACGCTGACCCGCCTGGCGCCCGACGGCTGGCGCGGTTTCCAGCGCCGAATCGACGGGGGAATGCTGGAGCAGGTGGGCTGGTCGGCCGAGGAGCGGCCGCTCGTCTACATCTGCGGACCAAGCGGATTCGTCGAGACGGCGGCGAGCAGTCTCGTCACCCTTGGCCACGACCCCGGGCGGATCAGGACCGAGCGGTTCGGACCCACGGGCGATTGAGCGATGGCAACACTCGACGGGAACGCGATCGCCGGTCTGCTGCAGGTGGTCTTCGGGCGGGACATGACGACGGCGAACGGTGTCTGCGCGAGTTGCGGTGCGACCCACCCGATGGCCGAGCTCGAGGTCTATCTTCGAGCGCCGGGCACCGTCGTCCGCTGCGCCGGTTGCGAAGAGATCGTGATGGTGCTCGTGACGATCCGTGGCGTCACCTGCATCGATCTGCGTGGCCTCGACCGTTTCCAGTCGTAGCGGGGCGGCGCGCAGGCGATGAGTTCTGGCGGCGGGGTGGGTCTAAGGGAACGAGCACATCGACCTCACCTCACAGCGAACCCCAAGGAGGAGTCATGGGCAACATCGTGGTACACGAGTTCATCGCGCTGGATGGCGTGTTCGAGTCGCCATCGTGGACGATGGACTACCCGTTCGATCCGAAGATGGGCGAGGCCATCGCCGGAGTCATGGGATCGTGCACGGCATTGCTGTTGGGACGGCGCACCTTCGAGATGTTCGCGCCGGCATGGTCGAGCCGGACCGCCGAGGACGATCCGGGAGCTCCGTTCATGAACGACTCGCCGAAGTACGTGGTCTCGGCGACGCTCGAAACGGCGGACTGGAACAACTCGACGATCCTCGGCCGCTACGCGCCGGAGGCCATCGGTGCGCTCAAGGCCCGCGTCGACGGAGACCTCTACGTCAGCGGGAGCGGCACCCTCGTTCGAGCGATGCTCGCCGACGGCCTGGTTGACGAGGTGCACCTGTTCGTGTATCCGGTGGCGCTGGGCTCGGGCGACCGGCTGTTCACCGACGGCGCCGAGGCGGCCAGATTCACGCTCGCGCGCGCGGATGCCTACGAGAGTGGCGTCGTGCATCTTGACTACCGCTCGATCCACTAG
>DATLQS010000013.1:0-2665 GCA_035535075.1 Solirubrobacteraceae bacterium
GGCGGGGTCGTACCGGGACGGGGTGGCCTTCGTCGATCTCGGTCTCGTCAGCACGCCTGGGCTGGTGCCGAGCGCGCTCGCCTCCGCGCTCGGTCTCGCGCTCCGCACCGAGGACCCGGTCTCGGACCTGGCGGCGTCCCTGCATGCGAAGCAGATGCTGATCGTGCTCGACAATTGCGAACACCTCGTGGAAACCACCGCCGCCCTGGTCGAGGCATTGCTCAAGGGGGCGCCCGGTGTCTCCATCCTGGCGACGAGCCGCGAGCCGCTGCGCGTCGAAGGCGAATGGGTGCAGCGCCTGTCGCCGCTCGGCCTGCCGCCCGTCTCCGCCACGCTTACCGCGGACGAAGCGCTCGCGTCGCCGGCGGTGCAACTGTTCGTCGAACGCGCGGCGGCGAGCCTCGGCGGATTGCGGCTCGCCGACCGCGACGCGCCGATCGTCGCCGAGATCTGCCGGCGGCTGGACGGCATCGCGCTCGCGATCGAGTTCGCCGCCGGGCGGCTCGATACCTTCACCCTCGGGGAACTGGCGTCTCTGCTCGACGACCGCTTTCGCGTGCTGACCCGCGGTCGCCGCACCGCGCTGCCGCGCCACCAGACCCTGCGCGCGACGCTCGACTGGAGTTACGGGCTGCTGCCCCGGCCCGAGCAGGCGACCCTGTGCCGCCTGTCCGTCTTCAACGGCGTGTTCACACTCGTGGCCGCCGCCGCCGTCGCGACCGGCGCGGAGATGGAAGCGGGCGACGTCGAGGACTGCGTGGCGGGCCTGGTTGCAAAATCGCTGATCGCGACCGAAGCCGGCAATGGCGGCGTGCACTACCGTCTGCTCGACACCACGCGCGCCTATGCGCGCGAGAAGCTGGAGGAAAGCCAGGAGTCCGCGGAATTCGCACGTCGCCACGCGCAATACTATGAGCGCCTGTTCGCGCGCGCGGAACGCGAATGGGAGGCGCAGCCGACCGCCGGGTGGCTCGCGACCTATGCGCGCCATATCGACAACCTGCGTGCCGCCCTGGGCTGGTCGTTCTCGCCGGGTGGGGACGCAGCGGTCGGCGTCGCGCTCGCCGTCGCGGCGGTGCCCTTGTGGCTCCAGCTTTCGCTGGTCGACGAATGCCTCGGCTGGGTCGAACGCGCGCGCGCGGCGCTGGATGGGATCCGGGGCGGGGACGAGCGGCGCCGGATGCAACTGCACGCGGCCGTCGCCTGGCCGGAGATGTTCGCGACCGCCGGTACGGAGGGCGGCGCGTCGGCGTCGGCGACGGCGTTGCGGCTCGCCGAACAGCTCGGGAACACCGACTATCAGTTGCGCGCGCTCTGGGTGTTGTGGGCCGACCGCATCAACCACGGCGACTTCCGCGACGTGCTGAGCCTCGCCGAGCGGTTTCGTGCGCTGACCGCGATGAGCGGCGATGCGGCAGACCGGCTGGTGGCGGAGCGGATGATCGGCGCCTCGCTGCACTTCCTCGGCGACCAGGGGGCCGCGCGGGGACGTATCGAGGACGTTCTGGAGCACTATCCGATCGCGGTCAGGTGGTCCCATATCGTCCGCTTCCAGTTCGATCAGCGGGTGACGGCGCGCATCACCCTGGCGCGGATCCTGTGGCTGGGGGGCTTCGCCGACCAGGCACTTGAGCACGTCGAAAGCACCGTCCGGCGGGCGATTTCCATCAACCACATGCTGTCGCTGTGCAACGCGCTGGCGCAGGCCGCGTGCCCGGTTTCGCTGCTGGCCGGCGATCTCGCGGCAGCGGAGCGCTACGCAGCGATGCTGCGGGCGCACACGACGATGCACGCCCTCGGCGTCTGGCGCTCCTATGCGGATTGTTTCGAGGGCGAGATCCTGGTCCGTCGCGGCGATATCGCGCGGGGGCTGGCGCTGCTCCGCGCCGGGGTCGACGAGCTGCGGCGCGACGGTTTCGGACAATACCAGACCGTGTTCCTCATGGCGTTCGCGCGTGGTCTCGCCGCTGCCGGCGAGACCGCCGAAGCCGCCGCCGTCATCGCCGAAGGGCTGCTGCGCTGCGAGCGCACCGCGGAGCGATGGTGCCTGGCGGAGTTGCAGCGGGCGAGCGGGGAGATCGCGCTCGCCGGCGGCGCCGAGGCGGCGGCGGAGGCGGCGTTCGAGCAGGCGCTCGCGACTGCGCGCGCGCAGGACGTTCCGGCCTGGGAACTGCGGGCGGCGACGAGCCTGGCGCGGTTGTGGCGGGACCGTCGTCGCGGCGACGCGACACCGCTGCTGGCGTCCGTGTACGAACGCTTCTCCGAAGGTTTCGAGACCGAAGATCTCGTCGGCGCCGCGGCGGTGCTCGCCGAGCTGGGGCATCCGATCCGGCGCTGAGCGCGCCGACGGGTTGACGCCGTCGCGGCGCGCGCCCGATCCATCCGACCTATATGCGGCCGCTATACGCGCGGCGCCGGCCCGATATGGATTCCATATGCACCCGTTCGCTATTTCCGCCTCGCCGCGATCGATCGGACCAGCGCGGCGGAGGTCGATCGGCGAGCAGGAGCGTGTCGTGAGAGAAGCGAAGACCGGGCTGCATGTCTTCGACCAGGAGCAGGGCCGGACCGAGGATCTCGGCGGCGATTTCACGCCCGATCAGTTCTTCCGCGAGGCGGGCCGCATTGTCCTCGTCTGCCTGGCGTTGGGCCTGCTCCTCCAGCT
>DATLQS010000014.1:0-16074 GCA_035535075.1 Solirubrobacteraceae bacterium
GCCCCCCGAGGAACTCCGCGTAACAGGTCTCGGCCACGTAGATCCGCTTGAGCGAGCCGGCGAGCTGCCCCGCTCCGGCGCAGGCGGCCCACAGCGCCCCTTCGATCGCGTGCGCCAGATTGGCGTCGGCGAGGACGATCATCGCGTCAGGCCCGGCCGGGTCACCGCCGAGGTCGAGCAGCCGCGCACAGCCATCGAGTGAGTCATCGGCGACGCGGACCAGGCCCTCCGGCAGACCCGCGCGCGCGAGCACGCGCACGAGGCGCTCGGCGGCGGCGCTGGCCCCGGGGGCGGGCGCGACGATCACCCCGTTGCCGGCGAGCAGCGCCGCGCCGACCATGGTCAGCGGCAGCGCGAACGGCGCGCCGAGCGCGCCGCGGATGCCGACCACCCCGACCGGTGCGTGGCCGGCACTGGCCCGCGTCAGCGGGTGCAGCGTGCGCGGCAGCGCGAAGCGATGCGCCCCGAGCAGGCGCCGGGCGTTGTCGGCCAGCCAGCGCAACGCGTCGACCGCGCCGAGCAGCTCGAGCGCGGCGATCTCGGCCAGGGGGCGCTGGGATTCGGCGGCGACGCTCAGGCAGACCTCGTCGAACTCGTCGATCACCGCCTGCGCGGCGCGCTCGAGGTAGCGCGCGCGGTCACCGACCCGCAGCTGCGCCCACAGCGGCGTGACGGTTGCGAGCTCGTCGGCGAGCGTGCCGCTCACTGCGCGGGCCCCCCGCCGGTGCCCGCCGTCGAGCGCCCCCGCGCGGCACGCACGCGCGCGAGTGCGGCGGCCAGCGCGGCCTCGGCTTCGTCGGGCGCGTAGAAACGGGCGTCCTCGAGCCCCTCGGGCATCAGCTCCTGCGGGCTGGTGTGCCCGGGGCGGGCGTGGGGGTAGTCGTAGTCGGCGGCGCCGCGCAGCGCCGGCGGGGCGCGGCGCGCGCCGTCGCTGCGGATCAAATCGCGCGCCGCCGCCAGGGCGCTGCCGGCGGCATTGGACTTGGGCGCCAGCGACAGATAGATCGCCGCCTGGGCGAGCGCGTAGGTGCACTCCGGCAGGCCGACGTGCTCGACGGCGTTCGCCGCCGCGACGGCGACGACGAGCGCCTGGGGGTCGGCGTTGCCGATGTCCTCGGAGGCGAGGATCACCATCCGCCGGGCGATGAAGCGAGCGTCCTCGCCGCCCTCGAGCATCGTCGCAAGGTAGTACAGCGAGGCGTCGGGGTCGCTGCCGCGCGTCGCCTTGATCCAGGCCGAGATCGTGTCGTAGTGCTGGTCGCCGGCGCGGTCGTAGCGGACCAGCCCGCCGGCGAGCGCGGCGCGCGCCGCCGCCAGGTCGATCCGCTCGCCGGTCGCCGCGGCCCGTTCGAGCGCACCGAGCGCGATCCGCGCATCGCCGCCGGCGCGCCGTGCCAGCAGCTCCACGGCGTCGGCGTCGAGCTCGAGCTCGCCGAGCTCGCCGCGCTCGCGGGCGCGCTCCAGCAGGGTCGCGATCTCGGTCTCGGTGAGCGGCTCGAGCGTGTACACGGTCACCCGCGAGAGCAGGGCGCTGTTGACCTCGAAGCGCGGGTTCTCGGTCGTCGCGCCGATCAGCGTGACCAGGCCCTCCTCGACGGCCGGCAGCAGCGCGTCCTGCTGGGCCTTGTTGAAGCGGTGGATCTCGTCGAGGAAGAAGACGGTCGCGCCGCCGCGATGGCGCGCGCGTTCGATCACCGCACGGACCTCGGCGCGCCCGGCGTCGACAGCGCTGTGCTCCTCGAACGCGGCGCCGGCGCTCGTCGCGATGATCCGCGCGAGCGTCGTCTTGCCCGAGCCGGGCGGGCCGTGGAGGATCATCGAGTGCAGGCGGCCGCTCTCCAGCGCGCGGCGCAGCGGCGCCCCCGGGCCGAGCAGCGCCTCCAGCCCGACGAGCTCGTCGATCGTGTGCGGGCGCATCCGCACCGCGAGCGGAGCGGGCGGGCTGGGGTCTCGCGGCTCCTCGAACAGACGCTCCATCGACCTAGTATCACTTCTCGAGCGGAGCGCCCTCGCCGCCGCCCGCGGCGCTCCCCCGTACGATGCCCGGATGGGCGCGGAGCTCCAGCGCGAGGCCGTCGAGTTGCTGCAGCGGCTGATCCGCTTCGACACCGTCAACCCGCCGGGCAACGAGCGCGCGGCGCAGGAGTACCTCGCCGGGGTCCTCACCGCCGCGGGCTTCGCCTGCGAGCTGCTCGGCAGCACCCCGGAGCGCCCCAACCTGATCGCGCGCCTGGACGGCGAGCTGCCGGGCCCGGTCCTGTGCCTGCTTTCGCATGTCGACACGGTGCTGGCCACGGCGTCGGAGTGGTCGCATGACCCGTGGTCGGGGGACCTCGACGACGGCTTCGTGTGGGGTCGCGGCGCGCTCGACATGAAGTCCCAGACCGCCGCCGAGGTCGTCGCGGCATGCTCGCTGGCGCGCACCGGCTGGCGCCCGAGGAGCGGTGCGCTGCTCGTCGTGGTGCTCGTCGACGAGGAGACCGGCGGCGCGGAGGGGGCGCAGTGGCTGACCGCGACCCATCCCGAGAAGGTCCGCTGCGACTGGCTCGTCAACGAGGGCGGTGGTGGGATCATCGACTACGACGGCCGGCGCCTGTACTGCCTCGGCTGCGCCGAGAAGGGCGTCTTCCGCTTCGCGCTGCACACCGAGGGCGTCGCCGCGCACGCCGCGATGCCGCGCCTCGGCGACAATGCCCTGCTCAAGCTTGGCCCGATCATCGAGCGCTTCGCCGCCCGCCAGCCCTCCTACAACCTGACCGCCGAGCCGCGCGCGTTCCTCGAGGCGATCGGAGCGCTCGAGGGTGACGACGCGGCGGGCGCGCTCGAGCGCGTGCGCGCGATCGAGCCGCGGCTGGTGGCGCTGGTCGAGCCGATGCTCGGCGTGTCGCTCGCGCCGACGCGGATCTTCGCCTCCGACAAGATCAACGTGATCCCCTCGCAGGCGCGCCTGGCCGTCGACTGCCGCGTGCCCGCGGGCCTCGGCATGCCGGCCGCGCTGGAGGCGATCGAGGAGGTCGTCGGGCCCGGCCCCTACCGGCTCGAGTGGACCGAGCAGGTGATGGGCAACCGCTCGCCGATCGACTCGCCGATGGCCGACTTCATCCGTCGCTGGATCGGCGAGCAGGACTCCAGCGCGATCTGCGTCCCGACGGTGCTGCCCGGCTTCACCGACTCGCGCACGTTCCGCGACGCGTTCCCGGAGTGCGCCGCCTACGGCTTCTTCCCGCACCGCGCGCGCACGCGCTTCGAGACCGACCCGCTGATCCACGGCGCCGATGAGCGCATCGACGTGCGCGACCTCGAGTTCGCGACCGTGTTCTTCCGCGACCTGGTGCTGGGAATGCTCGCCCCGGCCGCCGAAGAACCGCCGCTGACACTCCAGTAACGGCGGCCCCGCGCCGATATCTCTCGCGGTGCTCCTCGCAAGCTTCTCCGACAGCGTCAAGCTGTTCGCGTCCGACTGGCTGCCGGTCGCGACGATCATCTTCATGGCGGCGATGGTCACGCTGCTGATCTTCGTGATGCGCTCGCTGCCGCGCACCAAGCCGACGGAGATCAAGCCGGACTCCGCCAGCTCGGTCGGCTGGGACGACATCGCCGGCGTCGAGGACGCGCGGATGGAGCTCCAGGAGGTCGTCGAGTTCCTGCGCGACCCGGAGCGCTTCGAACGCCTCGGCGCGCGCGTTCCGCGCGGCGTGCTGCTGCACGGGCCGCCCGGCACCGGCAAGACGCTGCTGGCCAAGGCCGTCGCCCACGAGTCGGGCGCCCGCTTCTACGCGCAGTCCGCGGCCGGGTTCGTCGAGATGTTCGCGGGGCTCGGCGCGGCGCGGGTGCGGCGGCTCTTTCGCATCGCGCGCAAGAACGAGCCGGCGATCATCTTCATCGACGAGCTCGACGCTGTCGGCGGCCAGCGCGGCTTTGGCATCACCGGCGAGAAGGACCAGACGCTGAACCAGCTGCTGATCGAGATGGACGGCTTCAACTCGACGGACCGCCTCGTCGTCATCGCCGCCTCGAACCTGCTCGAGAAGCTTGACGCGGCGCTGCTTCGCCCCGGCCGCTTCGACCGCCAGATCTACGTCGCCCCGCCGGATGTGCGGGCGCGCGAGGAGATCCTCGGCGTCCACGTCCGCAACAAGCCGGTCGGCGACGTCGACCTCGAGATGGTCGCCCGCCAGACCTCCGGGCTGACCGGCGCCGACCTGGCCAACATCTGCAACGAGGCGGCGATCTTCGCCGCGCGCCGCTCGGCCAGCGAGATCCTCAACGAGGACTTCGACCACGCGCTCGAGCGCGTCATCGCGGGAACCCAGTCGCGTCGCGTGCTCAACGACCACGAGAAGGAGGTCGTCGCCTACCACGAGGCCGGCCACGCCCTCGTCGCCGAGCTGCTGCCCGCCGTCGACCGCGTCCACCGCGTGTCGATCGTGCCGCGCGGCCGCGCCCTCGGCTACACGCTGAACCTGCCCGACGAGGACCGCTACCTCAAGACGCGCGAGGAGCTGATCGACTACATGACGATGCTGCTGGGCGGCCGCGCGGCCGAGCAGCTCGTGTTCGGCGCGGTCACGACGGGCGCCTCCGACGACCTGCGCCGGGCCTCCGAGGTCGCCGGCGCGATGATCACCGACTACGCCATGGGCACCACCGTCGCGGTCACCGGCCGCGGCGCGCCCAGCGACGAGCGCGTCTCCGAGCAGACCCTGCGCCTGCGCGACGAGGAGCGCGAGGAGCTGCTGCACGAGGCTCGCGCCGCCGCGATGCGCCTGCTCAGCGCGAACCGCACGACGCTCAACGAGCTGGCGGCCGAGCTCCAGGCCCAGGAGGTCCTCGAACGCTCGGCGATCGAGCGGATCGTCGCCCAGGCCACGCCGCCGCGTCCGCGCCTGGCCGCCGCGGCTCGGCCGGACCCCTCGGTCGGCTGATCGGCAGCGGTTGGGAACCCGCATTCCGGGGCGTGGCGGGCGCGTAACTGAGGGCGCTCCGCCGCTCCCCGTAGAATCAGGGCGGTGTTTGAGCACATCGACCACGTCGGGATCGCCGTCGCCGAGCTCGACGCCGCGGTCGCGACCTACGGCGAGACCTTCGGCATGGAGCTGGTGCACCGCGAGGTGATCGCCGAGCACGGAATCGAGGCGGCGCTGCTCGAGGTCGGCGGCGAGCACGTCGAGCTGATCGCGTCGCTCTCCGCGGACTCCCCGGTCGGGCGCTTCCTCGCCGACCGCGGGCCCGGGATGCATCACGTGGCCTACCGCGTCGCCGACATCGACGCCGCCTTCGCCGACCTGCTGGCGCGCGGGGTCGAGATGATCGACGCGGCGCCGCGACCCGGCCTGCGCGACTCGCGGATCGCGTTCATCCACCCGCGTTCGACGGGCGGCGTGCTGACCGAGATCGTCGAGGCGGCGGCGGGATGAGCCCCAAGGGTCACGTCAGGGTCTCGATCGGCTTCGCTGGCGGCCAGGTGCTCGCGGTGCGCGTCGCCACCGACGCGCTGGAGCGGCTGAACACCGCCCTCGGCACGCCCGCCGCGTGGTTCGACCTCGAGCTCGACGACGGAGCCGTGCGGATCTCGCTCGCCCAGATCGCCTACGTGCGCGTCGACTCCGACGCCGCCACCGTCGGCTTCGGGGCCTGACCGGCTGGCGGCCGTGCACTCTGTCGACCTGGCGTTGCTGCGCGTCGCACGGACGCTGACGCACACGCCCGAGCGTGAGCGCGCCGTCGCGCGGTTCTCCGGGCTCGGCCAGCACGCCGCGATCTGGCTCGCCTTCGGTGCCGCCGCCTCGATCGTCGCGCCGCCCGAGCGGCGCGGGCGCTGGCGCGCCGCGACGGCGACCGTCGCCGGCGCCTACCTGTTCAACACGGCGCTGAAGTTCGCCGTGCGCCGGCCGCGTCCGCAGCTCCCCGATCTGCCGCCGCTGTCGGCGACCCCGACGCAGCTCAGCTTCCCGAGCGCGCACGCGACCAGCTCGTTCGCCGCGGCGCGCGCCTTTTCGGCCGCCGGCGCGCCGGCCGTGCCGCTCTATCTGCTGGCCAGCGGCCTCGCCGCCTCGCGGCTCTATCTCGGCGTGCACTACCCATCCGACGTGCTCGCCGGCGCGTTGCTCGGGAGCGCGATCGGCTCGCTGGCGCGATGAGGATCGGCATCGTCGGCATGCCAAATGCCGGCAAGTCGTCACTGTTCAACGCGCTGACCGCGGCCGGGGCCGAGGCCGCCAACTACCCGTTCACGACGATCGAGCCCAACGTCGCGGTCGTCGCCGTCGTCGACGAGCGGCTCGACCGCCTGGCCGAGCTGCTGCACGCCAGCGAGGTCGTCTACGACACGATCTCCTTCCACGACATCGCCGGCCTCGTCGCCGGCGCCCACCGCGGCGAGGGGCTGGGCAACCGCTTTCTGGCGAACATTCGCGAAACCGACGCGATCCTCCACGTCGTGCGGGCGCACGGCGACGCCAGCGTCGTGCACCCCGAGGGCCGCGTCGACCCGCTCGCCGACATCGAGACGATCGAGACCGAGCTGATGCTCGCCGACCTCGAGCAGGCCGAGCGGCGGCTCGGGCGCGTGACCCGCGTGGCCCGCGGCGGCGACCGCGCGGCGATCGCCGAGCTCGCCTGGCTCGAGCGGTTGATCGAGGCGCTGGCGGCGGGACGGCCGGCGCGCACCGTGCCCGCGCCGGAGGAGGCCGGCGACGCGCTGCGCTCGCTCGGCCCGATCACCGCCAAGCCGGTGCTGTTCGTCGCCAACGTCGACGAGGGCACCGACGAGGTGCCGGAGGCGATCGCTGCCTACGCCGCGGCCCAGGGCGCCGGCGCGGTGGCGATCTCGGCGCGCCTCGAGGCCGAGCTCGGAGAGCTCGAGGCGGGCGAGGCGAGCGTGATGCGCGGCGATCTCGGGGTCGGCGAGGCGGGACTGGTGCGCGTCGTCCGCGGCGCCTTCTCGCTGCTTGACCTGATCACCTTCTTCACCGTCGGCGAGGCCAAGCCGGCTCAGTCCTGGCACCTGCGCCGCGGCCTGACCGCGTGGCACGCCGCCGGCGAGATCCACTCCGACATCCAGCGGGGCTTCGTGCGCGCCGAGGTCATCGGCTGCGAGGAGCTGCTCGAGGCGGGCGGCTACGCCGGCGCGCGGGAGCGCGGGGTGCTGCGGCTCGAGGGACGCGACTACGCGATGCGCGACGGCGACGTGATCACCGTCAAGTTCACGCCCTGAGGTCGTGGCCCTCGTGGCCGGCGGCGCGGCCGGCGATCATGATCCGCTCGGCCATCTTGCGGCTGGCCTCGTCGATCATCTCGCCGTCGAAGGTCGCCGCGCCGGCCGCGGCCCGGGCGTAGGCGGCGAGCAGCGCGCTGGCGCGGGCGAACTCCTCGAGGGTCGGAGCGAAGATCTCGTTGGCGACGGCGATCTGGGCGGGGTGGATCGTCCACTTGCCGTCGATCCCGAGGGCGCGCGCCATGCGCGAGCGGCGCACCAGCCCGTCGGTGTCGTCGATCAGCGCGTAGGGGCCGTCGATCGCCTGGATGCCGGCGGCGCGCGCGGCGATCACCAGGCGTGAGTAGACGTAGTTGAGGTGGTCGCCGGGGTAGCCGTCGGGCTCGCCGCCGATCGTCGTGAGCGGAATCCCGACCGCCGCGCTGTAGTCGCCCGGGCCGAAGACCAGGGCCTCCATCCGTGGTGACGCGGCGGCGATCGCCTCGCAGTGCAGCATCCCGCGCGCATCCTCGATCTGCGCCTCGATGCCGATCCGCCCGGCCTCCAGGCCGCTTGCCAGCTCGAGTTGCGTGAGCAGCTTGTCGGTCATCTCGACGTCGCCGGGGGTGCGAACCTTGGGCACGATGACCGCGTCCAACGTCGCGCCGGCCTGCTCGACGACGGCGATCAGGTCCCGGTAGTAGTGCGGCGTCTCGGTGCCGTTGACGCGCACGGCGACCGTCTTCGAGCCGAAGTCCAGCGTCTGCAGGGCGTCGATCACCTGCGCGCGGGCCCGCTCCTTCTGGTCCGCCGCGGCGCCGTCCTCGAGGTCGAGGAAGACCTCGTCGGCGTCGAGCGCCGGCACCTTCGCGAGAAAGCGCGCGTTGGTGCCGGGGATCGCGTGAACGCTGCGCCGCGAACGGCTCGGTCTCTCCATCGCGCGGTCATCGTAGTCAGGTTGGTGGTAGGACTTGGTGATCGCGGAGAACGAGCCGACCCAGCACGACACTCCGTATCTGGACGCGATCCGCGACTACGCGGCGCGCAACCCCGCGCGGCTGCATATCCCGGGCCACAAGGGCGGGCCCGGTGCCGACCGCGGCCTGGTGGCGGTGATCGGCGAGGCGGCGCTGGCCCACGACATCCCCGGGCTGACCTGGGGCATCGACATCGGCGCTTCGCCGACCCCCTTCGACCAGGCGCAGCGCCTCGCCGCCGAGGCGTGGGGCGCGGCGCGAACCTGGTTCCTGGTCAGCGGCGCCTCGCAGGGCAACCTGGCGGCCGGGCTCGCGCTCGCGCACTACGGCGACGCCATCGTGCTGCAGCGCAACGGCCATTCGAGCACGATCGACTCGCTCGTCCTCTCCGGGCTGCGGCCGACCTTCGTCTCGCCCGAGATCGACGAAGAGCTTGGGATCGCCCACTGCATCACCCCGGAGTCGCTCGACCGCGCGCTGACCCAGACGCCGGATGCCGTCGGCGCGTGGATCGTCTCGCCGACCTACTTCGGCTCGGCCGCCGATGTCCGCGGACTCACAGAGGTCGCGCACGCGCATGACGTGCCGCTCGTCGTCGATGAGGCCTGGGGCGCACACATGGCCTTCCACGAGGACCTCCCCGAGCACGCCCTCGCCGCGGGCGCCGACCTGGTGATCTCGAGCACGCACAAGATCGTCGGCAGCCTCGGACAGTCGGCGATGTTGCACCTCGGCGTGGGCTCGCGCTTCGACACCGACATCGTCGACCGCACCGTGACCCTGACCGAGTCGACGAGTCCCAACTCGCTGCTCTTCGCCTCGCTGGACGCCGCGCGGCGGCTCGCCGCCGTCCACGGGCACGACCTGATCGCCGAGAGCGCCGCTGCCGTCAACGTCGCGCGCGCGCAGATCCGCGAGATCCCGGGGCTCGACGTGCTCGACGAGCGCTTCATCGGCCGGGCCGGCGTGTTCGCCTACGACCCGTTGCGCCTCGCCGTCGACGTGCGCGGGCTGGCGATCGACGGCTACGAGCTGGCCACGCTGCTGCGCGAGATCGGCGACATCAACCTCGAGCTCGCCGGGCAGAACGTGATCGTCGGCGTGTTCGGCATGGGCGAGCCGGCGGCCGTGCTCGCCGACCGCTTCGTCGCCGCGCTGCGCACGGCGGCGGGCCGCGCCGGGCTCGACGCCGGCGGTCGCGCCGCCCGCTTCGCGCCCGCGCCGCCGTGGGGCGAGCTGGTGATGACGCCGCGCGAGGCGTTCCTCGGCCGCCAGGAGGCCGTTCCCGCGTCGGCGGCCGCGGGCCGCGTCGCCGCCGAGTCGCTCGCGACCTACCCGCCGGGCATCCCCAACGTGCTTCCCGGCGAGCGGCTCGAGACACGGACCCTCGACTACATCCGGCGAACGCTCGAGCTCGGCGGCAGCGTTCGCGGCGCCAGCGACCGGCAGCTGCGTACGGTGCGCGTCGTGGTGGCGCGTGACTAGCGGCAGAGGAGTACGCTAGCCCCGCTTCACTCACCGTACGCCTGGGAGGGCCTCTCGTGCAGATCACCGTGTTTCGCTCCGTCGCCGCGCGCATCGTCCTGGTCGCCGCGCTCGCGGCCGTCGCCGTTGCCGGCGTCGCAGCAGCGGCGAGCAGGGTCGACAGCTCCGCCGCCAGGCTCGTCCCGGCCAAGATCAAGGCCAAGGGCACGGTGATCGTGGCAGCCGACGCGAGCTACGCGCCGAACGAGTTCTTCGCCTCCGACGGCAAGACGGTGATCGGGATGGATGCCGATCTCGCGAAGGCGATCTTCCCGCTGCTCGGCCTCAAGGCGAGCGTGGTCAACGCGACCTTCGCGACGATCATCCCGGGCCTCAGCTCCGGAAAGTTCGACGTCGGCATGTCGTCCTTCACCGACAACAAGCTGCGCGAGAAGACGGTCAACTTCGTCGATTACTTCTCGGCGGGCACCTCGTTCTTCGAGAAGGCCTCAGGTGGACCGAAGGTGACGAACCTCGCGAGCATCTGCGGTCTGAGCGTGTCGGTCGAGAGCGGGACCACGGAGCTCGCTGACGCAAACGCGCAGAAGGCGAAGTGCACCAAGGCGGGAAAGAAGGCCGACGCGGTGCTCAGCTTCTCGACGCAGTCGGAGGCGAACCTCGCACTGTCGAGCGGGCGCGCGCAGGTCAGCATGGCCGACTCCCCGGTCGCCGCCTACCAGGTCAAGCAGTCGAGCGGAGCGTTCAAGCTCGTCGGCCAGGCCTACGGCGTCGCGCCCTACGGGATCGCCGTGCCGAAGCAGGACGGCACCCTCGACAAGGCGATCCTCGCGGCGCTCAAGGACCTGATCAAGAACGGCCAGTACGCGACGATCCTCAAGAAATGGGGCGTGCAATCCGGCGCCGACACCCACCCGGTGATCAACGGGGCGACCTCCTGAGCTAGAGGGACGGGGTGGCCGCAGCGCCACTGAGCGCGCCGGACCAGCAGGCGCAAGCGCCCGACGACATCAAGGCGCTCCCGGTGCGCCACCCGGGGCGCTGGGTGGCTGCCGCCATCGTCCTGCTGATCGCGGTGGCGGCCGTGAACTCGGTGGTCACGAACCCCCGGTTCCATTGGGGCGTCGTCGGCCACTACCTGTTCGACTCGCGGATCACGCACGGCGCGCTCGTCACGATCGAGCTGACCCTCGCGGCGCAGGCGATCGGCATCGCGCTCGGCGTGCTGCTGGCGATCATGCGGCTCTCGCCGAACCCGCTGGTGTCCGGTGCCGGCTGGCTCTACGTATGGTTCTTCCGCGGCACGCCGGTCTTCGTCCAGATTCTCTTCTGGTACAACATCGCCGCGCTGTATCCGGTGATCCACCTCGGGATCCCGTTCGGCCCGCAGTTCATCAACATCAACGCCAACACGGCGATCACGCCGTTCATGACCGTGATGCTCGCGCTCGGCCTGAACGAGGGCGCCTACATGTCCGAGGTCGTCCGCGCCGGCATCATCTCGGTCGACGAGGGGCAGCCGGAGGCGGCGCTCTCGCTGGGCATGACGCGTCTGCAGACGATGCGCCGCATCGTGCTCCCGCAGGCGATGCGCGTGATCATCCCGCCAACCGGCAACGAGACGATCTCGATGCTCAAGACGACGTCGCTGGCGTTCGCGGTCGGCAGCGTCTTCGACCTGCTGACCACGGCGACGAACATCTACAACAACACCTTCCAGGTCATCCCGCTGCTGATCGTCGCGTCGCTGTGGTACCTCGGGATCACCTCGGTGCTCTACGTCGGGCAGTTCTACCTCGAGCGCTACTACGCCCGCGGGTCCTCGCGCGAGCTGCCGCCGACGCCGCTGCAGCGCATCCGGCGCGGGCTCTTCTCGGTGCGCCACGACACGCTCGCGATGGGCGACCTCGGCGCGGTGAGGCCCCACGGGTGATGGTCGAGCCGATGGTCAAGGCCGAGGGGGTCCACAAGCGGTTCGGCCGCCTCGAGGTGCTGTGCGGGATCACGCTCGAGGTCGGGCGCGGCGAGGTGATGTGCATCATCGGCCCGTCAGGTTCCGGCAAGTCGACGTTCCTGCGCGCGATCAACCACCTCGAGAAGATCAACAGCGGTCGGCTATGGGTCGACGGCGAGCTCGTCGGCTACGTCCAGCGCGGCGACAAGCTCCACGAGCTCCCCGACAAGCTGGTGGCGAAGCGGCGCGCCGAGATCGGGATGGTGTTCCAGCGCTTCAACCTGTTCCCGCACAAGACGGCGCTCGAGAACGTGATCGAGGCGCCGCGCCTGGTTCGCGGCGTGCCCAAGGCGCAGGCGATCGAGGAGGCCACGGCGCTGCTCGAGCGCGTCGGCCTCGCCGACAAGCTCGAGAGCTACCCGTCGCAGCTCTCCGGGGGGCAGCAGCAGCGCGTGGCGATCGCCCGGGCGTTGGCGATGAAGCCGAAGCTGATGCTGTTCGACGAGCCGACCTCGGCGCTTGATCCGGAGCTCGTCGGAGACGTGCTCGACGTGATGCGCGGTCTCGCCGCCGACGGCATGACGATGGTCGTGGTGACCCACGAGATGGGTTTCGCCCGCGAGGTCGCCGACAAGCTCGTGTTCATGGACGGCGGCGCGATCGTCGAGGCCGGCGACCCGCGCGAGATGCTCGCCAACCCGCAGCACGAGCGCACCAGGCTGTTTCTCTCCAAGGTGCTGTGAAGGGGCTTGCCTCGGCATTGCCGAGGCTGCGCCGGCGCTTGCGGGGCCGCTCGGGAGGCATCCGCTCGCGGGTGTCCACGCGGCCTACGGCGCGGACGCGCCCTGCTCGAGTCGTGTTGCGAGGGCGTTCATACCGAGGCTGCGGGCGGCTTCGGCTCCGGCGGCGTGGTCGGTGCCCGCGTCGGGCGGTCGGGTGACGGCGATGTCCTGCAGCGTCGCGATCTCGCGGAACGTGCGCAGCTCATCCGCCTGCTCACGCAGTGCGCTGCCGATCCGCGGTCGCAGCTGGTCTGCGGCGGCGAGGACGCCCTCGAGCGAGCCGTGTTCGCGCAGCAGTGCGGCGGCGGTCTTGGCGCCGACTCCCCTCGCGCCCGGCAGCCCGTCGGAGGGGTCGCCGCGCAGCGCGATCAGGTCGGGGATCTGGGCCGGCGTGACGCCGCTTCGCGCTTCCACGCCGGCCGCGTCGATCGTGCCCGGCGGGCCGTCGCGGCGCAGTTCGAGGACCGCGGTGTGCCCGTCGACCGCCTGATACAGGTCGCGATCGCCGGAGCAGATCAGCGTGTCGCCGCCGGCCGCAGCCTCGACGCGCGAATAGGACCACATCAGGTCGTCCGCCTCGAGCGCGTCGTCGGCCGCCACCGTCCAGCCGAGCGCCTCGAGCAGGGCCGGAGCCCGGTCCCACTGGGCGCGCAGCTCCGGCGGCATCGGGTCGCGGTGTGCATGGTAGGGCGGATAGAGCGCGACGCGGTAGGCAGCCTCCTCGGCGCCGAGGCAGCAGACGACGACGCGCGGCGCGCGCGCCTGCACGAGCCCGAGGATCGTGTTGACGGTGCCGAGCAGCGCGCCGACCGGTGCACCGTCGGCCCCCTTGATCGAGCGCGGCAGCCCGAAGTGCGAGCGGTAGAGCAGCCACGGCGTGTCGACGGCGAGCAGCGAGGCGGTCATCCGGTCGGCCCGACGGTGCCGCCGCCGATGGACGTCGGCCCGGTCGGGCCGGTGGGTGCGGTGGGTGCGGTGGGTCCACTCGCACCGGTCGCGGCCGTGGGCCCGCTCGCACCGCTCGGCCCGACCGTGCCACCCACCGTCGAGCCGGTCGGCCCGCTCGGCCCGGCCGGAACGCTCGTCGGCTTCGCGCACGCCCGGTCCCAGCCGGTGGCCGGCCGCGCGGCGGCGGAGGTCACGGTGAAACAGGCCCAGGTGCTGTGCAGCCCGAGCGCCTTGACCAGCGCCGGGCCGCTGACCGTCGTCGTCCCCTGGCTGCCCACCACGCTCGCGGAGAGGATTCGCGGCGAGACCCCACGCTGGGTGACGACGATCGACTCGAGCGTCCCGCGCAACAGGCCTCTCAGCCTGCGCGTGGCGTGGCGCAGGGTCATCGTGATCGGGCCGAAGCGGTTCCCGTCATAGGGGTCGAGAACCGCGGTCAGATACGGCTCGGGCGGCGCGCCGGCAAACGCGTTCTGGACGCTCTCGGTCTCTCCGCCGGAACTGGCGAAGTAGTAGGTGGTCACCGGCGTGCCGGCGTAGGTCACGACCTGGCCGATCGTCGCCTCGACGGCGGCGTTGCTGGCCGGCGTCTCGGAGTCATAGCCCCCGTACTCCTGTGAGCGGGTGTCGGCGTAGAGATCGAAGCCGTCCTGCGGCGCGATGGTAATCGCGTAGGTGCGTGCCGCGATCGCCTGGGCCTCGAGCTCGGCGGCGGCCCAGGTCGGAGGACTCTCCGCCGGCACGACACCGCGCACGTAGCTCTCGAGTCCGACGCGATTGATCACGTCGAGGCCGCCGGCGCCCGGCGCGACCTGCAGGCTGCCGCGGTAGCGGCCGTCGACGACACCGCTCGTCGCGCCTCCGTAGAGCGTGATCGGCTTCGAGCTGGTGATCGTGACCGGCGCCGGCAGGTAGCTGAGCAGATGCCCGTGCTCGCTTTCGAGGGCGATCCGCCCGTCGGCGGCCGTCGTGGCGATGTAGGTGGCGTGGATCCGCAGGCGGCGTGGGCCGGCGTGCGTGGCGCCGCCGAAGACCACGCTCTGCAGCCCCGTCTGCAACAGCACGCTGACCCAGCGCCCGGGTGCCAGATGTTCGAGATCGGTTCCCGTGTAATAGTGCCTGAGGATCTCGCGAGCGCTGTAGCCATGCTGCGCGAGGCCGTCCGCACCCGTTTGACTCATCCCCACGCCATGACCATTCCCCGCACCGTCGATCACGAGCATGGGCGCAGCCTGTGCGCTCTGCGCTCCCCACAGCGCGGCTGTGAGGGCGAGAATGGTTGCGGCGCGAGGCCAGCCCACGACTTCCAAGGTAGCCCATGAACGAGCAGCAGGTTCTCGACAACGTCCCCAAGGAATTGTTTATTGCAGGTGCCTGGCGCGCGGCCGACTCCGGCGCGCGGCTCGAGGTCGAGGACCCGGCGACGGGGCAGCCCCTGTGCGAGATCGCCGACGCCGGCGAGGCTGACGCGCTCGCGGCGCTGACCGCGGCAGCCGACGCGCAGGCCGAGTGGGGCAAGCATCCGCCGCGCGAGCGTGGCGAGATCCTGCGGCGTGCGTTCGAGATGATCGCCGAGCGCACCGAGGAGCTGGCGATGCTGATGTCGCTCGAGATGGGCAAGTCGGTTGTCGAGGCGCGCGGCGAGGTGGCCTACGCCAACGACTTCCTGCGCTGGTTCAGCGAGGAGGCGGTGCGCATCCGCGGCAGCTATTCGGTGAGCCCGAACGGGAAGGCGCGGCTGCTGACGATGCGCCAGCCGGTCGGTCCGTGCCTGCTGATCACGCCATGGAACTTCCCGCTCGCGATGGGCACGCGCAAGATCGGCCCGGCGGTCGCCGCCGGATGCACGATGGTCGTCAAGCCGGCCAAGCAGACGCCGCTCTCGATGCTCGCGCTCGGGAAGATCTTCGAGGAGGCCGGTTTGCCGCCGGGCGTGCTGAACATCGTCACGACATCGCGCTCCGGCGCCGTGACCGATCCGCTGTTCGACGACGCGCGCCTGCGCAAGCTGTCGTTCACCGGCTCGACCGAGGTCGGCCGCGCGCTTTCCAAGCGCGCGATGGACCAGTTGCTGCGAGTGTCGATGGAGCTCGGCGGCAACGCTGCGCTGCTCGTCTTCGAAGACGCCGACCTCGAGCTCGCGATCGACCAGGCGATGATGGCCAAGCTGCGCAACATGGGCGAGGCCTGCACGTCCGCGAACCGGCTCTACGTCGCAGCACCGGTGGCCGACGAGTTCGCCCGCCGGATGGCGCAGCGGATGGAACAGCTCCGCCTTGGCCGCGGCACCGAGCCCGACACCGACCTCGGCCCGCTGATCGACGAGACCCAGCGCACCAAGGTCCACGAGCTCGTCACCGACGCCGTCGACCGCGGCGCGACCGTGCTGACCGGCGGCGGGCCCGTCGACGGCCCGGGCTACTTCTACCGGCCGACGGTGCTCACGCACCTCGCCGCCGGGAGCCGCGTCCTGCGCGAGGAGATCTTCGGCCCGGTGGCACCGATCGTCAGCTTCGAGACCGAGGAGGAGGCGATCGCCAAGGCCAACGCGACCGAGTACGGCCTGATCGGCTACGTCTTCACCCGCGACCTCGACCGCGCCCTGCGCGTCGCCGAAGCGCTCGACACCGGAATGGTCGGCCTCAACCAGGGCGTCGCGTCAAACGCCGCCGCCCCGTTCGGCGGGGTCAAGCAGTCCGGCTTCGGCCGCGAGGGCGGCGCCGAGGGAATCGACGA
>DATLQS010000015.1:0-6912 GCA_035535075.1 Solirubrobacteraceae bacterium
GTCGAGTTCGACGCGGTGAGCTCCTACTCGTCGTTCTCCGACACGCTCGGCCTGCAACGGCTGGCCGCCGTCGCGGGGCTGAAGGTCCCGGCGACCTATGCCCCGCAGACGCTCGGTCCGCGCCAGGCCTTCATGCTCCGCCACATCCCGGTCGCCGGCGATCCGCCGCCGTGTGAGCGCTTCCCGGACGGCTCCGGCCTCTACATCGTGCTCGGCAATCCGGTGATTCCGTTCAACAGCTACGACTTCTACTGTCCGCTGCGCTCACCGCGCTTCTACCACCGGGCCGGGGGCTGAGCGCCGCGACCACTAGCCTCCCAGTCCCGATGAGCTACGACGTCGCGATCGTCGGCCTCGGCCGCGTCGGTCTGCCGCTGGCGCTCTGCTTCGCCGACCACGGCCTGCGCGTGCTCGGCATCGACCACGACGCCGAGCTCCTCGCGGCGCTGGGGGCGCGAACGATGCCGTTCCGCGAGACCGGCGCCCAGGAGCTGCTGGACCGCGCCGAGCTGTCGCTCTCCGAGCGGATCGCCGACGCCGCCCAGGCCACCCACATCGTGATCACCCTCGGCACGCCGTCGTTCTCGCAGATCGAGATCGACATCAGCCAGATCCGCCGGGCGCTCGACGAGTTGCGTGGCGAGCTGCGCGCCGGCCAGTCGCTGGTCCTGCGCTCCACGGTGGCCCCCGGCACGACCGACTTCGTCGCCGCCTACCTGCGACGGCACACGAGCTTCGAGATCGGCAGCGAGATCTACGTCGCCCACGCCCCCGAACGGATCGCCGCCGGGCGCTTCATCGAGGAGATCCACTCGCTGCCGTGCATCGTCGGCGGCGTCGGCGCGCAGTCGGGCGCCGTCGTCGGCGAGCTGTTCGCGGTGTTCGGCGCGCCGATCGTGCAGACCACGCCGGTCCAGGCCGAGCTGGCGAAGATCTGGACGAACATCCTGCGCTACACCACCTTCGCGCTGCCTAACCTGCTGATGATGGACTGCGAGCAGTACGACGCGAACGTCTTCGAGGTGATCGAGCTGATCAACCGGGACTACCCGCGCGGCGGGATCGCCAGCCCGGGCTTCACGGCCGGGACCTGCCTGCGCAAGGACTTCGCCTTCTCCGAGGAGCGTTCCTACGCGCCCGGCATGCTGCTCGCGGTCTCGCGGGTCAACGAGTCGGTACCGCTGTTCTTGATCCGCGGCCTGCACCGGCGGATCGGCTCGCTCGAGGGCCGGCGCGTGTGCGTGCTCGGGTTGGCCTTCAAGGCCGATACCGACGACGAGCGCGACAGCCTCGCGCACAAGCTGGTCCGCCTGCTCGAACGCGAGCTCGCCGACGTGGTCGTCCACGATCCGCTCGTCGCCGCCGCCACCAGTCCGTTCGAGGATGCGGTGAGCGACGCCGATGCCGTCATCGTGGCCACCAACCACAGCGCCTTCCGCACGCCCCAGGCGCTCGCGGCGATCGCCGCCGGCGCTGCCGCCGGCTGCGTGATCGTCGACCCCTGGGACTGCTGGGGGCACGGGCAGCTGTTCGTCTACACCGCCGAGCTCGACCTCGCGGCGCCGCCGCGATG
Organism: Solirubrobacteraceae bacterium; assembly: GCA_035535075.1. Classification (GTDB taxonomy): domain Bacteria; phylum Actinomycetota; class Thermoleophilia; order Solirubrobacterales; family Solirubrobacteraceae; genus Palsa-513. The sequence continues at coordinate 1,574 of DATLQS010000015.1, forward strand.
AGTCGCGTCCTCGTCACCGGCGGCGCCGGGATGATCGGGCAGGCGATCGTCCGTCAGCTGCTCCGCGATCCGGACTTCGAGGTCCGCGTCTGCGACCAGCGCAGGGCGCCCGACTGGATCCGCGAGGGCGCCGAGGTCCACACCGGCGACCTGCGCGACCCCGACCACGCGCGGGCCGCGCTGGACGGCGTCACGCAGGTGATCCACTGCGCGGCGATCGTTGGCGGGATCGCGAACTTCCACCGCCTGCCGTACACGCTGACCGAGGTCAACAACGCCCTCTACAACAGCGTGATCGGCGCCGCGCTGCGCGAGGAGGTCGAGCGCTTCGTCTACATCTCGAGCTCGATGGTGTTCGAGCGCGCGGCGCTCTTCCCCACCCCCGAGGATCACCTGCCCGACTGCCTTCCGCCACGCTCGGCCTACGGCTTCTCGAAGCTCACCGGCGAGGTCTACTGCCGCGCGGCCCACGAGCAGCTCGGGCTGCCGTACACGATCTGCCGCCCGTTCAACGCCTACGGGCCCGGCGAGGTGGCGACCGACGAGCCGGGGATCGCCCACGCCGTGCCCGACCTGATCCGCAAGGTCCTGGCCGGGCAGCGGCCGCTGCAGATCTTCGGCTCCGGCGAGCAGACGCGCACGCTGACCCACGTCGACGACATCGCCTGCGGCGTGCTCGCGGCGCTGCGATCCCCGGCGGGACTGAATGAGGACTTCAACCTCTCGGCGTCCAGCGAGCTGACCGTCGAGCAGATCGCCAGGATCGTCTGGGAGGCCTGCGGCGAGGACCCGGAGGCCTTCGCCCTCGAGCGCCTGCCGTCCTTCCCCGTCGATGTGCAGCGCCGCTGGCCGTCGGTCGAGAAGGCCCGCCGGCTGCTCGGCTGGGAGGCGCAGATCGAGCTGACCGAGGGAATCGCGGCGACCGTGCGGTGGCTGCGCGAACGCGAGCTGGCCCCGTCGTGACGCGCTCCGCCCTGATCACCGGGATCACCGGCCAGGACGGCTCCTACCTGGCGGAGCTGCTGCTCGAGAAGGGCTACGACGTGCACGGCATGGTGCGTCGCTCCTCGACCGAGCGCTTCGACCGCATCGAGCACCTGCGCAGCCGCCTCACCCTGCACCAGGGCGACCTGCTCGACCAGCGCTCGCTCGTCGACGCGCTGCGCGCGAGCCGGCCGGACGAGATCTACAACCTCGCCGCGATGTCCTATGTCGCGGTCTCCTGGGTGCAACCGACGCTGACCGCGGAGTTCAGCGGGGTCGGCGTGACGCGGATCCTCGAGGCGGTGCGCGAGGTCTGCCCGCAGGCCCGCTTCTACCAGGCCTCCTCGAGCGAGATGTTCGGCAAGGTCCGCGAGGTCCCCCAGACCGAACTGACGCCGTTCTACCCGCGCTCGCCCTATGGCGTCGCGAAGGCCTATGGGCATTTCATCACCGTCAACTACCGCGAGAGCTACGACCTGCACGCCACGAGCGGGATCCTCTTCAACCACGAGTCCCCGCGGCGCGGCCTCGAGTTCGTCACGCGCAAGATCACCTGGCATGCGGCCGCGATCAAGCTCGGTCTCGTGACGGAGCTGCGCCTGGGCAACCTCGACGCCGAGCGCGACTGGGGCTTCGCGAAGGACTATGTCGAGGCGATGTGGCTGATGCTGCAGCGCGAGGAGCCCTCGGATTACGTGATCGCCACGGGAATCGCGCACTCGGTTCGCGACGTCGTGGAGATCGCCTTCGACCAGGCGGGCATCGCCGTCGCGGACCGCGTCGTGCTCGATCCGACGTTCGTGCGCCCGGCCGAGGTCGAGCGCCTGATCGGCGACCACAGCAAGGCGACCGAGCAGCTCGGCTGGACCCCGACGACCGACTTCGAGACGATGATCCGCCTGATGGTCGACGCCGACCTCGCGCTGTTGGCGCGCTAGCTCGGCCGGCCGTCGATCCCTAACACCACGCGGAGCCACGAGGCGCTACGCTCGGGCAATGACCATCACCGACTCCTTCACGGTCGACCGCATCGCCGAGCTGCTCGGTGAGCATGCCGAATCGCTGCTCGACCACCACTCCACGACCTTCGATCGCAGCTTGCTGCACCTCCCCGGACCCGACTTCGTCGACCGCGTGCTCGCCGGCAGCGACCGCAGCAACACGACGCTGCGGAACCTCCAGAGCGTCTTCGAGCACGGCCGGCTCGCCGGCACCGGCTACATGAGCATCCTCCCCGTCGACCAGGGGATCGAACACAGCGCCGGGGCAAGCTTCGCGCCCAACCCGATCTACTTCGATCCCGAGGCGATCGTCGAGCTGGCCATCGAGGGCGGCTGCAACGCGGTGGCCTCGACGCTGGGCGTGCTCGGCGCGGTCAGTCGCCGCTACGCCCACCACATCCCGTTCATCGTGAAGCTCAACCACAACGAGCTGCTGACCTACCCCAACCGCTTCGACCAGGTGATCTTCTCGAGCGTGCAGCGCGCCTGGGACCTCGGCGCGGTGGGCGTCGGCGCGACGATCTACTTTGGCAGCGAGGAGTCCACGCGCCAGCTCGTCGAGATCGCCCACGCCTTCGAGGCGGCGCACCAGCTGGGCATGTTCACCGTGCTGTGGTGCTACCTGCGCAACCCCGCCTTCAACCACGACGGCGTCGACTACCACGTCTCCGCCGACCTCACCGGCCAGGCCAACCACCTGGGCGTGACCATCGAGGCCGACATCGTCAAGCAGAAGCTGGCCGAGAACAACGGCGGCTACACGGCGTTGGGGAAGGGCTACGGCAAGACCAGCGAGCTCGTCTACTCGAAGCTGACGACCGACAACCCGATCGACCTCTGCCGCTACCAGGTCGCGAACTGCTACATGGGCCGCGCCGGGCTGATCAACAGCGGCGGCGCCTCAGGGGGCGCCACCGACCTCGCCGAGGCCGTCCGCACGGCGGTCATCAACAAGCGCGCCGGCGGGATGGGCCTGATCACCGGGCGCAAGGCGTTCCAGCGGCCGATGGGCGAGGGCGTCGAGATCCTCAACGCCGTGCAGGACGTCTACCTCGCCTCAGAGATCACCGTGGCGTAGGGCCCACGAGGGACTCACCGTCGGCCGACGCCGCCGCCAGCGGCGACGTGGCTCCTCGCGCAGCTGCCGCGCACGCAGGCGCAGCAGCGCAACGACATCGGCGCTCGCCACGAAGGGGTTGGCGACGATCGCGCCGTCGGTCAGCGACAGCGCGGCGACCGCCTCACCGGCGCGCTCACCGATGAGCAGCGGACCCGCGGGACACGATGCGCTGTCGAGCTCGGCGAGCCGGATGAGCGCACGCGCGTCGTCGGCGATGGCGAAGCGCACCGTCACGGGTTCGCACAGGCGAGGCTCGGGGCGATCGCGCCTCGCATCGAGGCGCGGACCGAGCAGCTGCGCGCGGCGGTTGGTCTCCTCGGCGCGCAGGCGGATCGTGATGAGTTCGAGATACGAGTCGTTCATTGCGAGAAATGCTTGACAATCACTGGCGATAATCGGCGTGTTTCCGACGCTATCAGCCGATTATTGCTATTGCAATATCATGCAATCGATGATTGAATGACAGCGATGACGCTCGAAGAACGGATCACCCGGATCGATCGAGCCGACGAGCGCTCGCTCACCGCGCAGCTCGTCGACCTGTTCCTCGACGCGATCGCCAGCGGCGAGCTTGCCCCCGGTGCGCGGCTGCCGCCGACGCGGGGCCTGGCCACCCTGGCCGGCATCAACCAGCTCACGGCGGGTCGCGTCTACCGGCGTCTGCAGTCGCTGGGGGCGGTGGTGTCGGAGGTCGGCCGGGGAACCTTCGTTCGCGCCGCCGCCGCGGCGACCCACGTCGAGCGCCCCGGCGACGCGGGCTGGCAGTCCTACGTGCTCGCGCCCGAGCGCAACGACGAGTCCGACCGGATCGTCGGGGAGATCGCGCGACATGTCGAGGACCCGGCGATGATCCCCCTCTCGGCCGGCTACCCGGCACTGGAGCTGATCCCGGTGGCCGCGCTGCGGCAGGCCGCCGTCGAGGCGATCGACCGCCACGGCGCGCGCGCCTTCCAGTACGGGCCGATCGAGGGCGACAGCGAGCTGCGCGCGGAACTCGCCGCGCTCGGGCGCCGGCGCGGCTTCGACGACGACGCGAACGCGATCGTGGCCACCACCGGAGCCCGCCAGGCCCTCACGCTGGCGGCGCGCGCGACGCTGCGTCCGGGCGACAAGGTGGCCTGCGAGTCGCCCACGTTCATGGGCATCATCGAGGCGTTGCGCACGGTCGGCGCGGAGATCCTGCCGGTGCCGATCGACGAGCACGGGCTGGACACCGGGGCGCTCGAACAGCTGCTGCGCCATCACGAGATCCGCCTGCTCGCCACCCAGCCGCGGCTGCACAACCCGACCGGCGTCGACCTCTCAGCCGCCCGCCGCGAGCGGCTGGTCGAGCTCGCACGTCAGCACGGCTTCTTCATCCTCGAGGACGGCGTCTACGCCGACCTGCGCTTCGAGGGCGCCGACCCGGGGCCGCTGCGGGCGCTGGCCCCCAGCCACGTGATCTACGTCGACTCGCTGTCGAAGTCCGTCGGCCCGGGCCTTCGCGCCGGCTGGATCGCGGCCAGCGGGCCGGTGCTCGACCGCATCATCGGCGAGAAGCGTCGCGACGACGCGCACGGCACCACGCTGACCCAGCAGCTCACCGCCGGCTTCCTCGGCCAGGGCCTGTATCCGGCGCAGCTCGCGCGCGCGCTCTCGCGCTACCGCGAGGGCCGCGACGCGCTCCTCGCCGCGCTCGAGCGCGAGCTGGGCACGATGGCGCAGTTCGCGCGCCCGGCGGGGGGAGGCCACGTGTGGGTGACGCTGCGTCAGCCGCTCGACGATGCCCGGCTGTACCGCGAGGCGCTCGCCGGCGGCGTGACCTTCGTCCCCGGCGCGGCGATGCTCGTCGAGCGCCCCCGCGCCACCCACCTTCGCCTGTCCTACGGCCTCCCCGACCCGGCGTCGATCGGCGAGGGCGTGCGCCGGCTCGCCCAGGCCATCCGGCTCGTCGGCCGCGGGGCGCCGACCGAGCGGCGCTCGCTGCCCGTGACCTAGCGGGCAATCGCGGCGAGGTCGGCGGCGACCATCGCGGCGATCAGCTCCTCGAAGCTCGTCTCGGCCCGCCATCCCAACCGCTCGCGCGCGCGGGAGGCGTCGCCGATCGCCGCCGTCTGCTCGCGCCGCCTGACCAGGGCCGGGTCGACGCGCAGGTAGCGCTCGGCCTCCAGCCCGACGCAGGCAAAGGCCACGTCGACCAGCTCGCGCACGGTGCGCCCGACGCCGCTCGCGAACACGTAGTCGTCGGGCTCCGG
>DATLQS010000016.1:0-6116 GCA_035535075.1 Solirubrobacteraceae bacterium
CGCGTCAAGACGCTGCATTCAAAGCTCTACGCGGGGCTGCTCGCGGTGCGCGACAACGCCGAGCACCTCGACGCCGCGGCCGAGCATGACGTCGAGTTCGTCGATCTGGTCTGCGTCAACCTCTACCCGTTCGAGCGGACCGCCGCTCGCGCCAGCGCGAGCGATGCCGAGGTGATCGAGAACATCGACATCGGCGGCCCGACGATGATTCGCGCGGCGGCCAAGAACTACGCCTACGCCGCCGTCGTCACGAGCCCCGAGAGCTACGACGCGATCCTCGACGAGCTGCGCGGCTCCGACGTCCGTCTGTCGATGCCGACGCGCGAGAGCCTCGCCGCTGACGCCTTCGCGATGACCGCGCGCTATGACACCGCGATCGCGCGCTGGTTCTCCGAGCGCACCGACGACGACTTCCCGCAGCTCCACGTCCGCGCCTACGAGAAGGTGCTGGAGCTGGCCTACGGCGAGAACCCCCACCAGCGCGCCGCCTACTACTCGAAGGTCGGCGCCCGCACGCACCTGCTCTCGATGGTCCGCCAGCACCACGGCCGGCCGCTCTCGTTCAACAACCTGCTCGACCTGGACAGCGCGCGGCGCCTGAGCGAGGAGTTCGACACCTCGGCCGCCGCGGTGATCGTCAAGCACAACAACCCGTGTGGCGTGGCGCTCGGCGAGCGGGCCATCGACGCCTACCGCCGGGCCCTGGAATGCGACCCGCTGAGCGCCTACGGCGGCGTCGTCGTGCTCAACAAGCGCGTCGACCGCGAGTTGGCAACGGCGCTGGCCGAGCAGTTCATCGAGGTCCTGTTCGCGCCCGGCTTCGACCTCGACGCGCTCGAGATCCTCACCGCCAAGAAGAACATCCGCGTGCTCGAGCGCGGCGACCGCCGCGCCGGCAGCCGCGAGCTCGAGATCCGCCAGGTCGCCGGGGCCCTGTTGATCCAGGACCGCGACATCGCGACGGTGCAGCGCGACGCGATGGAGGTGGTGACCGAGCGCGCCCCGAGCGAGCCCGAGTGGGAGGACCTGCTGTTCGCGTGGCGGGTCTGCAAGCACGTCCGCTCGAACGCGATCGTCATCGCCCACGACCGCACCACCGTGGGCGTCGGCGCCGGCCAGATGAGCCGCGTCGACTCCGTGCGCATCGCGCTGCAGAAGGCCCGCGTCGCCTCGCTGGCCGGCGCGGTGCTCGCCTCGGACGCCTACTTCCCGTTCGCCGACGGCCCCGAGCTGGCGATCGAGGCGGGCATACGCGCGGTGATCCAGCCCGGCGGGTCGGTCCGCGACGCCGAGGTGATCGCCGCGGCCGACGCGGCCGGCGTCGCAATGGTCACGACCGGCGTGCGTCACTTCCGTCACTGAGGGCGCTGGGCGGACCCCCGTGAGGACGGTTGTTCCCGGCCTCTGGCGGCGGATCCGCACACGGCCCGCCACGGCCCTGATCGTGCTCCAGCTCGCGGCGATCACCGTCGTCGGTGGGGTCACCGTCGCGCGCTTCCACATCTTCGCGGCCGTCGATGAGCTGGCCCACGTCTCGTTCGTCCAGGAGGTCGCCGAGCACGGCTCGCTGCCGTGGCTGGGTCGCAGCTACGTGTCGTGGCAGATGGAGGCGATCGAGCAGGACGTCTATCCGCGCCGCAGCTCGGTCGACCCGCGCCGGATCGGTCTCGCCGGCCTGAGCTACGAGGCCTTCCAGCCGCCGCTGTACTACCTGCTCGCCGCGCCGGCCTTCGCGATCCCCGGCAACTACCGCGACAAGGTGATCGCCGTGCGGGCGTTCGACCTGCTGCTGCTGCTCGCCGCTGCCGCGATCCTCGCGCTGCTCGCGCGTGCCGTCGCCGCCGAGCACTGGCAGATCGCCTACGCGGCGGCCCTCTCGGTGCTGCTCTGGCCCGGTGTCATCGTCCGCGTGATCACGGTGTCCAACGCCGCGCTGGAGGTGCCCTTGACGCTGGCCTACGTGCTCCTGGTGTGGCTCGCGACCGCGCGTCGCGATCCCCGCCTGCTGCTCGCCGCGGCGGCAGCGCTCGGGCTCTGCCTGCTCACCGGCCTGACCCTCGTCTTCCTGGCGCCGCTGCTCGTCGTGGCGATCATCGCCCTGCTCCGCGAGCGACGCGACCGGCGCACGCTGGCGGTCGTGGCGCTCGCCGTGGCGCTGCCGCTGCTGCTGCTCGCCCCGTGGGTCATCTCCAACGAGGTCCGCTACGGCGCGCTGACCGCGGGCGCGCTGGCCAAGCAGCTGCAGGCGCCGCTCGTCAATCCGACCGGCCAGCATTTCGGCGTCGGCGCCGTGATCTCGCGTCTCGGGCGACTCGACCACGCGCTGCTGCCGCAGGAGTGGTGGTCGCAGTACGGCAAGGCGGGGCTCGCGGAGATCCTCTGGCTGTTGCCGGCGCTGCTCCTGGCCGGCGCCGTGCTGCCGGTGCTCAGGCGGCCGCGGCTGTTGCGCTCACGCGCCGCGGCGCTGCTCGGCTCGCCGCTCCCGCTTGGCCTGATCACCCTCGCCGGGATCGTCGTGTTCGTCGACTGGCCGAGCTTCCTGCCGCGCTACATCAACCCGACGCTGCCGCTGTTCGCGCTGTTCGCGGCCTGGGCCTGGCAGGGAACGCGGCGGCGACCCGCCGCCGCGCTGGCGATCGTGGCGGGATCGAGTGTGCTGACCGCCGCCGTGTGGTTCTACATGGCCGGTGCCTACTACTTCACCAATGTCGGCGCCGCGCTCGGGATTCACGCCACCTAGGTCACGACGGGCTCAGTGCCATTCGGTGGTGCGCCAGTTGTCGGTCGGTGACTCCGGCGCGAGCCACGGCGGCAGCCGCAGCTCGACGTGCTGCGCGAGCACCTCGGCGTAGGGCTCGTAGAGCGCCCGCATCCGCTCGAGCTGCTCGCGGATGACGTCCGGCTCGGCGCGCAGCTCGATGCCGCCGGCGCGCAGCTCGGCGATCAGCGCGTCGAAGTCGGCGCTCGGCAGGCGGTCGACCGCCGCGGCGGATGGGGTGACGCGAAACGTGTAGCAGAGGTCGGCGATCGCGTGGCGGCTGATGGCGAAGGTGTAGCGAGCCTCCTCGACGCTGCCGACCGGTGCCGCGGAGACGGCGAGCGAGCTGGCGTCGAGAATCGTGCACAGCGCCGAGAGCCAGTTCTGGTTGATGTGCTGCGAGCGAAAGAAGGCGAGCGTCGGGTAGGACAGGTGGGTCTCCATCAGCTCCGCCGACCACACCTCCCAGCCGCGCAGGTAGTCGTTCAGCGCCGCCCAACCGCCGCGCTGGGTCGTGCGCACGACGAGACGTCCCGCCGACGGCGGGGAGCCGGCGCGCGCGTCGAGCTGCGAGACGGTGGTCTCGCGCTTGGAGAACGCCTGGTAGAGCGACGGCAGATAGGCGATGACGATCGTCAGGACGCCGAACCCGGTCGCCGCCTCGAGGACCTCGAAGACGCGGGCGAAGCTGTCCTCGGCGACGAGCCCGCCGCCGCCCGCGCTGACCAGCGTCGCCGCGCTGAAGTAGACGTCCTGGCCGAAGTCCACGCCGCGGCCGGGCGCCAGGTGCGAGCCGCCGGCCCACTGCACGCAGGCGTAGCCGAACATCAGCAGCACGACCCACAGGGCGAGGTCGAGCAGCAGCCCGAACGGCCCGTACATCCCGAGCAGCGTGTCGCCGATCTGGTCGGGCAGCCGCCGCGCCAGTGCGCGCCACGGGCCCCAGGCGTAGATCGCGACGCGGCGGGCGAGCAGCGGGTCGCGCTTGACCCGCCGCGGCAACAGGAAGGCCAGGAAGATCTCGAACAGCATCAGCACGACCAGCGCGCCACCGAGCAGTCCGATGAGAATGTGCATCGCCGGCGCACGATACGTCACGCTCGCGGCGCGCGTGGTGGCATCATCTGCAGGGCAACCGACGCGGAGGCGATGGTGGAGCGCGAGGTGATGCTGCGGATGAGTGCCGGCCTGCGGGCGTGGCAGCGCGGCGATGTTGCGGCGCTCGAGCCGCTGCTCGATCCGGCGGTGGAGCTCTTGTGGTGGGAGCGCGGCGAGTGGGACTGCCATGGGCGCGACGCGGTGCTCGCATGCCTGCGCGACCGGGTCGCGACCGGTGCCACCGGCGGTGAGCTCGACCTCGCCGAGGCCGGCGAGGATCGCCTCGTGGTCTCGCGTCGGGGAGTGGTGGCGGACGGCGCGGCCGCGGGGCTCAGCCCGGCGACGCTGATCGCCCTGCGCGACGGGAAGGTCGTCTCGATGCAGCAGTTCCAAAGCCGCGATCAGGCACTGGCGGCGCTACGGTGAGCGCGGCGCTGCAGCCGCTCGCCGACGCCCTGAAGGCCGCCTACGAAGCGCGCGACACCAAGCGGCTCGCGCCGCTGCTCGCCGCCGACGTGCGCTGGGGAGGGGAGGAGGAGACCCCGGAGACCTGCCACTCGGACCGCGACGCACTCGCCTGGTACGAACGGCTGCGCGTCCAGGGCGCCGACGCGCAGGTCGAGGAGGTGCTGGTCCGCGAACGCGGCGTCGTGCTCGGCCTGCGGGTGTCGCTGCCGAGGCGTGACGCGGACGGCGCCTTCGATGCATCGCAGGTCTGGCAGAGCTTCGCCGTCGACGACGGGCTGGTCGTGGAGATCCGCGGCTACCCCGACCGCGACGCGGCGCTCGCCTTCGCCGACGCGCCGCCGCCGGACTGAGCCGCCGGCGCGCGCGACGAGCCGCGGACTTCCACGCGCTCAGCCGGCCAGCTCGACGGCCCGCGCCCGGGGTCTGCGCCGAGGCGACGCCGGCGCGAGAGCGGGCGCTGTGCTCGCCGTCACTCGCGGGGCGTGCTAGGACTCGACGAGGATCACCATGGTGTCGGCGCGTACCCCGTCATGGGCCATCGCTTCGGCGCCTGCCTCGGTCGGCAACGCAGCCATCACGGCCTCCATGTCCGGAATGTCCATCAGCACGGCCACGCGGTTCTCGTTCTGGGGATCGATGAACGTCCGGATGCCGGTAACGCCGAGTGGCCCGAAGAACTCCTCGCGCTTCGGCGAGGCCAGCCAATGCTCGCGGTCGTCCACCTCGTGGAATCCGATCACCAATGGCATGCCAGCCTCCCCGTTTTCGTTGAGCCGGCGCCGTGTGCGCCGACCAGTGCGCCGATCATAGGCGCGTCGCCCGCCCCGCGGTGAAATTCCTGAGGACCCTGGGGCCCGAGCGAGGCCGATCGGCTAGCTCGCGAGCAGGCTGCTCGCGCCCGGCGGCTGGCGGGCGTCGTCGATCACCACGTCGCTCGCACCGGCGCCCTGGCCGCTGAGCACCGATGCCACCTGCAGCCGGTAGGGCGTGGCGCCGAGGCGCGCCCGCTCGCGGGTGCGGAAGCTGAACGCATTGCGAGCCGGTCCGGGGAACGCGTCGAGCAGCGCGACGAGTGCGGGCTCGGCGTCGCTCGCGGCGTGCCACAGCACCACGCGCGGCCGCCGGTCGCCGGCCAGCGCCGCGCGCGTCAGGGCCTCGGCCAGCGGAGGCGGCGACGGGGCGAGCTCCACGTCGCGTGGCCAGGGCAGCTGGTCGGCGTAGCCGTCAAGGTGCTCGTCGACCGGCCGGCGCAGCAGCGCCAGCAGGCCGCCGAGGCGCCGAAAACGCAGTTGCTCGGCGTTCAGCAGCAGCGCGTGCGCCCACACCGCTCCGGGCCGCGGCCGCTCGGGCGCCGGCCAGATGCGAGCCAGCACGTAGCCGTCCAGCGACGCGATCGCCGCACCGACGAGCTGGCGCTCATCGGCAGCTTCGAAGCTCGCGTCGAGGTGCGGCAGCAGCTCGCGTTGCTGCACCGCCGAGAGCGGCCGCGAGCCGGCGATCAGCTCGTGCCCGTCGTGGTAGCCGAACAGCAGCTGGTCGACGGCCATCACGCCGCATTGTCGAGCAACCACAGGACGGGCTCCGACAGCGTGCCGCGCGCCTGGTCCGGGCGGACCGCGAAGGCGCGGTCCCAGGGGTCCTCCTCGACCAGCCCGTCGGCCAGGCCGAGCGCGAAGTCACCGCCCTGAGCCGAGACGCCGAACACCGCGTGCGGCAGTCGCTCGGCGTGCGTGGCGAGGAACTGCCCGAGTAGCGGCAGCTGCTGAGCGAGCCAGGCGGCGGGCGCTCCGGC
>DATLQS010000017.1:0-32879 GCA_035535075.1 Solirubrobacteraceae bacterium
TTCGCGAAGAGCTCAAGCTCCACCGCCCGATCTACCAACAAACCGCCGCCTACGGCCACTTCGGCCGCGAACACCCCGACTTCACCTGGGAACAAACCACCAAAGCCAACACCCTCCACACCGCCGCAACAAACCTCTAGACGGACGCCACGGCCCCGTCGTGAGTGCAGCAACACACACCGAGGACGACGCCCGGGGGCAGGCCGTGACGATGCGGCTCGTCGTGACCTGCCCCGACCGCGTCGGGATCGTCGCCGCCGTCGCCCGGTTCCTCGCGGAGGCCGGCGCGAACATCGAAAGTTCACACCAATACTCCTCCAACCCCAGCGACGGCACGTTCTTCCTGCGCATGCAGTTCGTCGTCGCGTCCACGGCGGGGCCCGCGCTGGCCGAGCGTTTCGGGCCAGAGGTCGCCGAGGGTTTCGGGATGCGCTGGTCGATCGATGACGTGCGCAGGCGCAAGCGCATCGCGGTTTTGGTCTCGCGTCAGGACCACTGCCTCGCCGAGCTGCTGTGGCGCTGGCAGCACGACGAGCTCGACGGCGAACTCGTGGTCGTCGCGTCCAATCACGCCGACCTGCGGGCCGAGGTCGAGGCGGCCGGTTTGCCCTATCACCACATTCCGGTTTCCAAGGAGGACAAGCCGGCCGCCGAGGCGGCACTGCTCGCACTGCTCGACGGCAACTGCGACCTCGTCGTGCTCGCGCGCTACATGCAGGTGCTCTCGAGCGAGCTGCTCGAGCGCCTCGCCGTGCCGATCATCAACATCCACCATTCGTTCCTGCCCGCGTTCGCGGGCGCCGGGCCGTATGAGCGGGCCCACGAGCGCGGCGTGAAGCTCGTCGGGGCGACCGCGCACTACGTCACCGAGGAGCTGGACGAGGGACCGATCATCGAGCAGGACGTGATCCGCGTCAGCCACGAGCACGACGTCACGAGCCTCAAACGGCTCGGCGCCCACATCGAGCGAAGCGTGCTCGCCCGCGCCGTGCAGTGGCACTGCCAGGACCGCGTCCTGCGCCACCGCAACACGACCGTGGTGTTCTAGTCGGCGCATGGCTCGCTGACCGCTATATTGATCAGCGTGCCTCATAAAATCGAGCGTCCCACGGTCTCGAGCGCGCCGTGATCAAGCTCCGCAAGATCGACCACGTCTGTCTGTGTGTGTCCGACGTCGCGGCCGCCGCGCGCCGTTACAGCCTGCAGTTCGGGCTGACCGTGCGCGAGCAGTCGGCGACCCGCGCGACGCTCGCCTGCGACTACGAGCCCTACTCGCTCGAGCTCGTGGCGGCGATCGACGACGAGCCGCTTGGCTTCGCCCATTGCGCCTGGCAGCTGCGCCGTTCGGTGTCGCTCGATCAGGCCCGCGAGCACCTCCGTGTCACACACCCGGCCTTCGAGGATCACGGCGGGCATCTGAGCCTCAGCGACAACGAGGGCTTCGAGCATCACATCTTCCCGTTCGCGCCAGACGGCGACCCCCGCCCGGCGATCGCCCGCGCGACGAGCGTGTTGCCGGCCATGCGTCCTCGCAAACTCGGCCACATCAACCGCCTGACCGCCGACCTGCCGGCGAGCACGCGCTTCTACACGGAGGTGCTGGGCATGGAGATCGCCGACTATCTCGGCGATGCGGGGATCTGGCTGCACGTCAACAGCGAGCACCACCAGCTGGCGCTGGTCGACACGGGCCGGCCCGCGTTCCACCACCTGGCGTTCGACTACTACGACTTCGGCACGCTGCGCGCATTGTTCGACAATCTTGCCCAGCACGGCCGATGGCTGGCGTGGGGGCCGGTCCGCCACGGCATTGCCCAGAACATCTGCGGCTACGTCCGGATCACCGACGAGCCGCTGCTCGTCGAGTGCTATGTCGACATGGAGGTGCTCGAGCCCGACCATGAGCCGCGCCACTGGCGCGACGACCGCTTCTCGAGCAACACGTGGGGCCCGCTCCCGCCGCGCTCCTACTTCCGCTTCGACGATGCCGCGATCGAGTCCGAGCGCGAGAGCCTCGAGACGCGCGGAACGCCGCTGCCGCCGCTCGCCGACTGAGTTTTTCGGGGAGCGTGATGGCACGCAGCAAGACCACCGACGGCGCCGGCCCGGACGGCCCGACAGCCGGCGCCGCGACGGCCGGCACGCCGGTCAGCCGCGCGCTCGGTGCGAACGTCCGCGGGCTGCGGCTCGAGCGCGCGCTCTCGGTCGTCGAGCTGGCGGCGCGTTCCGGGATCGCGCGGGCGACGCTGACGCAGCTCGAGAGCGGACGCGGCAACCCGACAATCGAGACGATCGCCGCGCTCGCCGCCGTCCTCGGCACCGATGCGGAGCGCCTGCTGCGCCACGAGCCTGCGCCGGCGGTCCTCGTCGTGCGCGACGGCGAGGGCAGCCGGACCTCGGACATCGCCACGCTGATCGACTGCCATCCCCACGACGGCGGACGCACCGAGGTGTTCGATCTCACGCTCGCTCCGGGGACGCGCGAGCGCTCGACCTCGCACGGGCCCGGCTCGGGCGAGGTCGTGCTGGTCCGGAGCGGACGGCTCCGCGTCGGGCCGATCAATGCCACCGTCGAGCTCACGGCCGGCGATTACGCCACCTTCAGCGCCGACTGCCTGCACGAGTACCTCGCCCCCCGCGAGGAGTCCGCGAGGTTCTGGCTCGTCGTGCGCTACGCCAGCACCCGCCCGCGACCGCGTCGCTGAGCCAGCCGCGCGTGCGCACGCGGTGGTCAGCCGCTGCCGTTGCCGCCCCGCGGAAAGGTGTGAATCACCCACAGCAGGGCGTCCTGGCGGCCGGGGTTGCCCCAGCGATGCGGGCGGTCGCTGAGGTAGGTGGCGTAGTCACCGGGGCGCAGCTCGACCTCCTGGCCGATCGGCCCGACGATGACGCGCCCGCGCCGGACCAGCACATGCTCGCGGGCACCGACGCCATGCGAGACCGACGTCTCCCAGAGGCCCGGGTGAACCGCGACTTCGACGACCTCGACGAGCGTGGCCCCCACCATCATGCTGCGCACCAGCGCGCCCCTGACGGCGGTTCCCGAGATATCGACGCCCTCGGTGCCGGCGCGCACGACCTCGATCGCGGGCGTCTCGTCGCCGCCGAGCAGATCGGCGATCGAGACCGAGAAGAACTCGCCGAGCGCGATCATCGTCTCCAGGGTCGGGTTGCTGCGGCCGGTCTCGATCTTGAACAGCGTCGTCTTGGCCACCCCGACGCGGTCGGCGAGCTGCTGCAGCGATAGCCCATGGCTCTCGCGCAGGCGGCGCACGTTGGCCGCAAGAACAACCGCGCGGTTCTCGACCTCGGCCAAGTTCAGCGTCCCCGGCGCCGGTGCATCACTCGGTCTCCGGCGCGAACGCGAGCGTCGCCGCGTCCACCAGACCAGCCCCACCGTCCAATGGGATCACCGCGCCGTTGAGGTAGGACGCCTGCGGCGAGGCCAGCCAGACGACGAGCGCGGCAACCTCGTCGGGCTCGGCCGCGCGCCGCGCCGGGACGGCCGCGTTGGCTTCGCGGTAGGCGCCCTCGCGGTCGATCCCGCGGCTCGCCGCGAGTTCGTCCATCGCGGCGTCGGCCATCGCCGTGCGCGTCCACGCCGGGCAGACGGCGTTCGCCCGCACGCCAAGCGGTCCGAAGTCGACGGCGATGGTCTGCGTCAGCATGACCATCGCGGCCTTCGAGGTGCAGTAGGCGGCGCTGCGCGGCCCCACCCGGCGCGCCGCCTGCGAGGCCACCGAGACGATCGCGCCGCGGCGCTCGATCAGCGCCGGCAATGCGGCCCGCGCGATCAGGAAAGCGCCGTCGAGATTGGCGCTCATCACGGCGCGCCAGCTCTCCGGCGTCTGTTCGAGCACCGTCCCGGAGTGCGAGACGCCGGCGTTCAGGACGACGCAGTCGAGCCCGCCGAGCTCGCGAACCGCGGTCGTGACGATCCGGCCCGCCTCGGCCGGGTCGGAGCAATCCCCGCAGATCGCCACGCCGCCGAGCTCGCGGGCCAGCGCCTCGACCGGGGCCGCGCGCCGCCCGTTGACCGCCACGGCGTCGCCCTGGCCGGCGAAGCGGCGAGCGCACGCGGCGCCGATCCCGCCGCCTCCACCGGTGATCAGGACGTTCACGCTGAGTGACTTGCGCTCGGGAGCATCGCGTGGGTCCCTAGGTCAGATCCCGCAGCGTCTCGAGGTCATCGACCGTGTAGGCGAAGCTGAAGCGGAAGCCCCGCCCGACCCGCACCGGGGCCAGCGCCGCGTGCTCCTCGTCCGGCGCGTCGAACAGCTCGAGCGTCGCCGGGCCTTCCCAGATCGCCGAGATCGCCCGATCGCGCGAGACGCCCCCGACCAGCTCATGGATCGCCGGCGACCCGTGAGCGCCCGCGGCGAGCCGCGGGAAATGGCGCACGTTGACGAGCCGCGGATCGTTGTGCGTCGGGCCACGCTCGGAGCGGTGCTCCAGCGTCACCGATCCCTCCGCGAGCCGGCGGTCACCGGCCGCCAGGGTGCCGGCGAACGTCGAGCCGCTCGCGACGCCCGGGTCGGCGCGACACTCCAGACCGAAGCTGCGGGTCATCCAGATCGAGCCGAGCTTCTTCGGGAAGCCCTGGATCCAGCCGCGCATCAGCGCGAAGGCCTGATCCACCCAGATATAGGGACAGCTCGTCACCAGCTCGCCCTCGAGCAATGCGTTGACGACGATGAAGAACTCGTGGTATTGCGAGCGGATCGGGTCCGCCAGCTCGGCGCCGCTGTCACTGCAGCTCTGCCAGTCGACGAACAGCGCCGCGGCGCGGCCCGGGTCATCGCCGAATGGCTCGAGGCCCGCGGGCAGCACGGCGGCCACCGCGACCGGATCCGCCCAGTACTCGATGACCAGGAAGTCGCCGACGTAGTGCCACGGCGGGGTCGGCACCAGCGAGGCGGTGCCCTGGGGCGAGAGCGGAAGCGAGTATCCGTGCGGCATGCGGGGGTCCAGGTCCGGTTGGCTATCGCGGCCTTCGGCGGGGAGCGGGCACGGCGCCCACTCCCCGTCGGTCATGGCGCCAGCATAAGCCTCGCATCCGGCGCGCCGGCACACGCCGGACCTGCGCGCCGGCCGCCGCCCCCCGCGGCCCCCTCGGCTCCGACCCCACGCCCACTAGATCGTGGTGTTCTCGGGCGCGGGGGTGAAGTCGACGTTCTCGTCCAGTGGCGCCACGCCATGGTGCTCGGTCGCGTGTCGCGCGGCGTTGGCCACGCGATCGGGCACCACGAGCCTGCAGATCGCGAACCAGATCGCCGCGAGCGCGAGCACGACCAGCGTGTAGTAGAGCGCGATGTAGTTGTAGTTGCTCGTGTTGTGCGGGCCGGGATGGAGGGCCCCGTAGAAGCCGAGCAGCGGCGTCGCGATCGCGATCACCACGACGAGGTACTGCCACGGCTTCCCGCCGGTCTTGGCGAGGACCCAGATCATCCCGACGCCGAGCATCAGATAGACGAACTCGACCGCGAAGGAGCCGACCGTGGCCGCCATGATGAAGGTGGCGAACTGGTCGTTGGGGAAGATCGGTACGGGCTTTCCGTTGGCGCCGGGAGCCACGAAGAGGTTGACGTAGTGGGCGTTGGCTGCGAGCAGGATCAGGCCGATGCCGCCCACGGCGACCAGTAGGTTGCCGACCCACGGGGTGTTGAAGCGCGAGGTGCGCGCGAACACCTTGGGCAGCAGCCCATCGCGGCCGAGCGCGAAGTAGCCGCGCCCGATGGTCACGCAGATCGCGAGCGCCAGGCCGATCGCGTCGAGGATCACCACGAGGTCGAGGATCGTCGAGAACCACGACCCGATGTAGCGGGTGCCGAGCGTGTCGACCGCCGCCGGGTCCAGCGCCCAGGCGCCATTCGAGACGGCCGCATGGCCGTAGCCGATCGAGAAGGCGTAGGCGATGAAGGTGAACAGCAGGCCTGCGGCGGCGACCGTGGCCAGCACAGCGCGTGGAATCGAGCGGTGCGGGTCGTGCGACTCCTCGCCGATCGACGCCGCCGCCTCGAAGCCGACGAACAGCAGGATCCCGAGCAGCACGCCACCGAGCACCCCGCCGTGGCTGATTCCGAGCAGCGACGTCTGGCCGGGGTCGAACATGGTCAGCGTGTTTCCGCCGTGCCCGCCCTTGGCGACGATGACGATGCCGAGCAGCAGCATCGGCACGAGCGCGATCGCCGCGAAGGTCAGCATCGCGCGGATCGCGATCCGCACGCCAAGGTAATTCAGCAGCAGAACGAAGCCGACGCCGATCAGCCCGAAGATCCACCATGCGGGCGCGCCGGTCGCCGAGATGTGCGCCGTCCAGAAACCGTTCATCAGGATTCCGAGGCCGAGGTAGATCCCGCCGCCGCCCAGGAACAGCGTCCCGATGAAGAAGACGCCGGCCGCGAAGATGCCCACCGAGGGGTGCGCTCCGCGGGTCAGGTACTCGTACACCGCGCCGGCCCCGGCGTAGCGGCGGGCGTAGAGCGCAACCACGTAGCCGATCGCCATGACCCCGAGCGAGGCGAACAGGACGGCGAGCGTCGCGTTCCATCCGGCGCCGATGTCCGGACGCGAGATGCTGCCCTCCACGAGAGCGATCGAGAACATCGGGCCGATCGCGAGCGCCTGCGCGACGGCGTGAATCGTCGAAAGCTTGCGCTCACCCAGAGCGCTCGTCTGCGGCGTTGACACTGTCCCCTCCCTCTCTCGTGGCTTCGCCGGCCGGGCTTCCCTTGACCGCCGGCGGCGGCGATCCCTATAGTAACCGCGCGTATCACCATGTCAAATAGCGCGCGGGGTCCGGGCACCCCTGATGCGCGCGGTGCGAGCACCGGGAGGGTGTCGTGCAGCGGGTGCGGATCGAGATCGGCGGCGATCGCGTGTGGGGGCGCCTCGAGGGTGAGCGGGTGATCACCGACGACGGCCGTGACCTCGCCGCGGCGGCCGTGCGCTGGCTCGCGCCGGTTGCGCCCTCGAAGATCATCGCGGTTCATCTGACCTACCGCTCGCGGCTGCTCGAATACGCCGTGGCGCGCATGCCGGCGCAGCCCTCCTACTTCGTCAAGCCTCCGAATACGCTCAACGGACACCTCCGGGCGGTGCGGCGCCCGGCCGGCACGCGCTTCCTCAACTACGAGGGCGAGCTCGCGGTGGTCGTCGGCCGGCGGATGAGCGGCGTGGCGGAGCGCGACGTGCTCGACCACGTGTACGGGTTCGCACCGGCCAACGACGTGGGCCTGCACGACTTCCGCCACGCCGACCGCGGAGCGATGCTGCGCGTCAAGGGCCAGGACGGGTTTCTGCCGATCGGTCCGGCCGTTCTCACCGCCGAGGAGTGGCGTCCCGATGACGGCTACACGCTGCGCACGCGCCTCAACGGGGAGCTCGTCCAGGAGGCCGGGGCGGACGACCTGATCTGGGATTACCGCTACCAGCTCGCCGACCTCTGCCGGCTGATCACGCTCGAGCCGGGCGATGTGATCCTCACCGGCACCCCGGCCAACTCCCGGCCGATGGAGCCCGGCGACGAGGTCGAGGTGGAGATCACCGGGATGCCCGCGCTGCGCAACCACGTCGAGGAGTGGGACGTCGATCTGAGCGGCCCGGGCGAGCAACCCGAGGTTTCGGCGAACACGCTGCACGTCGCGCTGGCGATCGCCGAGGACGAGGCGGAGCGGATCGCGGCCGAAGGGCGCCAGAGCTGACCCCCGCGCCGCGTATGGTGCTGGTGCTCAGCGAATGCTGGACGATGACCTCGCCGCGCGAGCTCCGCCGCCTCACGCGGATGGCCGCCGAGGCGGAGGACGCGGGGTTCGATGCGGTGATGCTCAGCGAGCACATCGTGCTCGGGACCGGCGCCGACGCCGGCGGTCCGATGGCCAATCCGCGCGAATACGCGATGCCCGGAAACCAGGAACCGGCGATGCCGTGGCCGGACTCGCAGGTGCTGCTCGCCGCGATGGCGGCGCTGACCAGCCGGCTTCGGCTGTTTGCCGTGGCCGTGATCGCGCCCCTCCGCCACCCGCTGGCGTTGGCCAAGTCGCTCGCCACGCTGGACCTGCTCAGCGAGGGCCGCCTGGTGGTCTTGCCCACGCCGAGCTGGCACCGGGCCGAGTACGACGCGCTGGGGGTCCCGTTCGCTCAGCGCGGCGAGCGCCTCGACGAGCACCTCGCCGTGTGGCAGGCCGCGTGGGGGCCCTCGCCCGCGTCCTTCCGCGGCCGCCACTACAGCTTCGAGGACGTCTACGTCGAACCCAAGCCGCATCGCGGCGACGGCGTCGTGCTGCATTTCGGATCCTCCTCGCTGCACGAGCGCCTGATCGCACGGATCGTGCGCTACGGCAGCGGCGTCAATCCGCTCGGCCGGCTCTCGGCCGCCGACCTCGACCGGCTGGCCGCCGCGATGCGCGCTGCGGGACGCGAGCCCGGCGAGCTGGAGCTGGTCGGCGGCACGCGTGCGGCGTTCCCCGACGAACACAGCGTGGCCGATCTCGGCGCGGCGCTGGCCTCGATCCCCGAGCAGATGGCGCAGGGCTTCTCGACGTTCTGCTTCAAGCCCTCGCAGTTCACCGACGACGCCGGCGCCGTCGGCGGGCTGTGCCGCGAGGTGATCGCGCGGGTGGAGGCGCTGACCGCCTGAGCGCGCCGCGCCGGCGCGGCACCTCACAGCCAGTGCGAGTACTCGGCGAACTCCCAGTCGCTGACCCAGGCGCGGAAGCGCTCCAGCTCGGCCGCCTTGATCATGCGAAACGTCTCGATCAACTGCTCGCCGAGCGCCTCGCGGATCACGGCGTCGCCGTCGAGCGCCTCGAGCGCCTCGCCGAAGCTCGTCGGCAGCGCCGGGCCCTGTTCGGACTCCGGCAGCTCGTAGAGGAAGCCTTCGATCGGCGCCGGCGGCGTCAGCCCCCGCCGGATGCCGTCGAGCCCGGCGGCGAGGACGGCAGCGCTGGCAAGATAGGGGTTGGCCGTCCCGTCACCGAGGCGCGTCTCCATGCGCGTCGCGGCGCCGCGCTCGCGCGGGACGCGGACCAGCGTCATGCGGTGGTCGTGGCCCCAGCAGATACGGGTCGGGACCAGCGCCTCGGCGTGGATCCGCCGGTAGGAGTTCACCGTCGGGTTGAGGAACACCATGATCCCGGCGGCGTGCTCCATCACCCCGGCGATGAACTGCCGGGCGGTGGCCGAGAGCCCGTCTGCGCCGTCGGGATCGGCGCACGCGTTCTGCTGCCCGGCATCGGCGAGCGAGACGTGCAGGTGCAGCCCCGACCCCTCGTCGCCGTTGAACGCCTTGCCCATGAACGTCGCGCGCAGGCCGTCGCG
Source organism: Solirubrobacteraceae bacterium (assembly GCA_035535075.1). Classification (GTDB taxonomy): domain Bacteria; phylum Actinomycetota; class Thermoleophilia; order Solirubrobacterales; family Solirubrobacteraceae; genus Palsa-513. The sequence continues at coordinate 9,319 of DATLQS010000017.1, forward strand.
CGCCGCCAGCTCCTTGACCAGCGCCTTGAAGCGGAATGACCGGTCGGCGGCGTCCAGGGCGCCGCTGTGGCGCAGGTTGATCTCGTACTGACTGCGCCCGTACTCGTGCGCGCCGGCGATCGCGTCGAGGCCGAGCGCCACCGCCGCGTCGAGCATCGTCGAGAGCGTGCCGCGCGGGTCGGCGAGGTAGCCGACGGTGTAGGGCGGGCTGTCCTGCGCGGCGTAGGGGGCGTAGCCGTTCGGCGCGCCGGCGTCGGGCTCGCAGAGGTAGAACTCGAGCTCGTGCGCGAGCACCGGTGCGAGCCCGAGCTCGGCGTAGGGCTCGAGCGCACGCCGCAGCGCCCCGCGCGAATCGACGGCATACGGCTCGCCGGTGATCGAGTCATGCAGGTCGCAGATGCACACCGCGACACGCGGATCCCAGGGCAGCGCCGCGAGGGTCGAGAGGTCCGGTCGGGCGACGATGTCCGGGAACCCCTGCTCGAAGCCGGCGATCACGTTGTGGCGCAGATCAACGGTCATGATCGCTTCGACAAACCCGATGCCCTCGCGGGCGGCGTGCTCGAAGGCGCCGATCGGGATGTCCTTGCCGCGACAGATCCCGTGGAGGTCCGCGTATTGGAGGCGCACCACGCGGATGCCCGCGGCGTCGAGCTCGTGCACGCTCAGGGTTTGGGCCATCGTTGCGCTCCTCCGTTTCGATCGCTGCGTTCGGTTCCCCTCGGACAACCTATCCCGGCGTGACTCAGTCGTGCAGGAACTGCTCGACGAGGGCCTCCGGGAAGGACTTGTCGGCGATCGCGTAGGCGAGCGCGGTCATGCGGAAGGAGTCGGAGAGATAAAAACGCTCGTACAGCTCCCCGCGCCCGCCCAGATCGGAGCCGATGAAGTCCCAGGCGAGGCGGAACAGGCGGATGCGGCGGGTCGCGTCGGCGCCGGCGGCCTGGAAGTAGGTGGCGATCTGCTCGGCCAGCGGTCCCTCGACATCGGCGCGCGAGGGCGTCGCCATCAGACTTCCGCCACCGATCAGCGACAGCACCTCGGCGGCGCGCGGCAGCCACTTCGGCATCGCGCCGCGCAACGCCACGAACGGCCGCTGATCCGGGCACAGCACGCCCCCCTCGTCGACTGCGGCTCCCGCCTCCGCGGCGACGATCGCGCTGCGCGCGAGCTCGCTCATGATCCAGACCTCGCCCAGCTTCTCCTGCACGTGGTCGAAGCTGACCGAGCCGGTCGTCGTGGCCATCAGATGACCGAGCCCGAGCGCGAAGCACAGCTTGACGTGGGCGCGTGTGAACGCCTGGTGCATGATGTGCCCGCGCCAACCGGTGTCGGTGATCACCTCGCTGTAGCCGACGGTGTCGCCATCGAGGAAGACACGCTCCCGCGGGATTTCGACGTCGTCGAAGATCACGAAGGCGTCCTGTTCGTCAAAGCGCGACGACAGTGGGTAGTCGAACGGGTCGCGCGTCTTGGCGAAGCTGTCGCGGCAGATGAAGCGCAGCCCAGGCGTGGCGATCGGGATCGCGAACGACAGCGCGTAGCGTCCGTCCTGGGGGCGGATGTCCGAGCCGGGGTAGATCAGCAGCTCGTCGGCGAACGGCGCGAGCGTGGCGAGCATGCGCGCGCCACGCACGACGATGCCGGACTCGGTGTCCGCCACCTTGTGCAAGGCGACCTCGCCGGCGGCCTGCTCGGCCTCCGGCCGGCTCTTGTCGACCGTCGGGTTCATCAGGGCGTGCGTCGTCGAGAGGTCGCGGTCGCGCATCAGCTTCTGGTAGGCGACGATGTTGCCGGCGCCGTGCTCGTTGCCCCGGCGCTCCCAGACGTCGGCGCGTCCCGCGAAGCACGCGAAGGTGACGTTGAGGTAGTCGGGCGTCCGCCCCATGATCCCTCCTGAGCTGGCTGCGACCAGCTCGAAGGCGCGGCGGCGGCGCTCGAGGTCCGCGCCGGAGCGCGGGATCAGGTGTGTGACGTTGACGAGCAGGCTCGGATCGTCGGGCGAGGGAGCCAGCATCTCGGCGGCGTGCTCGTGCTGGATGTCGAAGACGCGCGCCAGCGACTGCGCGCCGCCGCGCAGCTGCGGATGCTCGAGCGGATGCGTCACCTTCTCGCCGTTCAGCCAGATCTCGCGCGCGCCGGCGCCCAGCCCGTCGAGATACTGGCGTCCGGTCCGCGCTCCGGTCGCCGGTTGCACCTTGGTCTGCGACATCGCAACCTCCGCGGCGTGGCGAGCGGGACGGCGCCCCGGAAGCTCGCGAGCCGAAAATTCTTGGATAAAGTATTCGCGTGTCCGAGGGGCTGTCAAGCGATTCGCCGAACGACCCCGGCGAGGACCGCAGAGCACGCGGACTCGAGCGCCTCGCCCAGCTGGGCGACGAGCCGGGCGGCGCGGAGTTCCTCGCGCGGATGGGCGTGCTCGGCGACTGGATCGTCGACTTCGCCTTCGGTGACGTGCACACGCGCCCGCTCCTGGACGCGCGCCAGCGCGAGCTGATCATCGTTGCGGTGCTGGCCACGCTCGGCGGCTGCGAGCCCCAGCTCGACGCCCACATCCGCGCGCTGCGCGCGATCGCGGTGCCGTGGGGTGAGATCGAGGAAACTGTCCTGCAGACGGCGCCCTACGCCGGTGTGGCGCGAGCCGTCAACGCGATGAAGGTACTTCGATCGATCCAGGAGGAGAAAGCGTGAAGGCTGTTCGGTTTGAGGGTCCTGACGGAGCGGCGCATCTCGGCGCCCTCGATGGCGAGGTGGTCCGCGATGGCGGGCCGGCCCCCAGCGCGGGCTTCGTCCCGACGCCGGAGGGCTGGGCGCGCGTGGCGACGGCGAATGGGCCGGAGCTGCCGCTCGAGGGGTTGCGGCTGCTGCACCCGGTCCATCCCGGCAAGATCGTCGCCATCGGCCTGAACTACCGTGCCCACGCCGAGGAGTCCGAGCTCGCCGTGCCCGAGGTGCCGGTGGTCTTCGCGAAGTTCCCCTCGTCGCTGATCGGTGCCGGATCCGAGATCATCGTGCCACGCGAGGAGACGCGCCCCGACTGGGAGGGCGAGGTCGCGGTCGTCATCGGCCGGCGCACCTACCGCGCCGACCGCGGCAACGCGCGTGAGGCGATCGGCGGGATCTCGGCGCTCAACGACGTGTCCGGCCGCCGTGCCCAGCTCGAGACGCCGCTGCGCCAGTTCACCCTGGGCAAGAGCTTCGACAGCTTCACGCCGATGGGGCCGGCGATCGCCTCGATCGAGGACTTCGACCTCGACGACATCGACGTCAGCACGACGGTCTCCGGTGAGCTGATGCAGCAGGGCAACACCCGCGATCTGCTGTTCTCGATCATCGATCTGATCGTCTACCTGTCCGCCGGAATGACGCTCGAGCCGGGCGATGTGATCGCCACCGGCACCCCGAGCGGCGTCGGCGACAGCCGCACGCCGCCACGCTATCTGCGCGAGGGAGACACGGTGGAGATCGCGGTGTCGGGCGTTGGCACGCTGCGCAACCCGGTCACCATGGAGCGTTGAGCCAACCGCTACAGCGGCGAGCGCCTGATCGCCGTCGCCACGTGACGGCGGGTCAGCGTCTCGGCGGCCCGCGCGTCGCCGGCCTCCACCGCGGCGAGGATCGCCTCATGCTCGTCGCCGTCGAGCCGCATCCGCTGCGGCGTCTCGGCCTGCACCTCATAGATCGCCTCGCCGATCCGCGCAACCCACAACAGCTGGGCCAGCTGCTCGAGGAACGGGTTCCCCGACGCCGCGACCAGCGCGAGGTGGAAGTCCCGGTTGGCGGTGAAGCTCGCGTGCACGCCGCCGTCGGCCCGCCGCTGGCGCGCCAGCGCCTCGCGCATCCGCCGCAGCGGCTCGGGCGGCCGGCGCTCGGCGGCGAGCCGGGCCGCACCCGGCTCGATCACCAGCCGCGCCTCATAGGCCGCGCGCATCCCGCTGCGGTCGAGATCGGCGACGCGCGCGCCGCGGTTGGTTCGCATCTCCACCAGGCCCTCGGCGGCCAGCCGCCGCAGCGCCTCGCGAACCGGCGTCCGCGACACGCCGAGCTCGACCGCGAGGTCCTCCTGGTGGACGCGGGCGCCGCGCGGCAATGCACCGGCCATGATCCGCTCACGAATCGCCGCGTAGGCCAGATCGACGACGCTCGCGACCGCAAGCGGCCGCTGCTCGCCAGCCGTAGCTCTGTGCGTCGGCGCCACGCGCGACAGCATCGCATCAGCGCCCGATGACCGATCAGCCCACAAGCTCGCTGCCACTCCCGGGACGCGAGCAGGTGCTCGAGCACGCCGCGGCGCTGATCCTCGAGACCTGGCGCTCGTTCGACGCGGCCCGCGACGATCAGCCGCTGCCGACCGAACGGCACCTCGCGCTGCTGCGCGAGGGGTTGCCCGAGGGGCCCGCCGACGCCGCCGGGGCGCTCGACGCCGCCGCCGCGGTGCTCGACGTCTCGCTGACCCAGGCACGGCCGCGCTTCTTTGCCTGGATCGGCGGGTCGGGCCTGGAGATCGGTGTGCTCGGAGACGCGCTGATGGCCTCCCACGACGTCAACGTCGCGGTCAGCTCCGGTGCCGCGACGCCGCTCGAGCGCCAGACCGTGCGCTGGACCGGCGAGTTCGTCGGCTTCGCGCCGAGCGCCGACGGCCTGATGGCGGCCGGCGGCACGATCTCCAACCTCACGGCCCTGACGGCGGCGCGCGAACGCGCGCTCCCCGGCGTGCGCTACGACGGGCTCACCGGGCACCGCCTCGCCCTGTACTGCTCCGCCGAGGCGCACTACTCGGTTCACCGTGCCGCCGAGGTGCTCGGGATCGGCGGACGCAACGTGCGCGCCATCGCCATCGATGCCCACCGGCGCATGGATCCCGCCGCCTGCGCCGCCGCGATCGACGCCGACCGCCGCGCGGGCATCGTCCCGGTCGCCGTGGTGGCCACCGCCGGCACCACGCTGACCGGCGCCGTCGACGACCTGACCGCGCTCGCCGAGGTGTGCGCCGCGCGCGAGGTGTGGTTGCACGTCGACGGCGCCTACGGCCTCCCGGCCGCCGCCACCGCGCTCGCGGGCCACCTGTTCGCCGGGCTCGACCGTGCCGACTCGGCAACCGTCGACGCGCACAAGTGGCTCTACGTCCCCAAGGCCTGCAGCGTCCTGCTGGTCCGCGACCGCGACGACCTCGAGGCCGCCTTCACCCACGACGAGAGCTACATCCCCCACACCGACCGCGAGGACGTCCACCCGGTCGACCGGACCCTCGAGTACTCGCGTCCGCTGAGCGCGCTGAAGCTGTGGCTCGCCTTCCGCGTGCACGGCGCGCGGGCAATCCGCGCGGCGATCGAGCGCAACCTCCGCCAGGCCCGGCTGCTCGCCGAGCTGGTCCGTGAGGAGCCGCGGCTCGAGCTGCTCGTCGAGCCCCAGCTCTCGGCCGTGTGCTTCCGCCACCGGCCGCAGCACGACATGTCGGCCGTGGAGCACAACGCGGCGCTGGCCACCGCGATCACCGCCGACGGGCGCATCCTGCTCGCGCCGGCGACGGTCGACGGCGTGCCGTGTCTGCGCGCCTGCTTCGTCAACCATCGCACCACCGAGGACGACGTCCGCGCGATCGTCGAGGTCGTGCTCGAGCTCGGCGCCCGCGTGGGACAGCGCTAGGCGGCCACCTCGGCGGGGCCGCGGCCGTCTAGGAGCTCGTCGTCCGCGAGTCGACGGGACCGGCGCGGCACCCGACGGCGCCGGCCGACGGGCACGCGGCGCAGCCGCTTACGGCGACGTCGAGGTTGCCCCGCTGACGGTCGTCAGCTACCGACCCCCGCCGCAAGTCCCTGCCACCACAGTTCGAACAGCTCCCACGCGTGGCGGCGAGCGAGTGGCGCGCGCCGCTCGCTCTCCGCGCGCAGCGCGGCCGGGCTGACGCCGAGCTTGGCCAGCTGCTCCTCGGAGCGCGACCACGTGGCGATGACCTCGAGCGTGGCCTCGGGATGGAACTGCAGGCCGAGGTGGCGGCCGTGGCGAAACGCCGCGGGGCCGGCCTCGCTGTGGGCGAGCGCGGCCCCCCCGGGCGGCACGCTGAGCTGCTCGTAGTGCCAGTGGAACCACGGGCCCGACGGGACGCCGTCGGCGCGCTCGGACAGCTCGAACCAGCCGACCTGCGGCTTGGGGGCGGGGACGACCTCACCGCCGAGGGCGATCGAGAGCGCCTGGCCGCCGAAGCACAGCCCGAGCACCGGCACGTCGGCGGCGATCGCCTCGCGCAGCAGATCGATCTCAGCGGCGACCCACGGCGTCTGCGCGTCGGTGGCCGAGCGCTCCGACCCCAGCGACGCGACGAAGCTGTACTCGCCGAGCGCCGGCACCGGCGCCTTGGTGACGTCGTGGACGTCGTAGCGGCAGCCGCGCTCGGTCAGCCACTCGCCGAGCAGGCCCGCGGGACCGTCGTCGCCGTGACTGAGGATCAGCCCGCGCTCAGGCTGCTCCATCTTGCCACCCGGTCGTTCGCTCGCAGACGGTCTTGACGTCGCAGTAGAAGTCGAATGAATGGCGGCCTCCCTCACGGCCGATGCCCGACTCGCGCGCCCCGCCGAACGGGGTCTCCAGGTCGCGCACGTAGAAGCAGTTGACCCACACCGTACCGGCGACGAGCGCTGCGCTGACGCGGTCCGAGCGCTGGGCGGAGCCGGTGAACACCGTGGCCGCCAGGCCGTAGCTGCTGTCGTTGGCCATGGCAATCGCCTGCGCCTCATCGGCGAAGCCCTGCAGCGTGAGCACCGGGCCGAACACCTCGGTGCGCAGGATCTCGGCGCCCTCCGGGACGTCGACGAACAGCGTCGGTGGCCAGTACAGCCCGCCGAGCGACTGCCCGCCGAAGAGCAGCCGTGCGCCGTCGTCGCGGGCGCGCGCCACCCGCGCGGTGACCCGCTCGAGCGCGACCGGGTGGATCAGCGGCCCGTACGTCGTATCCGCCCGGCGGGGATCGCCGACGACGATCGCCTCCACGCGCTCGCGCAGCCGCGCGAGGAACGGTTCCAGCACGCTCTGCTCGACCAGCAGCCGCGTTCCCGCGAGGCACACCTGGCCCGCGTTGTCGTACTGATAGGCGGCGGTCGCCGCGGCCGCGTCCAGGTCGCAGTCGGCGAAGACGAGAAACGGCGACTTGCCGCCGAGCTCGAAGGACACCGGGGTGAGCGCCGCGGCGGCGTCCCGATACACGGTCCGCGCGGTCAGCGGCGAGCCGGTGAACGCGACGCGGTCGACATCGGGATGGCCCGTCAGCGGCGCGCCGGCGCCGGCGCCGCTGCCGTGGACGATGTTCAAGACGCCGGCCGGGAGCCCGGCCGCCGCCGCCAGGTCGCCGAGCATCGAACAGGTCAGCGGGGCCCACTCCGGGGGCTTGAGCACGACCGTGTTGCCGGCGGCCAGCGCCGGCCCGACCCGCCAGGTCGCGAGCATCAGCGGCGCGTTCCAGGGCGTCGAGACCGCGACCACCCCGCAGGGGTCGTAGCGAACCCGGTTGCGCTCGCCGCCGGCGAGCACGCGCGGCGGCTGCTCGAGGCGTTCGGCCGCGAAGTCCGCGAAGAAGCGGACGTTGCTGGCCGCGCGCGGCAGGACGCGCTCGCGCATCGCCTCGAGCAGCGAGCCGTTGTCGGCGCACTCCACGGCGGCGAGCTCCGGCACCGCCGCCTCGATCGCATCGGCGAAGGCACCGAGGTGCTCGCGGCGCCGGGCCGGCCCGAGCGCCGCCCACGCCGGGAAGGCCCGGCGCGCGGCGGCCACCGCGAGATCGACCTCGGCGACGCCGCCGGCCGCGACCGCCGCGAGCTCCCAGCCGTCCCAGTCGATCGGGCTGCGCACCTCGAAGCGCGCCTGGCCGCCGACGCGGCGCCCGTCGATGAAGTGGTCGGTCGGGACCTCGACGCCCTCGACCGGCACGCGGCGGCCGCCGTCGCTCATGCCGGGGTGACCGATACCTCGAGGCGCTTGAGGCCGTTGCTGAAGTTCGAGCGCAGCCGCGGCGGAGGCTCGCGCACCGACAGCGTCGCGACGCGCGTGACGAGCTCCTCCAGGTAGACGCGCAGCTCCATCTTGGCGAGGTGCTGGCCCAGGCAGACGTGCGGACCGCCGCGGCCGAAGGTGAGGTGATCGGCGGGGTTGCGCGCGAGATCGAGGCGATGGGGATCGGGGTAGTGGTCGGCGTCGCGGTTGGCGGCCGCGAACCACACCGTCACCTTGTCGCCGGCGGCGATCTGCGCGCCGCGGATCGTGGTCGCGGCGGTCGTCGTGCGGCGGAAGAACCAGACCGGCGGGCAGAACCGCAGGAGCTCCTCGACGGCCGACTCCATCAGCGCCGGATCCTCGCGCAACCGGCGGTAGGCCTCGGGATCCCGCGCCAGCGCGAGCGTCGACAGGGCGATCGACTGGCGCGTCGTCTCGTTGCCGGCGACGATCATCAGCGCGAACATGTTGTCGAGCTCGCGCTCATCGAGCGGGCGGTCCTCGACGGTCCCGTTGGCGATCAGCGAGAGCACGTCGTCGCGCGGACACGCGCGCCGCTCGGCGTAGTGGGCGCGCCCGATCGCGCAGAGCTCCTCGGCCCAGGGTGACCCGAACGGCTTGTAGCGGTATTCGTCCTGCTCGCCGGCGTAGGCGAGCTCGCCGACGAAGTCGGGCTCGGTGTCGACGAGCAGTCGGTCGGCGAGCTTGACGAGCGCCCCCAGCTCCTCCTCGGGCAGCCCGAGGATATGCCCGAGGACACGGATCGGGATCGGCGCGGCCAGCTCCTCGACGAGATCGAACTCCCGGCGCGCAACCGCATGATCGAGCCGCGCACAGACCAGCTCGTGCAGCCACTCCTCGTAGCGGCGCACGGCGCTCGGGGTGAAGTCGGCCGAGAACAGGCGCCGGTAGCGGCCATGCTTGGGCGGATCGAACTCGAGGAAGTTGCGCCGCGCGGCGAGCACGTCCTCGGGCAGATCCTCGATCCGAGCCGCGCCGCCGAGCTCCGAGGAGAACGTGCCGTAGTCCTTCAGCACGGCCCGCACGTCGTCGAACTTGGTGATCACCCAGAAGCCGCGATCGCCGTCGGCCCCGGGGTGAAAGTACACCGGCGCCTGCTGCTGCAGCGCCTCGAACACCTCCCACGGCTCGTGGTCGGCGAACAGGTCGTGGTCGAGCAGATCGACGGCCAGGCGGTGAGCCGCGGGGATGCCCATGCGCGCAGCGCATCCTACCAGCGCCCCACGGTTTGCGTAATGTATTCATACGGGTTGGCGTGGCGGGCCGACCGACGCGATGTCGAGACGGCGCCGCTACCGCGCACCGCCACCGCGAACGTCAAGCGCCGCGGCGAGACGCTCGGCGGCCGCGTCGCTGCGCCGGTCGGGTCGCACCCGGGCCCGCTCGAGGCGCCGCAGCGATCCGCTCAGCAGCACCATGTCGGCCGCGCCCAGATCCTCGAGCGTCAGCCGCGTCTCGCGCGCGGCGATACCGAGCCGGCGCGCGTGCTCGAGCACCACCTCCCGCATCACGCCGGGCAGGATCGAGCCGTCGAGCGGCGGGGTTGCGAGCTCGCCGTGGCGCAGCAGGAACACGTTGGCGCGCGTGGTCTCGAGCAGCGCGCCGGAGCGCGTGACGAGCAGCGATCGCGCCCCCTCCCCCGCGGCCGCCTCGATCCGCGCGAGCCAGCCGCGGTCGATCAGCTTGTGCGGGCCCGCACCGCCGCGCACGCGCACGGTGATCACCGTCACCTCGTCGGGCGCGAGCACGAGCGCCGGATCGAACGACCGCAGCTCGATCTGCGGTGTCCTCGCCGGCGGGGCGAGCGCCACGCGCAGCCGCGCGAGGCCGTGGCCCGCCGCGGCCGCGGCCACCCGCGCCTCGAGGTCGCCGGCCGGCTCGACGCCGTAGAGCACGCGAGTGCTGGCGCGCAGCCGTTCGAGGTGGCGGCCGGCCTCGAGCGGGCGCCCGTCGAGGACCAGCAGCGTCTCGAACACGCCGAGCTCGACGTCGGCGTGCGGGAGCGGCGCGTAGTCGATCTGTGGATCCGGCCATGCCATGGCGTGCGAATACTCGCGCGATCGGCCCTCGCGCGTGCATCCGCCGCGGCCACCTGCAAGGCTGCACGGCCGGTGGGCCGATGACGACGCTGCTGATCGACAACCACGACTCGAACACCTTCAACCTCTTCCAGTTGCTGGCCGTGGTCGAGGGCGTCGAGCCGGTGGTCGTCCGCAACGACGAGACCGACTGGGCGTCGCTGCGCGCCGAGCGCTTCGCGCGGTGCGTGATCTCGGCCGGCCCGGGGCGGCCCGATCGCTCGCGCGACTTCGGCCTCTCGCTCAGCGCGCTGGCGCAGGCCGAGTTGCCGGTGCTCGGCGTCTGCCTTGGCCACCAGGGCCTGGTGCTCGCCCACGGCGGCGAGGTGGACGCCGCGCCGCAACCGATGCACGGGCGCCGCAGCCGCATCTACCACGAGGACCCCGAGCTGTTCCGGGGGATCCCGCAGGGCTTTCTCGCGGTGCGCTACCACTCGCTGTCGGCGCGCGAGCCGCTGCCGGCGGCGCTCGAGGTGACCGCGCGGACCGCCTCCGGCACGGTGATGGCCGTGCGCCACCGCGAGCGTCCGCACTGGGGCGTGCAGTTTCACCCCGAATCGGTCCAGACCGAGTTCGGCGAGCGGCTGCTCGAGAACTTCTGCCGCCTGGCGCGGGCGCGGCGATCCGGCGCCGGCCGCCGGCCGGGCGGGCGGGCGTCCGTCGCGCGACCGTCGCCGCGGGACCGCGCCGGCGAGCCGCGGCGGCGGCTCGAGATCGTGGTCCGCTCGGTGCGCCGCCCGCCGGATCCCGAGACGGCGTTCGTGCGGCTGTTCGGCGCCGAGGCCAACGCCTTCTGGCTCGACAGCGCTCGCCACGGCGCGGGGCTGGCGCGGTTCTCCTACATGGGCGCGGGCGGCGGTCCGCTCTCGGCGCTCGTCAGCCACGACGTGGCGGCCGCCGAGCTGACGCTGGCGCGCCGCGGGCAGCGCGAGCTCCACCGTGGCGGGCTGCTCGACTGGCTCGATCGCTCGCTGGCCGAGTTCTCGATCGACGATCGCGAGCTCCCGTTCGACTTCACCGGCGGGTTCGTCGGCTACCTCGGGTACGAGCTCAAGGCCGAATGCGGCAGCCCGCTCGTCCACCACTCGCCCCACCCGGACGCGATGCTGCTGTTCGCCGACCGGGTGATCGCCTACGACCAGGCGGCCGACGAGGCCCACGTCGTCTGCCTGACCGAGGCGCGCGACCGCGGCGAAGCGGCCGCCTGGGCCGATCAGACGGCTGCCCGGCTGCGCGTGCTGCGCGCCGTCGAGGCGCCGGTCGCCGCGGACCCGGGCGGCCGCACGACCTTTTCGCTGACCCGGCCGGCCGCGGATTACGTGCGCGACATCGAGATCTGCCAGGAGCATCTCGCCGCCGGCGAGAGCTACGAGATCTGCCTGACCAACGAGCTCACGGGACCCCCGTGCGCCGATGCGCTGAGCCTGCACCGCGTGCTGCGCCGCGTCAATCCGGCCCCCTACGCCGCGTTCCTGCGCCTCGGCGGGATCGAGGTCTCAAGTTCCTCACCCGAGCGGTTTCTCGCCCTCGACCGCTTCGGGGGGCTCGAGGCCAAGCCGATCAAGGGCACCATCGCCCGCGGAGCCACGGCGCGCGAGGATCGCGAGGCCGCCGCGCGGCTGCGCTCGGGCTCCAAGGACCGCGCCGAGAACCTGATGATCGTCGACGTCCTGCGCAACGACCTCGGTCGCGTCGCCGAGGTCGGCTCGGTTCGCGTGCCCAAGCTGATGGGGGTGGAGAGCTACGAGACCGTCCACCAGCTGGTCTCGACGGTCCGCGCCCGGCTGCGCGGCGACGCCACGATCGTCGACTGCCTGCGCGCGTCGTTCCCCGGCGGCTCGATGACCGGTGCGCCGAAGCTGCGCACGATGGAGATCATCGACCGCCTCGAGACGCGCCCGCGCGGGATCTACTCCGGCGCGATCGGCTACCTCGCGGCCAACGGCAGCGCCGACCTGAGCATCGCGATCCGCACGATCGTCAATTCGCCCCGCGCCATGACCATCGGCGCCGGCGGCGCGATCACCGTCCAGTCCGACCCCCGCGCCGAGCTGCGCGAGCTGCTGCTCAAGGCCCGGGCGCCGCTCGACGCCGTCGGCCTCGCGTTGCACGGGCGCCGCGACGGCGCGCGCCTTGCCGAGGCCCGCTCGGGCCAGCGGCTCGCGCCGGCCCTCGCCGCCCGCGGCCGGCCGTAGGGAATCGCGTCGGCCGGCGGGCCACGCCACCCCAGAGCAGCCGCTGCGGACCGCGTCAACGTTTGTCGGGATGCGCGAGGGCTGCTAGCGTGCGCGCCGGCATGGCCGGCCGCCGACTCGAGCTCGCCCAGTTCAACATCGCGCTGCCGCGGGAGCCGCTCGACGCCCCGCTGCTCGCCGATTTCGTCGCCGCGCTGGCCCCGGTCAACGCCGCCGCCGACGCGAGCCCGGGATTCCTCTGGCGGCTGGCGACCGCGGAGGGCGACGCGACCGGCGTGCGGGCCTTCGACGACGACCGCCTGATCGTGAACATGTCGGTGTGGGAGTCGCTCGAGGCGCTGCGCGACTTCGTCTACAGCCAGCGCGCCCATCTCGACGTGCTGCGCCGCCGGCGTGAGTGGTTCGAGCGGCTCGGCGAGTCCGCCGTGGTCCTCTGGTGGGTCGCCGCCGGCCACCGTCCGAGCGTCGCCGAGGCCGAGCAGCGGCTCGCGGCGCTGCGCGCCGACGGACCGACGCCGCGGGCCTTCACCTTCCGCCACAGCTTCGCGGCCGACGCGGCGGGCGAGCCGATCGTCGACCCGCGCGAGCTCTGCCCGGCGGGCTGAGCGCTCGCCGCCGCCGCGCGCCCCGGGGCGCCGTATAGTCGCGCCTGTGGGGATCACGCATTTCGAGCAGGCGCCGCAGTGGGACGCCGCGGCCGGCCACCTGCGCGGCCGCTGGTCGGCGCTCGGCGAGGCCGCCGGCTCGGTCGCCGTCGGCGTGCACCGGATCGAGGTTCCGGCCGGCGCGTGGGCCACGCCGGCCCACGATCACGCGGGAGCCGAGGAGCTGTTCTACGTCCTCGGCGGGCGGGGGATCTCGTGGTGTGACGGCGTCACCACGGAGATCGGCGCCGGCGACGCGATCGCCTACCTGGCGGGTGGCGGGGCGCACACGCTGCACGCCCTCGAGCCGCTCGACGTGCTCGCGTTCGGCCCGCGGCATCGCGACGGCAGCACGCGCTTCCCGCGGCTCGGCCTGACGATGGTCGGCCGCCGCTATGTCGAGTCGATCGCGGGCGAGCCGGGCGGCCCGCTGCTGCAATTCGTGCGCGAGGCCGCGGTCGGCGCGCCGGAGCTGCCCGAGCCGTCCGCGCCGCGGCCCGCCAACATCGTCAACCTCGCCGATGTCGAGGCCGAGCCGCTCGAGCACTCGCGCGTCCGCAGCAGCCGGCGTGACCTCGGTCGCGCCACGGGGTCGGTGAGCACCGGCCTCGCCCACGTCGAGGTCGCACCGGGCATGGAGGCCGCGCCGCTGCACTGCCACTCCGCCTCGGAGGAGATCTTCGTCGTCCTCGCCGGCGACGGCGAGCTGGTCCTCGACGGCGCCCAGCCGACGGCGGTGCGCGCCGGACACGTGGTCGCGCGCCCGCCGGCCACGCGCGTCGCGCACATGTTCCGCGCCGGCGAGGGCGGGCTGCGCTTCCTCGCCTACGGCACGCGCGAGGCCAACGACATCTGCTACTACCCACGCTCGAACAAGCTGGCGTTCAGCGGCGTCGGCGTGATCGTGCGGGTCGCGCCGCTCGACTACTGGGACGGCGAGGACTGACGGCCCGCCCCCGGGTGGCGGCCTGAGGGTCTGCTACCGTTGTCGTGCGGCCGGCGTGGTCGGCCGCGAGGCAGCTCGCTTGGGTCCCTTGTTTCCAAAGGTTTCGGGTCAGCCAGAGCCTCCCGAATCTTTTGCGGCCAAGCGCTGCTGAACAGGAGTAATCCAATGTCCCAATCGTCCTTCGCCGATCTCGGCGTGTCGCGCGCCGTTGTCGACGCGCTCGCGCGCGGCGGCATCAGCGATCCGTTCCCCGTCCAGACGCTCGTGATCGGCGAGGTCCTCGACGGCCACGACGTGCTCGTGCGCTCACCGACCGGCTCCGGCAAGACCCTCGCCTTCGCGGTGCCGATGGTCGAGCTGATCGCCGCCGAGGCGCCGCGGCCCGCGGCGCTGATCCTCGCCCCCACCCGCGAGCTCGTCGTGCAGATCGCCGAGGAGCTCTACCCGATCGCCCACGCGCGGGCGCTGAAGACGGCCCCGGTGTACGGCGGCGTCGGCCTGTCGCGCCAATCCCAGATCGCCGCGCGCGCCCACATCATCGTCGCGACCCCCGGACGCCTCGAGGACCTGATCGCCCGCGGAGCCTTCGAGCTCGACCAGATCCAGCTGCTCGTCCTCGACGAGGCCGACCGGATGCTCGACATGGGCTTCCGCCCGGCCGTCGACCGGATCGTCAGCCTGTGCCCGACCGACCGCCAGACGCTGTTCTTCTCGGCAACCCTCTCCGGGGAGACCGGCCGCGTCGCCAAGGCCTACACGCGCAACGCCGTGCGCCTCGACTACGCCGGCGACCCGGCGCACTCCGCGGCGATCGTCGAGCACCGCTTCCTCGAGGTCGAAACGCCGTCGCGCGTCGCGGCGCTGGTCGCCGAGCTCGACGTCGATCGTGACCTGACGCTGGTCTTCGTGCGCACCAAGCGCGGCGCCGACCGCCTCGTCAAGCGCCTCGGCGACCACGGCGTCGACGCCGTCGCGATGCACGGAAACCGCTCTCAGAGCCAGCGCGAGCGGGCGCTCGCCAGCTTCGAGGCGGCCGAGGTCTCGACGCTCGTCGCGACCGACATCGCCGCGCGCGGCATCGACGTCGACCGCATCTCGCACGTGATCAACTTCGACCCGCCGGAGGACCGCGACGCCTACATCCACCGGGTCGGGCGAACCGGGCGCGCCGGGCGCTCGGGGATCGGCATCACCTTCCACTCCGCAGCCGAGCGTGACAAGATCGCCGGCCTCGCCGACGAGCTCGGCATCGAGCACAGCGTCGCGCCGGGCAGCCGCGGAGCGCCGGTCCCGCGGGCGCGGCCCGCGACGCCGCGCCGCGCCCACGGCAGGCCGCCGCGCCCGGGTGCGAGCGCGCCGACCGCGGGCCGTCGCGCCAACACCCGGCGGCGCCAGCGCCAGGCCTGAGCCCCGGTCTCCCCGCTATTTGCGGCGTTTTCCGCGTTTTCGTTGGGAGAACGCCGTCGCGGTGCTATCTTCGGCGCGAGCCCCAAAGCTGCTCCCCCGGCTCAATACATAGGAGGGCGACGCGATGTCACGCAACAGCTATCTCCGAATGCGCCAGGCCTCCGAGGCCGGCCTGATCAGCGAGATCCTCCGGGTCCTCGCGAGCGAAGCACGGCAAGCCCGTTCACAAGCCGGACAGCGTGCCACCCGCATGGCGGCCATCGGCCGCAGCGGCGAGACCCGTGGCGAATGGACGCGCCGCGTGCAGCGCGAGCGCGATCGCAACGCGCGCGTCACCTGAAGGCGCCGCGCGAGCCGGGCAGCCGCTAGGGCTGCGGCGGCGTGGCGGCGGTGGCGCGGGCGCCGTTGTCGGTGCCGACCGGGCTCAGGCCGTCGTCGACATAGACGTTCTCGGGCTCCAGCTGGAGGCCGGCGCCGTTGGCCGCCACCTCCAGGAGCACCGCGAAGTCGACGTCGTCGTAGCCGTTGCCGACCAGGCTCTGGATGATCTGCTCGGCGGTCGCCGCGAGCGGCATCGGCACGCCGAGCTCGCGCGCGGCCTCGAAGCCGAGGTGGAAGTCCTTGAGCAGCAGCGCCGGCGTGAAGCTCGGCGTGAAGTCGAGGTTGACGATCGCCGGGCTCTTGTAGCGGGTGAACATCGAGCCCATGACGCTGTCGTTGAGGAACGCCAGGAAGTCGGCGCGCGCGACCCCGCCCTTCTCGGCGAGCACGGTGATCTCGGACAGCGACTGAGCCACGATGCCGAGCATCAGGTTGTGGCAGATCTTGACCAGCCGGGCGCGCTCGCCCTCGCCGACGTAGGTGACACGGGCGCACAGCAGCTCGAGATACGGCCGCGCCTGGGCCCAGGCCTCGCCGTCGCCCGAGACGACGATCGTCAGGCGACCCGCGGCGGCGACCTTCGGGTTGCCGCTGACCGGAGCCGCCAGGACCGCCGTGCCGAGGCGCGCGCCCGCGAGGCGGACCTCGGCGGACGCCACGGGTGAGAGCGTCGTCAGGTCGACGAGCAGGCGGGGCACGACACCGGGGCGTGAGAGCAGCCCCTCGTCGCCGAGCACGACCTGCGCGAAGTCGGCCGACCCGGCGACCATCGTGAACACGAGGTCGCGGTCGGCGAGCTCCGCCGGGGTGTCCACCACGGTCGCCCCGAGCTCGGCGAGCGGCTCGGCCTTGGCCCGCGTGCGGTTGTAGACGGCCACGTCGTGGCCGGCCTCGAGCAGCCGCGTGGCGAGCGCGAACCCCATCCGGCCGGCGCCGATCCAGCCGAGGCGCAGTCGCCCTTCGTCGTTCATGCGGTTCTGTGACGGTCGTTCATGTGCGTGGAGGTCGTTCGTGGCGGCGTGCCGACGGTTCGTGTCAGCCTTCGGACCGGCTTGCAAACGATTGCATGATCCTACCGGGTGCACCGGGGACGGTCAAGCCGAGCCGCACGCTGCCGAGACCAAAACCCCGGGACGGCGGCCGGGTCCCGGGCCTCGCCCCTGTCCGCAGCGCTATTTTCCGAGGCCCGCGATCAGGTTGATCGTCGTCGCGATGATCAACGCCCCGTACATGTATGACAGCACGGCGTGGCGCAGGGCCAGGCGGCGGAACGCCTTGGCGGTGAGATTGGTGTCGGAGACCTGGAAGGTCATGCCGATCGTCAGCGCCAGATAGAGGAAGTCGCCGTAGTCCGGGGAGCGCTCGTCGTTGAAGTCGACACCCTCGGGCTCGCCCTGGTAGAAGAGCTTGGCGTAGCGCAGCGTGTACACGGTGTGGACGACCGCCCAGGCGAGGACGATGCTGGCGACGCTCATCCCGACGAGCAGCCCCTTGGCCAGGCCCGCCTCGTGGCTTGCACGCACGAGGACCAGGCCGACGGCGACGAGGCTGACCAGGCTGCCCGAGAGCAGTATCAGGTCCGCGTAGGCGCGGCTCGGGCTTTCTCGCGTCGCGTGGCTCGCGGTACGCGTCGCGTCCATCGACCACAGCGACCGCCATGTCCAACCCAGCAGGGTCAAGGCCGAAGCGTCCCATCCGGCGAGCGGAATCAACCACCACGGCCCGACCACGGCAACGACGACGGCGGTCAGCGCACCGCCCGCGGCACAGGCTGCCAGCCGTCGTGCCGGCGAGATCCCGAATGTGGCGCCGTCCCGCGCGCTCGGCCGCCGGCGCCTCATCGGCTCGCGCCGCGACCGGTCGCTCTCCGAGGACGCCACGAGATGGTCATACCCGCCCCTACGTTGGCACAAACGATGAGCGACCGCGGCGTTGCGGCAGGCGCTCGTCGAGTGCGTGGCGGACCGCCGGGCACGGCGGCCAGGCGCTACTTCGCTCGCCGTCCGGGCATGAGACGCAGCAACGACCGTGCGATCGCGCGGAGAATCAGCCGCAGGCCGCCGATCGGCGCCACGGCGACAGGATCGGCGGGTCCGCCGGCCGCTGTGCGCTGCCCCTCGCCGGCCGCCTCAGCGCTGCCGGCGACCGCCGAGCCGTCGCTCTCGCGCAGCTGGCCGGCGAGATTCGCGGCGAATTGATCGACGAGCTGGCCGGCGACGTCCGGTACGACGCCGCGACCGTACTGAGCCACGGCGCCCTGCATCTGCAGCTCGGTGACGATCGTCACGCGCGTCCCCGAGCCGTCGGCGTCGAGCGAGGACTCGATCGTCGCGGTGGCCCCGCCGCGCCCCTTGAGCTCGCGAGCCTTGATCGCCAGCGTGGTCCGCAACGCGCGCTCGTCGGAGACCTCGCGCCGCACGTCGGTCGCGAACTGGAGCGCGATCGGGCCGAGCTTCACGTGCATCGTCGCCTTCCACGTCGTCGCGTCGACGATCTCGGTCAACTCCGCTCCGGGCATGTTGGGCACGACCCGCGGGACGTCGTTGAGCAGCGCCCAGGTTCGTTCGGGGGACGCCGGAACGGCGAAGGAGTTCTCGAGCCTCACGCCGCTCCGCCGGCGGCGTCGAGCAGGTCGAGCACGCGCTCGGGCGTCAGCGGCAGCGCGGTGACCCGGACGCCGCCGAGCGCGTCGGCGACGGCGTTGGCGATCGCCGGCGGGGCGGCGATCGTGCCGCCCTCCCCCACGCCGCGCGAGTTGACCTCGGCGAGCCCCTGGCCGTGGACGTGCTCGATCTCGATCGTCGGGATCTCCATCGCCGTCGGCATCAGATAGTCCATGAACGTGCCGGCGAGGAAGTTGGCGTCCTCGTCGTAGAGCGCGTTCTCGAGCAGCGCGATACCGATGCCCTGCGCCACGCCGCCACGGATCTGGCCGTCGACGATGGCCGGGTTGATCAGGTCGCCGCAGTCCTCGACGACGATGTAGCGCAGCAGCTCGACCACCCCGGTCTCGGGGTCGACCTCGACGAAACAGACGTGGGTGCCGCCGGACCAACCGCCGGCCGGCTGCTCGTAGAGCGCGCT
Source organism: Solirubrobacteraceae bacterium (assembly GCA_035535075.1). Lineage (GTDB taxonomy): Bacteria > Actinomycetota > Thermoleophilia > Solirubrobacterales > Solirubrobacteraceae > Palsa-513. The sequence continues at coordinate 28,058 of DATLQS010000017.1, forward strand.
GCTGCGCAGGCCCTCGTCCTCACCGGGCGGCGTCGCGAAGTACGCGGCCATCGCGATCCCGGCGAGCGGAATGCCGCGCTCGGGGTCGCCCTTGGGTGCCACCACGGCGTCGACGATCTCGAGGTCGTCGGGCGAGATCTCGAGCATGTTGGCGGCCATCGCCAGCACCTTCTGCTTGACGAGCCGCGTGGCGTGGAGCGCGGCGCCGCTCGCCATCGTCGCGGCGCGCGAGCCGCCGGTCCCGATCAGCAGGAACGGCGTGAGCTGCGTGTCTCCGTGGACCACGCGGACGTGCTCGAGCGGGATCCCGAACTCGGTGGCCGCGACCTGCGCGAGCGTCGTCTCGTGGCCCTGGCCGTGCGGTGCCTGTGCCGTGATGACCGTGAGGTGCCCGTCGGGCTCGAGCCGTGCGATCGCCCGTTCGCTCGGTGGCAGGTGCGAGCCGGCGGAGGCAAAGAAGTCGATCGGCCCCGGAGCCGGCTCGATGTAGGTCGAGAAGCCGACACCGAGCAGCGCGCCACGCTCGCGGGCGCGGCGCTGCTCCTCGCGGAACCCCTCGTAGCCGGCGAGCTCGACCGCGCGCTCGAGCGTCTCCAGCGAACTGACGCCGTCGATCGTGGGGCCGGTGATCATCTTGCGCGGCTGCTCGTCGGCCCGCAGCAGGTTGCGGCGGCGGACGTCGACCGCGTCCAGGCCGAGCTCGCGCGCGATGTCGTCGATCAACAGCTCGCGAACCAGCGACTCGACCGCCCACGGACCCCGATAGGTGCCGTAGGAGGCCTTGTTCGTCGCGACCGCCGAGTGCTGCCAGCGAAGGTTCTCGATGCGGTAGGGCCCGACGAACATCGTGCGCACGATCGGTCCGAGGAACGACGGCGCGAAGGGAAGGATCGGATAGGCACCGAGGTCGAGCTTCATCGTCACGTCGAGCGCGAGGATCGTGCCGTCATCGTCGACGGCGGCCGCGATCTCGACGGTCTCCGAGCGCGCGTGCGTGGCCGAGGTCATGTTCTCGACGCGGTCCTCGACCCATTTGACGGGGCGGCCCAGGAGCTTCGAGGCCGCACACACGGCGACGTCCTCGCGGGCGACGCCGGCCTTCTGGCCGAAGGCCCCGCCCACGTCGGGCGTGATCACGCGAAGCTGCTCCGCCGGCTGGCCGAGCAGGCCCGAGAGCAGCAGCCGCAGCGCGTGCGGGGATTGTGTCGCCGCGTGGTAGACGAGATCGCCGGTGCCGGGATGGTGATCGGCGACGCCGCCACGGGTCTCCATCGGCACCGGTGCGACACGCTGGGGGGTGAACGTCTCGCGCACCACGCGTGCTCCGGCGAACGCCGCATCCGGGTCGCCGAACTGCACGCTCTCGGTGTAGAGGACGTTCGAGCCGACGTCCTCGAAGAGCACCGGCCCGGCCGGATCCTCCGCCTGCTCGATCGTCGCGACGGGAGCGAGGCCGTCGTATTCGACGAAGATCACGTCGCGCGCGTCCTCCGCCGCGTAGCGGCTCTCGGCCAGGATCAGCGCCACCGGGTCGCCGACGTAGCGCACCTTGTCGGTGGCGAGCGGGGTGAACACCGGACGAAGGACGTCCGGCGTCTCCGGCCCGAGCTGCATCGGGTTGGTGATCTGCGCGAGCTCCGCTCCGGTGACGATGGCCACGACGCCGTCGAGCGTCCGCGCCTGCTCGACGTCGAGGCTGACGATGCGGCCGTGGGCCACCGTGCTGCGCAGGAAGACGGCGTGCACCATGCGCGGCAGTCGAATGTCGTCGACGTAGCGACCGCGGCCGCTGAGGATCTTCTCGTCCTCGACGCGCCGGACGCTCTTGCCCGTGAAGCGGGTGGCCTGTGGGGCGCTCATGCGCCGCGCTCCGCGGCCAGCAGGATGCCCTGGACGATGCTCTCGTAGCCGGTGCAGCGACACAGGTTGCCGGAGATCGCCTCGCGCACCTCGGTCGCCGTCGGGTGCGGGCGCTCGTTGAGCAGCTCCGTCGCGGTCATCAGGAACCCGGGCGTGCAGTAGCCGCATTGGAAGGAGTGGCTGTCCCGGCAGGCCTCCTGCAGCACGCCCATCGTGCCGCCGTCGAGCAATCCCTCGATCGTCGTCACCTCGGCGCCGTTGGCCTGCACGGCGAGCATCAGGCAGGAGCGGGCGGACGCACCGTTGACCAGCACGGTGCACGAACCGCAGACGCCGTGCTCGCACCCGAGATGGGTCCCCGTGAGGCTCAGGTCCTCGCGCAGGAAATCGGCCAGCGTGCGCCGCGTCTCGACGGTCGCCGAGCGCACGGCCCCGTTGACGGTCAGGGTCACCTCGATGCTCATGGCGTTGCCTCCTGTAGCGCCCGCTGGGCCAGCACGCCGGCGATCCGGCGTCGATAGGCCGCGCTGGCGTGCGTGTCGCTTCCCGGATCAAGCTCGGTCTTGGCGCGCTCGGCCGCCTCGGCGAACGCGGCGGGTTCGGGCATCGCGCCGCGCAGCAGCGTCTCGGCCTCACGCGCACGGACCGGCGTCCCACCGACCCCGATGAAGGCAAGGCGCGCGTCGGCGATCGAGCCGCCTGAGTCGAGCGCGACCGCCGCGGCGACGCCGACGACGGCGAAGTCGCCGTGGCGCCGGGCCAGCTCGACGAACGACGCGCCGTGGCCCGCGGGCAGGCCGGGTAGCCGCACCTCGACGAGCAGCTCGTCCGGCGCGAGCGCCGTGGTGAGGAAGCCCACGAAGAAGTCGGCGGCGGCGATCGTGCGCTCACCGCCGCTGCTGCGCGCCACCAGTTCGGCGTCGAGTGCGAGCGCGACGGCGGGCAACTCCGCCGCCGGGTCGGCATGCGCGAGGCTTCCGCCGACGGTGCCCCGGTTGCGGATCGCCGGATGTCCGACGTTGGCGAGCGCCCTGACCGCGAGCGGCAGGCGGTCGCGGACGAGCTCCGAGCGTTCGGTCGCGCGCTGCCGGGTCATCGCGCCGATCGCCACGCCGCCGTCGAACTCGCGGATGCCGGCGAGCTCGCTGACGCCGCCGAGGTCGATGAGTGTTCCGGGAAACGCCATGCGCAGGTTGAGCAGCGGCATCAGGCTCTGCCCCCCGGCGAGCACGGCGCAGTCGTCGGCGTGCTCGGCCCGCAGCGCGAGCGCCTCGTCCAACGACGACGGCGCGAGGTACTGAAAGAGCGGTGGCTTCACTGCGCCTCGAGCGATCCCCGCGGGCCCTGGCGACGGCGCACGGCGACGCGGGCGGGGGTGACCATCGCGTCACGTCCCGTCATCGGCGCCTCCTCCACCCGGTATCGCTGAACGACCACGAACGCGGATCCTAGCTGCCGCGTGAGCCCGCGAGGGGAAATCGGCGTCGGGCGCCACCGGCGGGGCCGCGTTTGACAGATGCCGCGCACCGGGTAGGCAAGGCCGGGCGCCAACCACCCCCCACCGCGACGCGAGAAAGGGCGCTGATGAGCGACGACGGGATCGACGTCTACCTGAACGACCACCTGGCGGGTGCCACGTTCGGACGCGACCTCGCCCGCCAGATCCACGAGCACACCGAGGGCACCCCGCTCGGCCGGTTGATGGGCTCGCTGGCAACCGAGATCGACGAAGACCGAGCGACGCTGATCGAGCTGATGGAGCGGCTCGGCACGTCCAGGAACCCGGTCAAGCAGGCGACCACGTGGATCGCCGAGAAGGCCAGCCGGCTGAAGCTCAGCGGCCTCACGGCGGCCGAGGCCGGGCACGGGACGTTCCTCGCGCTCGAGACCCTGTCGCTCGGCGTCGAGGGAAAGACCTCGCTGTGGAACGCGCTGAAGACGGTGGCCGACGACTATCCGGCACTCGAGCACTCAGAGCTCGATCGACTGATCGAGCGGGCGTCCGCGCAGCGCGGAATCCTCGAGCGCGAACGCATCGCCGCCGGCCGCGAGGCGCTGCGAGCGGACGACGCCAGCCGGTAGCCCGGCGCACGCCCGCCGTTCGCCGTTCGCCGGCCGGTGGTAATGCAACGCACACGTAAGCGCGAGCGGGTTGCCACAGCGGGGGGCTGCGGATATCGTCGCAACCGGCGCCCGCGCACCGGCCAACAGGAGCGGGAGACGCATGCGAGAGCTCTCGGAAGCGATCGGCGACCCCGGGCACGCGAGGTGCTGGCGGCACTCGACGCGGGGCAGCGGCGGACGCTGACGCTGCATTGTCCGTGGTACAACGGTGCCGTGTGCTTGGCGATCCCGGGTCAAATCATCGAGATTGTCAATGTCGACGACAGGCTTGCCACGGTCGAGGTCGCCGGGGTGCGACGCACGGTCAACATCGGCCTGCTGGACGCGGAGGGCCGCGGCATCGGTCCAGGCGACTGGGTGCTGATCCACGTCGGCTTCGCAATCGCGCGGGTGGACGAGGAGGAAGCCCGGGCGACACACGATCTGCTCATGCGCATGGGCGCCGCCTACGAGCAGGAGCTCGACGACTTGAAGGCCAGCGTGATCGAGTGAGCGGCGATGCCCCCGCGGATTTCGGGGTCGCCTCCCGGCACTGCATCACCTGCGGGGACGACGGCGAGCCGATGACCGTCGTCGCCGTCGATCGCGAGCGCGGACTTGCACTCTGCAGCTCAGACGATGGTCTGCAGGCAACTATCGAGACGGCGCTCGTCGAGCCGGTCATCGCGGGCGAGCGTCTGCTCGTCCACGCGGGAACGGCGATCGCCCGGTTGCAGCCTGGCAGCGGTGCGGTGGCGCGTTGAGGTTCCTCGACGAGTTCCGCGACCCCGAGCTCGGTCGGGCATTGGCGCGCGAGATTCGGTCGCTGGTCGAGCCGGACCGCCGCTACCAGCTGATG
>DATLQS010000018.1:0-37659 GCA_035535075.1 Solirubrobacteraceae bacterium
GACGTCGTCGGCTTCTCGGCCTTCCTGACGACCACCATGCCGATGTTCAAGGCCAACATCAACGCGATCGAGAAGGCGGGCCTGCGCGACAAGGTGATCGTGATGGTCGGCGGCGCCCCGGTCACCCAGGAGTACGCCGACGCGGTCGGCGCCGATGGCTACTCAGCCGACGCGTCCTCGGCCGTGAAGAAGGCCAAGGAGCTGATCGAACGACGTCGCCAGCTGGTGGCGGTGTAGCGGTGAGCCGCCTGACGCAGATCGAGCATGCGCTGAAGGAGCCCGTCTGGGGCTGCAAGATGTGCGGCCAGTGCGTGCTGCACGACACCGGGCTGACCTGCCCGATGACCTGCCCGAAGACGCTGCGCAACGGGCCCTGCGGCGGCGTTCGCGCGGACGGGCGCTGCGAGGTGGTGCCCGAGATGCCCTGCGTCTGGGTCAAGGCCTACGAGCGTTCGGCCAAGCTGCCGATCTGGCGCTCGCACATCGACAATCTGCGTCCGCCCGTCGACAACGCGCTCGAGGGCAGCTCGTCATGGGCCAACCTGCTCAGCGGCCGCGACCGCGAAACGCCCGCAGGCTGGGACCCGCACGGTGTCGGAACTTCAGCGTAAGCTCGCCGCCGGCGAGCTGGTCGTGACCGGCGAGATGCCGGTGATCAACGGCGACGGCCTGGCGACGCTCGAGCGCCAGCTGGAGCCGATGGAGCCCTTTCTGGACGCGATCAACGCGACCGACAACCCGTCGGCGCGCGCCCACGCCTCGCCGCTGGCCGTCGCGATCGCGCTGCGCCAGCGCGGCGTCGAGCCGATCATGCAGCTGACCTGCCGCGACCGCAACCGGCTCGCCCTGCAGGCCGATCTGGTCGGTGCGGCGATGCACGGGATCGAGAACATCTGCTGCCTGACGGGCGACGACGTGACCGCCGGAGACGAGCCGCAGGCCCGCCGCGTGTTCGACCTCGACGGGCCACAGCTGATCTCGGTCGCGAACGCCATCGCCTCCGGGCGCTACCTCTCGGGGCGCACCATCGAGCCCGCCCCGCCGCTGTTCGTCGGCGCCGTCGAGAACCCCGGCACGCCGCCGTTCGAGGTGCGCCGGCGGCGCGCGGAGAAGAAGGCCGACGCCGGCGCCGGCTTCCTGCAGCTGCAGATGTGCTACCGCCCCGAGCTGCTGGAGCGCTTCATCGCCGCCGTCCACGAGCGCGGCGTCAGCGCCCGCTGCGGGATGCTGCCGTCGATCTGCATGGTCGGCAGCGCGACCGCGCTGCGCTTCATCGACGAGCGGGTGCCCGGGGTCGAGGTGCCGCCCGAGGTGCTGGCCCGCGTCGACGCCGCCGCCGACCAGCTCGAGGAGTGCTTCGAGCTGGCCTGCGAGCAGGCCCGGCACGCGCTGTCGCTGCCCGGCGTCGCGGGCCTCCACCTGATCTCGTTCCGCAAGGACGCCGCCATCGCGCGGCTGTGCGAACGGCTGGGGATCCCGCCCCGGGAAGAAAGAGAGCAACATGGATACCGTCCTTCGCTCGCGGTCTAGCAGCGTCACGATCGGCTCCGCCCAGCCGTTCGCGATCATCGGCGAGCGCATCAACCCGACCGGGCGCAAGCTGTTCGCGCAGGAGCTGCGCGACGGCGAGCTCTCGCGCGTCGCCGCCGACGCGGCCGCCCAGGTCGCCGACGGCGCCGACGTGCTCGACATCAACGCGGGCATCCCGCTCGTCGACGAGGCGGAGCTGCTCAAGGCGATGATCCGGATGGCGCAGGACACCGTCGATGTGCCGCTGTGCATCGACTCGTCGGTGATCGAGGCGCTCGAGGCCGGCCTGTCGGTGTACGAGGGGCGCGCGCTGGTCAATTCGGTGACCGCCGAGGACGAGCGCCTCGAGGAGATCCTGCCGCTCGTCGCGCGTCACGGCGCCGCGGTGATCGGGCTGGCCAACGACGAGACGGGGATTCCCGAGACGGCGCAGAAGCGCCTCGAGATGGCGCGCAAGATCGTCGGCGCCGCCGGCGACTTCGGGATCGCGGCGGCCGACGTGATCATCGACCCGCTGGCGATGACGGTCGGCGCCGACACCGAGGCGGTCACCATCACGCTCGAGGCGATCCGCCTGATCCGCGACGAGCTGGGCGTCAACATGTGCCTCGGCGCGTCGAACGTGTCGTTCGGCCTGCCGCAGCGGCACGTGCTGAACGCGGCCTTCCTGCCGATGGCGATGGCGGCCGGCCTGACCAGCGCGATCATGAGCACCGCGGCGGTCTGCGTCGAGAGCGTGCGCGCCGCCGACCTGCTGCTCGGCCACGACCCCTGGGGAGCGAGCTGGATCGCCGCGCACCGCGCGCGCCAGGCGCAGGAGGCCGCAGCGGCGAAAGCCTCGCCGTGAGCGGCGAGCCGGCCGCGGGCGTGGCCGCGCCCGCCGGCGACGGCGCCCGTGGCGAGGGCGCGCGCCGGGTCCGGCTGCGCTTCGAGCCCGACGGCGTCGAGGTCCGCGTGCCGAGCGGGACGCCGATCTTCGACGCGGCGAGCTGGAACGCCGTCGCGATCGACTCGACCTGCGGCGGCTACGGCACGTGCAAGAAGTGCCGCGTGCGGATCGTCTCGGGCGAGGTCGGGATCAGCGCCGTCGACCCGCGCGCCTTCACCGCCGATGAGCTGCGCGACGGCTGGCGGCTGGCCTGCCGGGCCAGCGCGCACGAGGACCTGATCGTCGAGGTGCCGCCGCTGCAGACGCGACCGAAGGCGGCGCTCGTCGGCGTCGGTCGCCACGTGATCCTGCGCCCGTCGGTGCAGAAGCGCCACCTGGTGCTCGCGGAGCCGACGATGGAGGACCAGCGCTCGGACCTCGCGCGGGTGCTCGATGCCCTCGAGGACCTCGAGCCGACGGCGTCACTCGCGCTGCTGCGCGAGCTGGGCGGCGTGCTGCGGGGCGCCCACTTCGACGTCACCGCCGTCGTCTGCGACCGCGAGCTGATCGCCGTCGAGCCCGGCGACACGACGGCGCGGCGCCATGCCATCGCCTTCGACCTCGGCACGACCACCGTGGTCGCGACGCTGCTCGACCTCGACACCGGGACGCCGCTCGCCGTCCGCTCGATGCTCAACCGCCAGCAGCCCTACGGCGCCGACGTGATCACCCGGATCTCGGCGACGATGATGGACGACGGCGCGCTTGGCGCGCTCCGCGCCCGCGCCCACGAGACGCTGGGAGCGCTCGCCGCGGAGGTCTGCGCCGAGGCCGCGGTGTCCGCCGCGGAGGTCTATGAGATCGTCGTCGCCGGCAACGTGACGATGATGCAGCTGGCCCTCGGCATCGACCCCGAGCCGCTGTCGATGGCCCCCTTCGTGGTCGCGACGCATCAGCCGCCGCCGGCGCTCGCCGCCGACTTCGGCGTCGCCGCGCACCCGCGGGCGCCGGCCTTCGTGTTCCCCTCGCTCGGCGCCTATGTCGGCGGGGACATCGTCGCGGGGATGCTCGCGACCGGCCTGACCCGCGACCGGCGGCTGCGGCTGTTCATCGACGTCGGCACCAACAGCGAGATCGCGCTGGGGTCCGCCGAGCGCGTGCTGGCCACCGCGGCCCCGGCCGGCCCGGCGTTCGAGGCGGCCCAGATCCGCTGCGGGATGCGCGCCGCCGACGGCGCGATCGAGGGCGTGCGGATCGTCGACGGCGAGCTGGCCCTCGAGGTGATCGGCGACGTCGAGCCGCTCGGGATGTGCGGCTCGGGGCTCGTCGACTGCGTCGCCGAGCTCGTCGAGGTCGGTCTGCTCGACCATTCCGGGCGCTTCATCCCGGACGAGGAGGCGGCGGCGACGCAGCCTCCGGCGCTCGCCGCGCGGCTCGGTCGCGTCGGCGAGGAGCGCGTCTTCGTGATGCACTGGCGCGGCGAGGATCCCGCCGCCTCGATCTACCTCTCGCAACGCGATGTGCGCGAGCTGCAGTTCGCCAAGGCGTCGATCGCGACGGGATGGGCGATCCTGGTGGCGGAGCTGGGTGTCGAGACCGCAGATATCTCGCAGGTCCTGCTGGCCGGCAGCTTCGGCGCCTACCTGACCCCGATCAGCGCGATCCGCATCGGGCTGGTGCCGCGCCTGCCGACGACCCGCATCATCTCCGCCGGCAACGTCGCCGGCGAGGGCGCGAAGATCGCCGCGCTGAGCCTGCGCGAACGGGCCGAGGCGCAGTCGATCGTCAGCGAGGTGGAGTACGTCGAGCTCTCCGGGCGCGAGGACTTCAACGACCTGTTCATCGACCAGCTGGCGTTCCCCGGATGACCGTGGCCGCGCCCGCCCGCGTCGGGGTCGTCGCCTGCGGCGCGCTGGCCGTGCACGTCCGCGCGATCGCCAAGCGGCGCGGCTGGGCGCTCGACGTGCATCCGCTCGACGCGACCCTGCACAACCGCCCCGAACGGATCGCGCCGGCGGTCAGCGAGCTCCTGGCCGCGCTGCGCCCCCGCTACGCGGCGCTCGCGGTGGCCTACGGCGACTGCGGCAGCTACGGCGCGCTCGACGACGCGCTCGGCGAGGTCGGCGTGGCGCGGCTCGCCGGTGAGAACTGCTACGAGATCTTCGCCGGTGACGCCCTGCGCGAGGCGCTCGAGCAGGAGCCCGGAACCTACTTCCTGACCGACTTCCTGGCCCGCAGCTTCGAGCACACGGTGATCCGCTCGCTCGGGCTCGACCGCCACCCGGAGCTGCGCGATGCCTACTTCGGTCACTACCGCCGCGTCGTCTGGCTGGCCCAGCGCCCGACCGCGGCGACGCGCGCCGCCGCCCGGCGCGCCGCGGAGCTGCTCGGCCTGCCGCTCGAGGAGCGGGCCGTCGGCGACGGCGGGCTCGAGCGAGCGCTCGAGCGGCTGATCGCCCAGGCGACCGCGGCGCCGCGCGCCGCGGCGGCGCCGGCGTAGGCGCCGGGCGGGGCCATGGCCGCGGAGCGCGCCGCCGCGCGCGGAGCGCTCGCCCTGCACTGGCCGCCCGGCGCGCGCGGGGCGCGCGGCTACGCCCTCGGCGGTGCCTGCCTGATCGCCTTCTCGAGCATCCTCGTGCGGTTGAGCCACGCGTCGCCCTCGACGGCGGCGATCTTCCGCTGTGCCTACGCGCTGCCGATCCTCGGCGCGCTGGCGTGGTGGGAGGACCGCCGCCACGGTGCGCGCAGCTGGCGTGACCGGCGGGCGGCGATCGCCTCCGGGGTGTTCTTCGCCGCCGACCTGATCCTCTGGCACAACTCGATCGAGGACGTCGGCGCCGGGCTCGCGACGGTGCTCGCCAACATCCAGGTCGTCTTCGTGCCGCTCGTCGCGTGGCTGGTGCTGTCCGAGCGGCCCGCCCGGCGGGTGCTCGCGGCGCTGCCGGTCGCGCTGCTCGGCGTGCTGGCGATCTCGGGGGTGCTCGAGGCCCACGCGTTCGGGCGAAGCCCGACCCGCGGCACCGTGTTCGGCCTCGGCGCCGGGATCGCCTACGTCGGGTTTCTGCTGTTGTTGCGCCGCGGCGGGGTCGACCTGCGCCGACCGGCCGGACCGCTGTTCGACGCGACGGCGACCGCGGCGCTGCTCTGCGTCGCCGCCGGTGTGGTGATCGGCGACGCGCGGCTCGTCCCGGTGTGGCCGGGCGCCGGCTGGCTGGTGCTGCTCGCGATCAGCTCGCAGGTGCTGGGCTGGCTGGCGATCGTCGTCTCGCTGCCGCGACTGCCCGCGGCGATGACCTCGCTGCTGCTGACCGTCCAGCCGGTCGGCTCGGTCGTCGCCGCCGCGGTGATCCTCGGCGAGTCGCCGAGCGCGCTGCAGCTGCTGGGCGTCGCCGTCGTGCTCGCCGCGCTGCTCGCGGCGACCGCGACGCGTCCCGCGGCCGCCGGGTAGCGGTCGGGCCTACTCGCCCCGCGGCCCGTCCGAGCGCACGTGCGCCCGCTCGGAGGCGGCCCGGTCGCGATCGTCCGCGGCCTGCTCGCGCTCCGCGCTGGCCTCGGCGCGAACCACGGTCGCGGCGCTGCGGTCGATGGCTGCCCGCCCGCGGCTGCGCGCCGCCGACAGCAGCCGGCGCAGGCCGCGTTCGCCGCCGGGCACGATGTCGAGCGCCAGCAGCTCGCAATCGCGCAGCGCGGCGGCCTCGTCGCGCGCCGTCGAGGCCTCGTCGCGATCGTCGGCGGCCGCGTCGCGCGAGGCGGCCGCGTCAACACGGTCGTGGGCGGCGTCCTCACGCTCCTGCGAGCCCTGATCGCGCAGCACGCTGGCGCGTTCGTGGTAGTCATGGGCGGTTGCGAGGTCACGGTCGCTCGCCGCCTGGTCGCGGTCGCTGGCCAGCTGGTCCTGGTCGGCCGCCGTCTGCTCGCCGTCGGCCGCGGCCTGGTCGGTGTCGGCGGCGGCCTGCGCCGCGTCGGAGCGGCTCTGCGCGCTGTCGGTGAGCAGCTGATCGTCCGCGAGGCTCCCGGTCGTCGGGGCGGCGGTGTCCGGGTCGCCGGTGCTCGCCCCGTTGCTGGAGCTCGCCGGGCGATCCTCTGAGGTAGCTGCATCGGCCATTGCATGGCCTCCAGTCGGCGAGGCGGTGGGTCTCGGTGAGCCCCGCGCCCATCCATTGATACAACGAGCCTAGCAGCGAATGCCACAATCTCAGCCTGGCCGGGTGTCAGCTTGCGGGGCCCGAGCGGACCGGGCGCCGGAGCCGGCGAGCGCCGGTGGCCGGCGGGCGCTCTCAGGAGGACAGCAGCGTGTCGGCGAGCAGTGTCGCGACGTCGACGACCGTCAGCTCCTCGCCGGTGCTCTGCACGCCGTCGTCGAGCATCACGGTGCAGAACGGGCAGGCGACGGCGAGCGTGTCGGCGCCGGTCGCGGCGGCCTCGTGGACGCGTGCCTCGTTGATCTGGCCGGCCCGCTCCTCCATCCACATGTGCGCGCCGCCCGCGCCGCAGCAGAACGTGCTGCGGCCGCTGCGCGCCATCTCGACCGGGGTGCCGGCGGCCGCCACCAGCTCGCGCGGCGGCGCCAGCACGTCGTTGTGGCGCGCGAGGTAGCAGGAGTCGTGGTAGGTGATCCGCCGCTCCGCCGACGGTGCGCCGGCGGCGCCCGGTTGCCCCGCGAGCCGCCCGTCGCGCAGCAGCTGCGCGAGCAGCTCGGTGTGGTGGAGCACCTCGTAGTGGCCGCCGAAGTCGGGGTACTCGTTGGCCAGCGTGTTGAAGCAGTGCGGGCAGCTCGCGACGATCTTGGTCACGCCGGCCTCGCCGAGCGTTTCGACGTTGCGCTGGGCGGCCTCCTGGAAGACGTACTCGTTGCCCATCCGCCGTGCCGGATCGCCGGTGCAGCGTTCGCGCGGGCCGAGGATCGCGAAGTCCACGCCGGCCGCCGCGAGCAGCTTCGCGGTCGATTCGGCGCCGCGGCGCGCCCGCTCGTCGAACGACGCCGCACAGCCCACCCAGTAGAGCACCTCCGGCGCGGGGTCGCCCGGCGCCAGCACGCGCACGCCGAGCTCGGCGGCCCAGTCGGCGCGCTCGGATTGCGCGCGGCCCCACGGGTTCGACGAGCGCTCGACGTCGCGGAGCATCGGCTCCGCCTCGGCCGGGAAGCGTGACTCCACCATCACCAGGTGACGGCGCAGGTCGACGATGTGGTCGACGTGCTCGATCGAGACCGGACAGGCCTGCACGCAGGCGCCGCAGGTCACGCAGTCCCAGACCACCTCGTCGCTGACCGCCGCCGGGACCAGCGGCGGCGGCTCGTAGGGCTCGCCGGCCCGCTGCGCGTCGAGCAGCTTGGCGCCCTGTTCGAAGACCTGGTCGCGCAGGCCCATGATCAGCAGCTTCGGCGACAGCGCCTTGCCCGTCGCGAAGGCCGGGCAGGCGTCCTGGCAGCGACCGCACTCGGTGCACGAGAAGGTGTCGAGCATCTGCTTCCAGGTCAGGTCGCCGACGACGCCCGCGCCGAAGCGCAGCGCCTCGTCCTCGACGCCCTCCTCGTCGAAGCGCAGCGGCTCGAGCCGCCCGCGCGCGCGGGTCCGCCCGAACCAGACGTTGACCGCCGCCGTGGCGATGTGCAGGTGCTTGGAGTGCGGCAGGTAGGCGAGGAACGAGACGATCGCCAGGACGTGGGCCCAGACGAGGATCCGCTCGGCGGCTCGGGTCGCGGCGCCCGTCCCGAAGAGGTGCGAGAGGGCGTGCGAGACCGGCGCCCAGCCGGCGGAGTACTCGTTGAGGCGCAGGGCGATCCGCGAGGCGTGCCACAGCAGCAGCGTCGTGACGATCGCCGCGATCCAGGCCAGGATCAGGTCGGCTTCGCGCAGGTGGCTGCCCTCGAAGCGCCGCGGGCGCTGGACCTTGCGGATGAACAGCGCCGCGGCGACGCCGAGCAGCACGAGGCCGGCGAAGACGTCGACGAGCAGCGCATACCACCCCTGGTGCCCGAGCCACGGCAGCGTCGCGTGGCGGTCGACGACGCCGATCATCGCGATCACGATCGTCGGCAGAAGGACGCAGAAGCCCCAGAAGATGAAGGCGTGGACGAGGCCCGGCCCGAGCCGCGCCAGCAGCTTGCGCTGGCCGAGCACGTCCGTCAGCTCGTGGCGCATCCGCCGCCCCGGGTCGCCGCCGCGCTCCGCCGGCGCGCCGAGTCGCAGCAGGCGGATGAGGAACGTGGCGCGGCGCGCGAACAGCAGCCCGCCGATCGCGATCGCTGCGGCCAGGGCGATCGCGGCGAGCGCTGAGGCGGACCCGCCTATGTCTCCCTCGCCTTCCGGATCGCGGCGTTGATCGCCGGCACGACGGTGTGCAGATCGCCGATCACCGCATAGTCGGCGCTGGCCAGGATCGGCGCCTCGGCGTCGGGGTTGATCGCCAGCAGCCGCTTGGCGCCCTTGCAGCCCGCCATGTGCTGCGTCGCCCCGCTGATGCCGCACGGGATGTAGAGCTCGGGCGCGATCTTGGTGCCGGTCTGGCCGACCTGGTCCGAGTGGGGCCGCCAGCCGGCCATCGTCACCGCGCGCGAGCAGCCGACGGCGCCGCCGAGCAGCGCGGCGAGCTCCTCGATCGCGGCGAAGCCCTCGGTCGAGCCGACGCCGCGGCCGCCGGAGACCACGACGGTGGCGTCCGAGAGCGAGACGCCGCCGGTCCTCGCGGCCACGCGCTCGACCACGGCGACGCGCTGATCCTCGGCGGCGAGGTCCGGGGTGAAGCTCTCCTCGGGCAGCGTCTGCGGCGTGCCCTCGAGCGTCTGCGCGGCGACCGCGTGTGGCGCGACGGTGAGCAGCACGGGCGTGCCGTCGAGCGTTGCCTCCTCGAGCAGGCTGCCGCCCCAGCGGATCCGCGTGAGGTGGGCGCCGGCCTGCGCCGGTGCGGCCTCGACGCAGTTCGCGGCCATCGGCTGATCGAGGCGGGCGCCGACCCGGGCGAGGATCTCGTTGCCGCGGTCGCTGCCCGCGGCCAGCACGGCGGCCGGCGCGAGCCGCTCGATCAGCTCGATCAGGCTCGCCGCCCAGGCGTCCGGTGCGAAGCCGTCGGGGTCGTCCAGCGCATCGTGGCGGGCGACGAACGCGCTCGTCACGCCGTGCGCCGCGAGGACGGCGGCGGCGTCGCGGCCGGCCGCTCCGATCAGCACCGCGGCGAGCGTCCCGTCGACCGCGGCGGCGTAGCCGCGGGCGAGCGCCAGCGCCTGCAGCGAAAGCTCGTCGGGCTCGCCCGCCGCATGCTCGACCAGCACGAGAACGCTCGCCGCGGCCATCACAACAGCCCCAGCTCGCCGAGGATCTCGACCACGGCCGGCGCCGCGTCGGGACCGTCGCCGAGGATCTGGACCTGCTTGCCGGCCTGCGGCGGGAGCTTCAGGCGAAGCCTGGCAAGGCGCGGTTGCGGGCGCGACGGGGCACTGGCGGCAAGCGGCTTGCGCTTCGCCCGCAGGCGCCCCGGCACCGACGGGTAGCGCGGCAGGTTGAGGCCCTCCTTGACGCCGATCACCGCCGGCAGCGTCAGCCGGTAGACGTCGCGCCCGGACGCGACCTCCTGCTCGCAGCGGACCGCGTCGCCCTCGAGCGAGATGCCCTTGACGCCGGTCACGCACGGCAGTCCGAGCGCGCGCGCGACCCGCAGCGCCACCTGGAAGTTGCCGGCGTCGGCCGACTCGTTGCCGAACAGGATCAGGTCGTACTCGGTGCCCGCCTCGCGCGCCGAGGCGATCGCGGCGACGATCGCCGAGGCCGTCGCCTGGGGGTCCCACTCCTCGCCGTCGGTGACCAGGTGGATCGCGTCGTCGATCCCGAGCGCCAGCGCGTCACGGAGCTGCTCCTCGGCCTCGCGCGGGCCGAGGGTCAGGACCGTGGTGGCGCCGCCGTGCGCTTCGATCAGCCGCACCGCCTCCTCGGCGGCGCACTCCTCGTGCGGGCTGATCGTGAAGCCGAGGTGCTTGGTGTCGATCGCCTGCTCGTCGTCGCGCAGCACGATCCGGCCGCCGGTGATCGGCACCCGCTTGACGGCGACGAGTACGTTCATCAGCTGCGGATTCGCGAGTTCTCGGGGTCGAAGATCGGCGTCGCGCCGACGACCGCCACCGTGCACGGGTAGCGCTCGCCCATGTACTCGACGGCCAGCTGTTCACCGACCGCGGCGTGCGCCGGCGGCAGGTAGCTCATCAGGATGTGGCGGCCAATCGACGGCCCGGCGCCGGCGCTCGTCACGTAGGAGTGCCGGCCGCGGCGGTCCACCAGCGCCCCGCCGTCGCGTGTGAGGACCGGCTCGTTGCCCAGCATGTAGCGCTTGACGCCGCCGGCCGAGGTGTGGTCGTCGACGGTCAGCGTGCAGAGGATGGCGTCAGGCTCCTGATCGCGGTGGCGCAGATGCGCCGCGCGCCCGACGAACGGCTCGTCCTTGACCTTCGCTCCCGCCATCCCCGCCTCGACCACGTTGTACTCGCCGTCGAGCTCGAAGCCGTAGGCGCGGTAGCACTTCTCGAGCCGCCCGGTGGTCCCGTACACGCCGATGCCGGCGGGGACGATCCCGTGCGGCGCCCCGGCCTCGGCGACGATGTCCCACAGCCGCGCGCCCTGCTCGATCGGCACATACAGCTCCCAGCCGAGGTCGCCGACGTAGGAGATCCGCGACGCGAGCACGCGCAGCGACTCGATCTCGATCGTCCGCGCGCGCCCGAACGGGAAGCCCTCGTGGGACAGGTCGTCGCTCGTCGTGTTCGCGAGGATCTCGCGGGCGCGTGGCCCCCAGACCCCGAGCGTGCACCACGCGGAGGTCAGGTCGTGCAGTTGCGCCGAGCCGTCGACCGGCAGGTGGTCGGCGAACCACTTGCGGTCGGCCATGCCGTGCGCGGCGCCGGTGACGACGCGGAACTGCTGCTCGCCGAGCCGCATGATCGTCAGGTCCGCGCGGAAGCAGCCGTTCGGCGTCAGCAGCGGCGTGTAGACGGCGCGGCCGACGGCGACGTCCATCTGGCGCAGCGCGACGCCCTGGACGGCCGCCAGCGCGCCGGGGCCGGTGATGTCGAAGATCGCGAACGCCGAGAGGTCGACCATCGCCGCGCGGTCCCGCATCGCGAGGTGCTCGGCGTTGATGATCGGCGACCACCAGCGCGCCTCCCACTCGCTCTCGCGACGCCCGACGCGCTCGCCGTACTCCTCGAGCAGCGGCTCGTTCGAGGTGTAGTAGTGCGGGCGCTCCCAGCCGGCCACCTCGTAGAACACCGCACCCAGCTCGCGTTCGCGGGCGTTGAACGGCGAGCACCGGATGCCGCGGTCGGACTCCCACTGCTCCGCCGGGTGGACGATCCCGTACATCTTGTTGAAGCCCTCGCTGGCGCGCGCCCGGATGTGCGCCGCCGACTTCTGCTGCTCGTGCACGCGGGCGATGTCCGAGGCGTGGATGTCGATCTCGGAGTCGCCCTCGAGCATCAGCTCGGCGACCGTCTTGCCGACCCCGGGCCCCTCCTTGATCCACACGGCGGCCGCGGACCACAGCCCGCGGACCTCCGGCGTCTCGCCGAGCAGCGGCAGGCCGTCCGCGGTCACCGAGAGCAGCCCGTTGATCGCGTACTTCACGCCGACGGTCTCATCGCCGACGATCTCCGGCATCAGTTCGAGCGCCTGTTCGAGCTGCGGCTCGAAATCGGCCTGCGTGAACGGCAGCTCGGTCGGCGAGAGCGCCGACTCCTCGATCGAGGGGATCTCGTCGGGGTCGTGCAGGATCGGGCGGTGCGCGTAGGAGCCGATCTCGAGGCTTCCGCCCTCCTGGCGCTCGTACATGTTGGTGTCCATGTCGCGCACGATCGGGAACTCGACGCCGACGCTCGTCGCGAAGCGCGGGACCGGCCCGATGTCGATCATCTGGTGCACGGCCGGTGTCAGCGGGATCGACGCGCCGGCCATCCGCGCGAGGCGCGGGCTCCAGATGCCGGTGGCGATCACGACGCGCTGCGCCTCGATGTCGCCGCGCGTGGTGCGCACGCGCCGCACCTGCCCGTGCTCGACGTCGATGCCCAGGACCTCGGTGTTCGCGCTGACCGTCAGCGCCCCGCTCGCCTGGGCGGCCTCACGCATCAGCGTACCCGCCTGCAGCGAGTCGACGACGCCGGCCCCCGGGGTGTGGAAGCCGCCGAGGATCACCGTCTCGTCGAGGTAGGGGACCAGCGCGCGGACCTCGGCGGGGGTGAGCAGCGCGACCGGCGCGATCCCCCACGCTTTGGCCGAGGCGACTCTCCGCGTCAGCTCCTGCAGGCGCTCGGTGGTGCGCGCCACCTCGATACCGCCGCACTCGGTGAACACGCCGAGGGCGCGGTACTGGCGCATGCTCTCCAGGGTCAGCGCCGTCATCTCCTTGGAGTGGTCGACCGGGAAGATGAAGTTCGAGGCGTGGCCGGTCGAACCGCCCGGGTTCGGCAGCGGGCCCTTGTCGAGCAGCACGAGCTCGCCGGCTCCGAGCCGCGCGAGGTGGTGAGCGAGGCTGTTGCCGACGATCCCGGCGCCGATGATCACGACGCTCGCCGACGACGGGAGCCGGCGCGCGGGGTCCCGGGTCGGCTCAGCGCTCATCCGGGGGGTCCTCGTCGCGGCGCCGCTGCGCGGGCGCGGGCCTGACGGCGTCGGCGGGTGGTGCCCCTCGCATCGGCGACTGATATATCAGACGTGCGCCACCGGGGCAACCCGCGCGTGGCCGCCGGGCCAGCGCAGAGCGCCCACCGGCCGCCGGCCGGCCGGGCTCGCAGCGCCGGCGGGCCCGGCGCTCAGGCGGCCGGGCGCTTCGGGCCGAGCGCCACGACGGCCTCGTCGACCGAGGCGAAGAGGTGGTCCTCGCCGATTCGCGCCAGCAGGCCGCTTCGTCGCAGGCCGTCGCGGGCGTGCTCGCCGGCCCGGGCGACGGCGAACGCGGTGTCGTCGCGGTCGAGCTCGTCCAGGACGGCGGCGAGCTCACGCGATCCGGTGTAGTCGATGTCGCTCATCCCGAGCGCGTCGAGGACCACCAACCGCGGCGTGCCGAGCGCACGCGCCAGCGAGTCCGTGAGCTGCGCGCGGAAGTGGACGGCGTTGGCGTACCACAGCGGCGTCGCGAACAGCACGGCCAGCACGGAGGGGACCTGGGCGGCGTGCGCGCTGTGGCTGAGCGGCGCCCAGCTCGTCGTGCCGGGTATCCGGCCGAGCACGTGGAGCTGTGGGCGGGCGCTCAGCCGGGTGCGGTCGAGGATCGCCAGTCCGACCGCCACGCCGATGCCCTGCTCGACGCCGATGAGGGCGACGGTCAGCAGGGTGACCACGGCCAGTCCGAGTTCGAACCGGTCGAATCGGGCGATCGCCACGAGGTCGCGGACATGGAAGATCCGCGTCGCGATGAAGATCAGCACCGCGGCCAGCGTGGCCAGCGGCACGTCCTTGAGCAGGCCCGCGGCGGGCACGAGCACCAGCACCGCGGCGGCTGCGCCGAGGCCCGTCAGCTGGGTCCGGCCGGAGGCCGAGGCGACCGCCGCCGTCCTCGCCGGGCTGGCGTTGACCGGGAAGGACCCGACGAGCCCGGCCACGATGTTTCCCGCCCCGACGCCGACGAAGTCGCGGCCGACGTCCACCTCGTAGCGGCCTTCGTCGGCGAAGGCGCGGGTGGTCGCGGCCGACTGGCTGACGACCACGAGCGCGACGACCCCGGCAAGCGGCGCCACGCTGCCGATCGCAGACCACGACACCTCGAACAGCCCCAGGCGCGGCGCGCCGTGCGCCAGCGTGCCGAGGATCGCCACACCGTGGCCGTGCAGCCCGAGCGCCGCGACGGCCACGGTCGAGCCGACCAGGCCCACCAGCGCGCCGGGCAGCCGTCGGTCGATCCGCTCGGCGGCGACCACGATCGCGAAGACGGCCGCGCCGATGCCGAGCGCCCAGCCGTTGGTCTGGCCGAGGTGGTCGACCACCAGCGTGATGCGATGCACGGTCGATCCGCTCGCCCCCGGCAGGCCGAACAGGTCGGGCAGCTGGTGGACGACGATGATCACGGCCACTCCGGCGAGAAAGCCGGTGATGATCGGCGCCGACAGGAACTCCGCGATCCAGCCCAGGCGCAGCAGGCCGATCAGCGCCACCAGCACCCCGACCATCACCGCGAGGATCCCCACCAAGTCCACGTAATGGCCGGACCCGGCGGGGGCCAGGCGCGCGATCCCGACCGCGAACAGCGGAGCGATCGTCGAGTCGGCGCCGACCGACATCTGCGGGCTGGACCCGAGCAGGGCGAACAGCAAGGTGCCCGCGGCGAACGCGTAGAGGCCGGTGATCGGCGGCATGCCGGCCAGCCGCGAGGTGGCCAGCTGCTCGGGCACGGCGATCACCAGCAGCGTGATCGCCGCCAGCAGGTCCGCCGTCAGCCAAGCCCGGCGATAGCCGTGAAGCGAGGAGAACACGGGCAGACGCCGTCGCTGAGTGGGCACGTGCTGGTCCGTGCGCCCAGTCAACGCCACACCGACCCACCAGCTGAGGCGACCTCCGGCGACTCGTGCCCTGGCACCCCGCCATCATCGCCGACCGCAGGCACCCGTGCGTGCCCCCGACGCGCGCTCGCCCGACTCGGGGTCCCGGGGGTGTCAGCGGCCGATCGCGAGCAATAGGATGCGTCGATGCGCAACGTCGAGCGCGGCCGGTCGGTCGAGATCGAATAGCCCGGCGGGCGCCGTCTCCGATGCAGCTCAAGCCTGGATGGCAGGGACGGTTCTTCGAGGACTTCGAGCCCGGCGACCTCTACCGCCACCCGCTCGGTCGCACCGTGACCGAGACGGACAACACCTGGTTCACGCTGCTCACGATGAACACGAACCAGATCCACTTCAACACCCAGTACGCGGCTCGCTCGGAGTTCGCCAAGCCGCTGGTGAACTCGATGCTGACGATCGCGATCGCGGTCGGGCAGAGCGTCACCGACGTCAGTCAGAACGTCTTCGCGAACCTCGAGATGGACGAGATCAACCTGTCCCATCCGGTGTTCGCCGGCGACACGCTGTGGTCGGAGTCGCTGGTCCTGACAAAGCGGGAATCCAAGTCGCGCCCGCACGCCGGGATTGTCACGGTCCGCACGCGCACGCTCAACCAGGACGGCGAGGAGGTCTGCTCGCTCCGGCGCACCTTCTACGTGTACAAGCGCGGCGCGCCGCAACTGCTCGACATCTTCCCGCAGGCCAGGACCCCGATCGACGCCGGCGATTGAGCGACGGCGCGCGCCGCGCGCGCTCGCGCACCCCGTGAAGCCCCTCGAGGACATCCGCATCGTGGCCGTCGAGCAGTTCGGCGCCGGTCCGTTCGGCACGCTGCACCTCGCCGACCTCGGGGCCGAGGTGATCAAGCTCGAGGACCCGTCGGTCGGCGGCGACGTCGGGCGTTACGTGCCGCCGTACACGCACGGCGAGGACTCGCTGTTCTTCGAGACCTTCAACCGCAACAAGCGCAGCGTGTCGATCGATCTGGGCACCCCCGGCGGACGCGGTGTCTTCGAGGATCTCGTCCGGGTCTCCGACGCGGTCTACGCGAACGTGCGCGGCGATGTGCCGGAGCGGATGCGGATCCGCTACGCGGATCTCGCGCCGCTCAACCCGCGCATCGTCTGCTGCCTGCTCAGCGGCTTCGGCATGACCGGGCCGGCACGCGCCGAGCCGGCCTACGACTACATCCTCCAGGGACGGGCCGGCTGGATGGAGCTGGCCGGCGAGCCGGGCGGACCGCCGACCAAGACGGGGCTGTCGATGGTCGACTACAGCGGCGGTCTGGTCGCCGCGATCTCGCTGCTCGCCGCGGTTCACGCCGCCCGCCGTGACGGCGTCGGTTGCGACTGCGACGTCAGCCTGTTCGACACCGCGGTGTCGTTGATCAACTACCCGGCGACGTGGAGCCTGACCGCCGGGTATGTGCCGACACGCACGCGGCACTCAGCGCACCCGTCGGTCGTCCCGTTCCAGAACTTCCAGACCGCCGACGGCTGGATCGTCGTCGCCTGCCCGAAGGAGAAGTTCTGGCAGCGGTTGACCGTCGTGCTCGACCGCCCCGAGCTTGCGACCGACGAGCGCTTCGCGAACCTCGCGGCGCGTGCGCGCAACGCCGCGCCGCTGGTCGAGATCCTCGACGAGTGCTTCGCCACGCGCACCACCGAGCGGTGGCTCGAGGCGCTCGCCGCGGCGGGCGTCCCGAGCGGGCCGGTCAACACCGTCGAGCAGGCGCTCGCCGACCCCCAGACCGCCGCGCGCGAGTTGATCGTCGAGACCGAGCATCCGCACTGGGGGACGGTCCGCCAGCTCGCCTCGCCGGTGCGCGTCGGCGGCGAGCGTCCGAGCTACCGCCGCGCGCCACGCCGCAACGAGGACGCCGACCACGTGCTCGGGACGGTGCTCGGCTACGACGCCGCGCGGATCGAGCAGCTGAGCGCCGCCGGCGCCTTCGGCTCCTGACGCGAGCCCTAACGCCCGGGGTGGAGGTACTCGTAGTAGGTCACCGGCTGAGCGTACGCCGCGTAGCCGGTGATCCCGGCCCGGGTCACGTTCTGGATCGGGACGGCGACGAAGTTGACGGTCGGGACGTCGGCGTCGACGATCGCCGCCGCCTGATGGATCAGCGCGTCGGCCGCGGGGCCGGGGGGACTGTTGCGGAGCTGGTCGAGCAGCGGTTGCAGCATCGCATTGGAGTAGCGCTGGTTGGCGGCGGGGCTGACCGGGTCAAGCGCGACGTTGTCGTTCTGCTCGAGCAGGAAGCCGGCGCCGCCGAGCAGCGGCGTGAGCACGTCGATCGTCGACTGCAGCTGGTGGTGCTGCTCGAGCGCCAGCAGCTGATCGGTGTCGTCGACGAAGGTGACCCGCAGGAACACGCCGAGCTGGAGCATCTGGGCCCGCAGGATCGAGATCAGCGTGGAGGCCTCGCCGCCGGCCTGGTCCTCGTTGGTGTAGATGTCGATGGTCACGCCCTGGGGGTAGCCGGCGGCGCGCAGCAGGCTGCGCGACTGGACCGGGTCGAACACCGTTGGCTGGGGCTGACCGAGCGCCGCCGGGATCGTCAGCACGGTCGGCGCGGCGAAGCTGTCGTCGAGGGCGTTGGCCATCTCGATCCGGTTGACCCCGAGGTTGAGCGCCTGGCGCACCAGCGGGTTGGCGAGCGGCCCGCTCGTGACGTCCAGATGCCAGGCGATGACGCCCGGCCCGGTCTGCAGGATCGTGGCGTCGGTGCGGTTGCCCGCCGGGCTGTTGACCGCCGTCTCGAAGTTGCCCCACGGCAGGCCGCTGGTGTGCGTGGCGGCGCCGGCGAGCACCTCGTCGACGCGTGTGCCCCCGCTGATGACCTGGCGGATCAGCACGCGCGCGTAATACGGCGTGCGCCAGAAGCCGGGGTTCGCATCGAGCTCGATCTCGTGGCGCGGCCAGAACCAGGCGACCCAGTAGGCGCCGAAGCTCGCCGAGTGCGTGCTGCCCCACTGCTGCGCCCAGGGATCGGCCGCCGTCGCGTGCGAGCGGTAGAGCGCGCTGTCGTAGATCGCCGCGTCGTAGGAGGCGAGCACGGAGAGCGTGAACGGGCTCGGTGCCGTGACGTTGATCCGCACGCGATGGCGGTCGAGCACGGTGACCGGGTTGGCGCTGTCGATGTGGCCGAGCGCGAACAGGAACGGCGCGACCGGCGAGCGGGCGACCGCCCGCTCGAGGCTCCACTTGACGTCGGCGGCGGTGAACGGATTGCCCGACACGCCGCGTACGCCGCGGCGCAGCCTGAAGACGTAGTCGCCGTTGGCGTCGCGCTGCCACGAGGTGGCGAGGTAGGGCACGACGGCGTCGTCGGGCGGCAGCACGGCGTTCGGCCCGGGGGCGGCGCCCTTCGGGCGCACGAGCTCGCTCGACCAGCTCGGCAGCAGCGCCGTCGATGCCGCGTCCGGTGTGGCCGTCTCATCGAGGTTGATCGGCAGCTCGCCGACCAGGTCGATGAAGGTGCGAGCCGCCGGCGTGGTGTTCGATGATGTCGAGCTGCCGCTCGCCCCGGTCCCGCCGCTCGTGCCGCCGCAGGCCGCGAGCCCGGCGAGGACGAGCGCGGCGAGCGCCGCGACGCGCATGGCGCGACGGCTCGGCGCTGGCCCGGTCACGGCGCCAGTCTAGATGGGTTGATTGGACGCCGTCGGCCGCGCTGCCACGGCGGCCGCGCCCGGCGTCGAACGCGACCCGGTCACCGTCTCAGCAGGTCGTAGTAGGTGGTGGGCGCGGCGTAGGCCGCGTAGCCGGCGATCTGCGTGCGTGAGACGTTCTGCGCCGGGATCTCGACGAGCGGGATCACCGGGTAGGTGGCGCCGACGATCCTCAGCGCCCGCTGCTCGGCGCCGGCGTCGACGCCGCCGCCGGGCGCGGCCGCGGTCAGCGGCGCCGCGAGGGCGTCGAGTGCCGGCGAGTCGTAGCGCTCGACGTTGCCCGGGGAGTCGCGCAGGTAGCGGGCGACGACGTCGAAGGACGCCGAGGCGACGGCCGTGGCCGTCGCCTCGAGCACCGCCCCGACCGATCCGGCGCGCTCGAGCGACGCGAGCTCGCCGGCCGATCGCACGCGGCGGGCGAGGACGCGCACGCCGACGCGGCGTAGGTCGCTGACGATCGTCGCCAGCTCGGCGGCCGTCGCGGCGTCGCCGGCTGGACCGGCGGCGAGCACGAAGGAGAAGCCGCGCGGATAGCCGGCGCGCGCGAGCAGCCGCTTCGCGAGCGCGACATCGTGGGTGTAGGTCGGCTGGACCACGCCGGCGGCCAGCACGATCGTGCTCGGCTCGGGGTGAGAGGCCGGCTTCGCGAAGCCGGCGAACGCGGCGCGCGAGATCGCGCGGCGATCGATCGCCAGCGAGATCGCGCGCCGCACGAGCACGCTGGCAAACGGCCGGAACCGCTCGTCGGGCACGAGGGTGCTCACCGTCGTCGCGGGCATCGCCTGGGCGATCAGCCCGCTGGTCCGCGCCGCCGTCTGGAACCCCGTCCAGTCGAGCCCGCTGGTGTGGGAGGCCTCGGCCGCGCCGAGATCCGACAGGCGGAGGGTCGCGGAGGGGACCGCCTCGATCGCGAGTCCGCCGAAGGCGACCGGCGAACCGGGCCACGGGCCCGCGCGCAGCAGCAGCTTGCGACCCGGGTCGAACTCGGTGAGCTCGTAGGGGCCGTAGAACGCGAGGTGCCGGGCCAGCCAGGCGTGCGCGCTCGGATCGCCCGGGGTCGCGTGCGCGCGCACGGCCCGGCTGTCGATCACCGCGAAGCGGAAGTCCCCGAGGATCGCCAGCGTCAGCGCGCCGGGTGCGGTCACGTTGAGGCGCACGCTCCTCGGGCCGAGCACGGTGATCGGGTCGCGCAGCGCGATCTTGGCGACGCCGGCGAGAAACCGCGCCGTGGCCGAGCGAGCCAGCTCGCGAAGGAAGCTGAAGCGGACGTCGGCGGCGCTGAGCGCATGCCCGTAGGCGCTGCGCAGGCCGCGGCGCAGCTCGAACACGTAGTCGCCGTTGGCGAGCCGCTTCCACGAGCTGGCGAGCAAGCCGACGACGTCCTCGGCCGGCGCGAGCGTCGCGCTCGACGGCGGTCGCCCGGCGGGGCGCACGAGCGTGCCGGCCAGCGAGCGCTCGAGGCTCTCGAACGCGCTGCCGAGATCGTCGGCCGGGTCGAGGCTTGCCGGCACGGCGTCGACGAGGTCGATGAACACCGTGGCCTGCGGCGGCGGCGAGGACGGCGCCGTCGTCGGCGCAGCGCCCCCGCCGCACGCCGCCACCGTGGCGGCCGCCAGCACGGCGGCGGCGCCGCGCGCCGCCGCGCGCGACGCTGTCCTGCCCGGTGAGGCCCGCATTCCGCAATCCTTGCGCGCGGCGGGCGCCGGCGTCGCCGCTCGCGAGTCGAGCCCGGCGCTCACCTAGGATTGCTGGTCGTCGCGCGAACAGGAGAAGCGGACCGGATGGGCACGAACAGCGATCGGCAGATCGACCCCGCGCGTTTCCGACGGGTCCTTGGGCAACTGCCCACCGGCGTCACGGTGGTCACGGCACACCATCCGAGCGGGCCGGTGGCGATGTCGGCGAACTCGGTCACCTCGGTGTCCCTCGACCCGCCGCTGATCCTGTTCTGCCCGGCCAAGAGCTCGACGAGCTGGCCCAAGATCCGCGAAAGCGGCCGCTTCTGCGTCAACGTCTTCGCCGCCCACCATGCGGAGGCGGCGCGACGCTTCGCCGCCCCGGGAGTCGACCGCTTCGCCGGCATCGCGTGGCACCCCCGGCCGTCGGGACCGGCGCTCGATGACGCGGTCGCCTGGATCGAGTGCACCAACGACGCCGAGCATGAGGCGGGCGATCACCTGATCGTCGTCGGCGCCGTCGACGAGGTCGACATCCAAGACAGCGGGGCCGACCCGCTGGTGTTCTTCCGCGGACGCTACGGCTCGTTCTCGCCCGAGGACTGATCGGGGCTCGGGTCACCGCGGCGCGCCGCGCGATGGCGGGCGATCGGCGATGACTATGCTTTCGCCGAGGCCTCGCACGTGCGCGGCGGCCCCGTCAAGGATCGGAGCGCCAGCATTTCGACGATCGCAGCCCCCGAAGTGCGAGCTCGAGTGCTCGACAATTTCGTCGGCGGCCGCTGGGTCCCGGCGAGCGCCGCCGAGCAGCTCGACGTCACCAACCCGGCGACCGGTGAGCTGCTGGCGCGCGTGCCGCTGAGCGGGCGCGAGGACGTCGAGGCGGCCGTCGCCGCGGCTCGCGCGGCGCTACCCGGCTGGCGCGCGGTTTCGGTGATCAAGCGCGCGCAGTTCCTGTTTCGCCTGCGCCAGGCGATGGTCGACCGCGCGGAGGAGCTGGCCCGGTCGGTGACGCGCGAAATGGGCAAGACGCTCGGCGATGCCCGCGCCGAGGTCGAGCGCGCGATCGAGATGGTCGAGGCCGCAACGGCGGTTCCGCAAACGATGCAGGGTCGCAACCTCGAGGGCGTCGCCACCAACGTCGACTGCGAGACGATCCGCCAACCGGTCGGCGTGTGCGCGGCGATCACCCCGTTCAACTTTCCGGCGATGGTCCCGTTCTGGTTCCTCCCGTTCGCGATCGGCACCGGCAACACGTTCATCCTCAAGCCGTCGGAGCAGAACCCGATCACCCAGACGATCGTCTTCGAGGTCCTCGAGTCACTCGAGCTGCCCCCCGGCGTCGTCAACCTCGTCAACGGCGCCCATGATGTCGTCAACGCGATCCTCGACTCGCCCGGCATCGACGCCGTCTCGTTCGTCGGGTCGGCGAAGGTCGCCCACTACGTCTACCAGCGCGCCGCGGCCAACGGCAAGCGCGTCCAGGCGCTCGGCGGCGCGAAGAACCACATGGTCGTGATGCCCGACGCGGTGATCGCCAAGACCGCCGAGAACATTCTCGCGAGCGCCTTCGGCGCGGCCGGGCAGCGGTGCATGGCCGGTTCGGTCGTGGTCGCCGTCGGCGGTGCCTGGAGGACCCTGCGCCCCGAGCTCCTCGCCCGCGCGCAGGCGCTGACCGTCGGTGAGGGCAGCGACGAGGGCGTCGACATCGGCCCGGTGATCTCGCCCGCCGCGGGAGCCCGGATCGTCGGCGAGATCGAGGCGGCGCTGGCCGCCGGCGCCAACGTGGCGATCGACGGACGCCTGCCGTCGGCTCCGGCCGCGGGCTATCTCGGCCCGACGATTCTGGAGAACGTCGCGCCCGACAGCGACGCCGTGCGCGAGGAGATCTTCGGCCCGGTGCTCTGCGTGCTGGAGGTCGACACGCTCGCGGAGGCGATCGAGCTGGTCAACTCCAGCCGCTACGGCAACGGCACCTCGATCTTCACCGAGTCGGGCGCCGCCGCGCGCCGCTACCGCTCCGAGGTCGAGGCCGGGATGGTCGGAGTCAACATCGGCGTCGCCGCGCCCGTTGCCTTCTTCCCGTTCTCGGGCTGGAAGGGCTCGTTCTTCGGCGACCTGCACGCCCACGGCCAGGACGCGGTCGAGTTCTACACGCGCAAGAAGACGATCACCTCGCGCTGGTTCTCGGAGCAGGCCGGCAAGTTCTTCGTGGAGTGAGTCCCGTGGAGCTGGCAACGCGGCGCAGGGTGACGTTCTCGCGCAACGTGACGCTGTCGCTGTCGCGGACGTGCGTGTCGCACTGCAAGTACTGCGCGTTCGCGACGCATCAGCCGCACCTGCACGACCCGGACGAGGTCCGCCGGCTGCTTGACCATGCCGCGCGTCGCAACGTCAAGGAGCTGTTGATCCTGACCGGCGACGACCCGGCCCACCATCCCGGGCTGCGGGCGCGCCTTGCCGAGCTCGGCTTCGAGGACTTCGTCGGCTACGTGGTGTGGAGCTGCGAGCAGGCGCTCGAGCGCGGGCTGTTGCCGCACACCAACCTCGGAGCGCTCCCGCGCGCCGACCTGGCGCGCCTGCGCGAGGTGACCGCCTCACAGGGCCTGATGCTCGAGTCCATGCGTCCCGACCTGGTCGCCCACCAGGGCTCGCCGACCAAGGATCCGCAGCTGCGGATGGCGACGATCCGCGCCGCGGGTGAGCTGCGCATCCCGTTCACCAGCGGCATCCTCGTCGGCATCGGCGAGCGCCCCGAGGACCGGATCGCGGCGCTCGAGGCGCTGGCCGAGTGCCACCGCGAGTACGGCCACATCCAGGAGCTGATCCTGCAGAACTTCGTGCCGCACCGCCGCTACTACGGCGAGGAGCCCGCCGAGGTGGCGACGGCGGCGGCCCAGGAGTACTGGCGCACCGGGCTCGGATCGCCGCCGAGCGAGCCGCTTCCCGGCTGGGCCTGCGAGGTCACGATCGACGACCTCCGGGCGCTCGTCAGCCACGCGCGTGCGCTGCTTCCCGACGTCGGCATCCAGGTGCCGCCGAACCTCTCCGACTGGTGGCCGGAGCTCGTCGCCGCCGGCGCGAGCGACCTCGGCGGGCTGTCGGCCAACGGCGACCACATCTCCCCCGAGCACCCGTTCCCCTCGCCGCACCAGGTGCGCCGCCGGCTCGCGCAGGACGGCGTCGCGCTGACCGAGCGCCTGTGCGTGTACGGCCGCTACATCGAGCCGCAATGGATCGCGCAGAGCGTGCTCGACGTGATCACGGCGCGCTACTGGTCGTTCATCCCGCGCCGCGGATCGGGCCGCCGCAACGATCGCGTGATCCGCCGCGACCTCGTCGCCGGCGCGATCGACAAGGGCCGCGACGGCGCCACCCTCGACGAGGAAGAGCTGACCGCGCTGTTCGCCGAGACGCGCCCGCCGGCGATCGAGGCGATCCGCGAGGCCGCCGACGAGCTGCGCGCCGAACTGGTCGGCGAGACCGTGACCTTCGTCGTCTGCCGCAACATCAACGTGTCCAACGTCTGCATCGTCGGCTGCGCGTTCTGCGGCTTCGGGCAGGGCCGCCGCTCGCCCGACGCCTACGAGTACGACCGGGCGGCGCTCGAGGAGAAGGTCCGCGAGGCGGTCGAGTTCGGCGCGACCGAGATCTGCATGCAGTCGGGGATCCATCCCGACTGGACGCTCGAGGACTACGAGCACTGGCTGCGCGTGATCAAGGAAGCCGCGCCGCAACTGCACCTGCACGCCTACTCGCCGATGGAGATCGCCCACATGTGCGACATGTCGGCGCTGCCGCCGGACGCCGTCTTCGCCCGCCTGCGCGAGGCCGGGCTCGACTCGACGCCGGGAACGGCGGCCGAGGTGCTCCACGACGGCGTGCGCGAGCGCATCTCCCCGAACAAGCTTCCGGTCGCGCGCTGGGTCGAGATCATCGAGGCCTCCCACGCGGCCGGGCTGCGCTCGACCGCGACCGTCATGTTCGGGCACATCGAGGAACCGTGGGAGCTCGCCGAGCACATGCGCGTCGTCCGCGAACTGCAGGAGCGCACCGGCGGCATCACGGAGTTCGTGCCGCTGTCCTTCATCCCCTTCCAGACGCTGCTGGGCCGCACCCACGGGGTCGAGGAGATCTCGACCGAGGAGAAGCTCAAGCACACCGCGGTGTTCCGGCTCGCGCTCGGCCGGACGATCCCCAACCTCCAGAGCTCGTGGGTCAAGATGGGTCTCGACGCCGCGACCGAATCGCTGCGCTGGGGGGTCAACGACCTCGGCGGGACGCTGATGGAGGAATCGATCAGCCGCATGGCGGGCTCCTACCACGGCGTCCGGCTCGAGCCCGAGCAGCTCGTCGCCGCGGCGCACAAGGCCGGCCGCCCCGCGGCCGAGCGCTCGACGCTGTACCGCATCCTGCGCCGCTACGAGCTGAGCGACGCCCCGGCGCCCGCCTGAGGCGCCGGCACGGTTTGCCCGGGCGCCGCGCGCGCCGCGGCGCTTTCATGCGCGGGAATCCCGGGTAGGATCACGCAGACCGTTCCGCGACTTGACGAGGTCAGAGCGCCCTGAGCACCGTCCACAGCAGCAGCGCCGGGGTAGGGGACGCCGCGCACGACAGTGCGCGGTTTCTCGACCGCGACGATCGCATCGCGCTGCTGCGTTTGATGGCGCTCACACGGGCGATCGAGGAACGCGGCCTGAGCCTCTACAAGCAGGGCAAGATCCCCGGCTCGTTCTACGACGGGCGCGGACAGGAGGCGACCGCGGTCGGCGCGACCTTCGCGCTCGGGCCCGCGGATCCGGTCTGCCCGCTGATCCGCGACCTCGGAGCGCATGTCGTCCGCGGAACCACGGCGACCTCGATCCTCGCCCACTACCTCGGACGCGCCGACGGCGTGTCGCGCGGGCGTGACGGCAACATCCATTTCGGCGAGGCCCAGCGCGGCGTCGTCGGCATGGTCTCGATGTTGCCCGACATGATGGCGGTCGCCGTCGGAATGGCGTGGGCTTTCAGGCTGCGCGGGGAGCAGCGCTGCGCGCTGAGCTTCTTCGGCGACGGCGCGACATCGGTCGGCGACTGGCATGAGGCGATGAACCTCGCCGGCCTGCAGCGCGTCCCGGCGATCTTCGTGCTCGAGCACAACGGCTACGCCTACTCGACGCCGAGTGCGCGCCAGTTCGTCGTCGATCCGCTCGAGCGTGCCGCGCTCTACGGCATCGCCGGCGTCGCCGTCGACGGCAACGACGCCGAGGAGGTCTTCGACGCGACGCGCGCGGCGCGCGAGCGCGCGCTCGCCGGCGACGGCCCGACGCTGATCGCGGCCACGACGATGCGCATGCACGGACACGGCGCGCACGACGACGCCTCCTATGTCCCGCGCGAGCAGCTCGAGCACTGGGCGGCGCGCGACCCGCTCGAGCGCCAGCGCGACCGGCTGCGATCGCTCGGCGTCGACGTCGAGGCGATCGACGAGTCGGTGCGCGAGGAGATCGACGTGGCGACGCAGGAGGCGCTGGCGATGCCGGCGCCCGAGCCGGCGAGCGCGCTGGAAGGCGTCTTCTGCGAAGGCGAGGCCGAGCCGCTCGGCCTCGGCGCGGCGCCCTGGAGCGGTTTCGCGGGCGCCTGATGGAGCTCACCTACCTCGATGCGATCTCCGACGCCCTGCGCGTCGCGCTGCGCGAAGACGAGCGCGTCCTGCTGCTCGGCGAGGACATCGGCGCGTTCGGCGGGGCCTTCAAGGTCACGGCGGGCCTGCAGCAGGAGTTCGGCGTCGACCGCGTGATCGACACCCCGATCTCCGAGGAGGCGATCATCGGCGGCGCGGTCGGCGCGGCGATCGTCGGCATGCGCCCGGTCTGCGAGATGCAGTTCGCCGACTTCGTCGCCTGCGGATTCGACCAGCTGGTCAACGTCGCCGGCAAGCTCCACTGGCGCCTGGGACTCGCGGCGCCGATCGTCGTACGCCTGCCGAGCGGCGGCGGCTTCGCGGGGGGGCCGTTCCACTCACAGAATCCCGAGGCCTGGTTCATGCACGCGCCCGGCCTGAAGGTGCTCGCGCCGTCGAGCGCGCACGACGCCAAGGGGCTGCTGCTCGCGGCGATCGCCGATCCCAACCCGGTCATCTTCCTCGAGCACAAGCACCTCTACCGGCGCATCCGCGGCGAGGTTCCCGAGGGCTTCTATCAGACGCCGCTGTGCGCCCAGACGGTGCGCGACGGCGACGATCTGGTGGTGATCGCCTACGGCGCGATGGTGCATGCCGCGCTCGACGCGGCGGCCGAGATCGAGGAGGCGAGCGTTCGCGTGCTCGACCTGCGCTCGCTGGTGCCGCTCGACGAGCGCGCGATTCTCGACGCCGTCCATGACTGCGCGAAGGTGGTGATCGTCGACGAGGCCAACTACACCTGCGCGGCCGGCGCCCAGGTGGCGTCGCTGATCGCGCAGTACGGCTACGAGGATCTCGACGGGCCGGTCGTGCGCGTCGCCACTCCCGACGTGCCGATCCCGTTCGCGCCCTCGCTCGAGCGCGCGGTCCTGCCGAGCGCCGAGCGCATCCGCGACGCCTGCCGTGAGCTGCTCGCGTACTAGCGGCGCGGCGGCGGCCTTCGCGTGGGCCCAGGCCCCGCAGGGGTGTTCGGATGTGCGCTGAGCAACTCGTCGAGATCATCATGCCCCAGCTCGGCATCACCGTCGTCGAGGGCACGCTCGTGCTGTGGCGCAAGGAACCGGGAGACTGGGTCGAGGCCGACGAGCCGATCTGCGATGTCTCGACCGACAAGATCGACTCGGAGATCCCGGCCCCGTCAAGCGGGCGGATCGTCGAACTGCTCATCGAGGTCGGCACGACGGTCGACGTCGGCACGGTGATCGCGACGATGACGAGCGCCGGCGTGGAGGACGCGCAGACCGCCACCGTCGCGGGTGCCGACGCGGCGGCTGCCGTCGTCGCGGAGCCGGCGCCCGCGGCGGCCCCCTCGCCGCGGACCGGCGAGCGCTATTCGCCGGTGGTTCTGCGCGTCGCCGCGGAGCACGGTGTTGCCTTGGACCAGGTCGTCGGCACCGGGCGCGACGGTCGCGTGCGCAAGGAGGACGTGCTCGCGGCGAGCCGGCAGCCCGCCGTCGCAGGCTCGGCCGACGTTCCCTACGCACCGCCGCCGGCCGGTCAGCTGTCGCGGATGCGCCGCTCGATCGGCGAGCACATGAAGCGCTCGCTGAACACCGCGGCGACCGTCACCACGTGGATCGAGGTGGACTTCGAATCGGTCGAAGCGCGGCGGCGCGCCCTCGGAGTCACGGCGCTACCGGTCGTGGCCGAGGCGACGGTCGCGACGCTCGGCGACTACGGCGACCTCAACGCCTGGCTGGACGGCGAGGACTACACGCGCCACAGCGAGGTGAACCTGGGCGTGGCGGTATCGCTCGATGCCGAGGGGCTGATCGTCCCGGTGATCCGCGGTGCGCAGCGCCTCGACGTCTCGGCCCTGGCCGCCCGCATCGCCGACCTCGCAACGCGCGCGCGCTCGCACACGCTGTCCGCCGACGAGGTCCGCGACGGAACCTTCACGATCACCAACCCGGGCCGGTTCGGGACGTTCATGGCGACGCCCGTGATCAGCCAGCCACAGGTCGCGATCCTCGATGTCGAGGCGATCGTCAAGCGCCCGGTCGTGGTGACGCAGGCGGGCAGCGACCACGTCGCGATCCGCTCGATCTGCGTGCTTGGCCTGTCCTGGGATCACCGAGCCCTGGACGGGGTCTACGCCGCTCAGTTCCTCGCGGCGTTGCGCGACCGGCTCGAGGCGGCGTCCGAGCCGTCGTAGTCGTAGAAGCCGCGACCCGACTTGCGCCCCAGGCGCCCGGCCGAGAGCATCCGCCGAAGCAGTGGCGGGGCCGCGTACTCCGCCTTCTTGAACTCCTCGAACAGCGAGTCGCACACCGAGCAGACGACGTCGAGGCCGATGAAGTCGCAGAGCGCCAGCGGTCCCATCGGGTGGCCGCAGCCGAGCGTCATGGCGCTGTCGATGTCCTCGCGCGTGGCGAATCCCTCCTCGAGCATCCGGACCGCGGCGACCAGATAGGGGATCAGCAGCATGTTGACGATGAAGCCGGAACGGTCCTTCGTCGCGACCGCCGTCTTGCCGAGGCTCTCGACGAAGCGCGTGGCGGTGGCGGCGGTCTGCTCGCTGGTGTCCAGCGCGCACACCACCTCGACCAGGCGCATGACCGGGGCCGGCGAGAAGAAGTGCAGGCCGAGCACGCGCTCGGGTGCGCGCACGACGCTGGCCAGCGCGGCGATCGGGATGCTCGAGGTGTTCGAGGCCAGCAGGGCGTCGGCCGGCGCGTGGCGATCGAGCCGGCGGAAGACGTCGAGCTTGACGGCGAGATCCTCGACGACCGCCTCGATCACCAGCTCGCGGTCGCCGAGGTCCTCGAGCTCGTCGACGTAGCGGATCCGTGCGAGCAGCGCCTGGTGCGCTGCCGCGTCGAGCTTGCCCGCGGCGAGCGCGCGCTCGCTGGAGGCCGTGATGCGCTGCTGCGCTCCGGCGCGGGCCTCGGCGATCGGCTCGTAGAGCGCGACGTCGTGTCCGGCCCGTGCGACGGTCTCGGCGATGCCGCTGCCCATCAGGCCCCCGCCCACGATGCCGACCCGAAGCGGTTGTGTCAGCGGCATGCGCGGCGATTCTACGCGCGCCGACACGTTCGGGCCGGCCCGGGCCTCCGCTACAGCAGTCGCACGATCGCCACGATCCCGACGGCGACGATCAGCGCGCGCAGCGGCGCCGCGGGCAGCCGGCGCCCGTAGCGGGCGCCGAGCATCGCACCGGCGACCGAGCCGGCGGCGATCAGGCCGACCACGGGCCAGGCGACGTGCGCGACGAGCGCGAAGATCGCACCCGAGAGCAGGTTGGCCAGGCCGGCGAGCACGTTCTTGCAGGCGTTCAGCCGTTGCAGTGCGTCGTCGAGCGCGAGCCCGAGGATGGCCATCAGCAGGATCCCCTGCGCCGCGCCGAAATACCCGCCGTAGACCCCGGCTCCGTAGATCGCGAGCAGCGTCGCCGCGCCGATCCGCTCGTCGGCGTGCTCGCGGCGCCGGCGCAGCAGCGCGCCGAGGCGCGGCTGCGCGAGGACGAGGATCAACGCGACGCCGATGAACGCCGGCACGATCGCCTTGAACGCCGCCGGCGGCAGCGTCAGCAGCAGCGTCGCGCCGGTCGCGGCCCCCGCGGCGGTGGCGCAGGCCAGCGTGCGGACGCGCCGTCCCTGGCCGGCCAGCTCGCGGCGGTAGCCGAACGCTCCGGCCATCGACCCGGGTACCAGGCCGATCGTGTTGGACACGTTGGCGACGACCGGCGCGTAGCCGAACGCGAGCACCACGGGAAAGGTGATCAGGGTGCCGGACCCGACAACGACGTTGAGGGCGCCCGCCGCGCAGCCGGCAGCCAGGATCCCGAGCGCCTGAAGCACGCTCAACGGTCAGCGCCGCCCAGGACCGAGGCTCACCCGGCGACAGGCTACGGGATAATCCCCGGGACACCCGATATTCCCGATCGCCAGGAGATCTCCATGTCCGCCAACAGCTTCGATGCCTGCGCCGAGCTCGCGGTCGGCGACCGGCGGTTCGAAATCTTCCGCCTCGACGCGCTGCAGGCCCGCTTCGACGTCGCGCGGCTGCCGTTCTCGCTGAAGATCCTGCTCGAGAACCTGCTGCGCAACGAGGGCAACGGTTCGGTGACGGCGGCCGACGTCGAGGCGCTCGCGCGCTGGGACGCGCGGGCCGAGCCCAGCGTCGAGATCGCCTTCACGCCGGCGCGTGTGCTGCTGCAGGACTTCACCGGCGTGCCGGCGGTCGTCGATCTCGCCGCGATGCGTGACGCGATCACCGAGATGGGCGGCGACGCGCGCAAGATCAACCCGCTCGTGCCGGCCGAGCTGGTGATCGACCACTCGGTGCAGGTCGACGTCTTCGGCACGCGCGACGCGTTCGCGCGCAATGCCGAGCGGGAGTTCGAGCGCAACGCCGAGCGCTACGCCTTCCTGCGCTGGGGCCAGAACGCCTTCGAGCGCTTCGCGGTCGTGCCACCGGACACCGGGATCGTGCACCAGGTCAACATCGAGTACCTCGCGCGGGTGGTCTTCGTCGCGGAGCGCGCCGGCGGCCTGCCGCTCGCCTACCCGGATACGCTCGTCGGGACCGACTCGCACACCACGATGGTCAACGGCCTCGGCGTCCTCGGCTGGGGGGTCGGCGGCATCGAGGCCGAGGCGTCGATGCTCGGGCAGCCGATGTCGATGCTGCTGCCCCAGGTCGTCGGCTTCCGCCTGGACGGAGCCCTGCCGGAGGGGGCGACGGCCACCGACCTCGTGCTCACGGTGACCGAGATGCTGCGCGCCAAGGGCGTCGTTGGCCGCTTCGTCGAGTTCTTCGGCCCCGGCCTCGCCGGGCTGCCGCTCGCCGACCGCGCGACGATCGGCAACATGTCGCCGGAGTTCGGCTCGACCTGCGCGATCTTCCCGATCGACGCCGAAACGCTGCGCTACCTGCGCTTCACCGCGCGCCCGCCGGAGCAGATCGAGCTGGTCGAGGCCTACGCTCGCGAGCAGGGCCTGTGGCACGACGAGCACTCCGAGCCGCCGGTCTACAGCGACACGCTCGACCTTGACCTCGGCGAGGTCGAGCCGAGCATCGCGGGGCCGCGCCGCCCCCAGGACCGCGTGCCGTTGAGCGCTGCGCGCGGGCGCTTCCACGAGGCGCTCGCGACGTTCGTCGAGCCGGCGGCGAGGAGCGTCGCGGTTGCCGACGAGCTCGACCACGGCGACGTCGTGATCGCTGCGATCACGAGCTGTACCAACACCTCCAACCCCTCCGTGATGGTCGCCGCGGGGCTGCTCGCGAAGGCGGCGGTCGCGCGCGGACTGACCAGCAGGCCGTGGGTCAAGACCTCGCTCGCGCCCGGCTCGCGGGTCGTCACCGCCTACCTCGAGCGGGCGGGACTCACCGAGCCGCTCGAGGCGCTCGGCTTCCACCTCGTCGGCTACGGCTGCACGACGTGCATCGGCAACTCGGGGCCGCTGCCGGAGGACGTCTCGCGCGCCGTCTCCGAGCGCGACCTCGCGGTCGTCGCGGTGCTCTCCGGCAACCGCAACTTCGAAGGGCGCATCCAGACCGAGGTAAAGATGAACTACCTCGCCTCGCCACCGCTGGTCGTGGCCTACGCGCTCGCCGGCACGATGGACATCGATCTGGCGACCGACGCGCTCGGCAGCGACGGCGACGGCCAGCCGGTCCACCTGCGTGACATCTGGCCATCGACCCAGCTGATCGCCGAGACGGTGGAGCAGGCCGTGCAATCGGACATGTTCCGCCGCAGCTACGCCGAGGTGTTCGACGGGGACGAGCACTGGCACTCACTCGACGTGCCGCTCGGCGACCACTACGACTGGCGCGCATCGACCTACGTCCGCCGGCCGCCGTTCTTCGAGGGGCTGCCGACGGCGCCCACCGCGCCGTCGGACATCGCGGGCGCCCGCGTGCTCGCGATGCTCGGCGACTCGGTGACGACCGATCACATCTCGCCCGCGGGCGCGATCAAGCGCGACAGCCCCGCCGGTCGCTACCTCCAGGAGCACGGCGTGGCGCCCGTCGACTTCAACTCCTACGGCGCGCGGCGCGGCAACCACGAGGTCATGGTGCGCGGCACCTTCGCCAACGTCCGCCTGCGCAACCTGCTCGGCGCGCCCGGCCGCGAGTCGTTGCGCGAGGGCGGATTCACGCGCCATCTGCCCGACGGCGAGGAGCTCTCGATCTACGACGCGGCGATGCGCTACGCCGAGGAGGCGGTGCCGCTCGTGGTGTTCGGGGGCAAGGAGTACGGCGCCGGCTCATCGCGCGACTGGGCGGCGAAGGGACCGCGCCTGCTCGGCATCCGCGCCGTCATCGCCGAGAGCTTCGAGCGCATCCATCGGGCCAATCTCGTCGGCATGGGATTGCTGCCGCTGCAGTTCCTCCCCGGCGACAGCGCCGCGTCCCTTGGCCTCACCGGCGAGGAGCTGCTCGCGATCGACGGGGTCGCCGGCGCGCTGGCCGCGGGCGAGCGCCCGCAGGTCGCGACGGTGACCGCCGACCGCTGCGTCTTTGAGGTGCGCGTGCGGATCGACACCCCGATGGAGGTCGAGTACTACCGGCACGGCGGCATCCTGCAATACGTGCTGCGCCAGCTGCTCGCGAGCTGATCAGGCGTTTTCGAGCAACGCGCCCATGTTGCTCTCGTGCTCGGTCTCGAGCGTGGCCTCGCCCTCGGCGTCGCGTGCGACCTCGAACGGCTCGACGAAGCGCGAATGGCCGTAGCGACTCCAGTAGCGGCTCGTCGCGCGCAGCAGCTCGGCGTCGAGGTAGCGGCGCTGCTTGACCTGTGAGGTGTAGGAGCGGATCACCGCGAGCTTGCGGTCCATGAACTCGTCGACCGGCACGAAGCGGGTCGGGCGGAACTCCACCGTCGACGACGGGGTCTGGTAGCAGAAGACGCGGGGTACGCGTTGCGCCGCGACGCTCGTCGCGTGGTGCACGTTGCGATGGTCCTGGTTGAGGTCGTGGCCGCTGGGGGTATAGATCGTGTCCGGCGAGAGCTCCTCGATGACACGGGTGATCTCGCCGATCGTCGCGCCGCCCTCGCTGACGCTCGAGTCGGCGAGGTTGACGTGGAACAGGCGCACGCCCATCAGCTCGGCCGCCCGCCCCGCCTCGCGTGCCCGCTCGGCGGGGATGCCGCCGGTCTCGCCGCCGGTGAGCACCAGGATCGAGACCTCGTGGCCCTGGGCGACGTGTCCGAGCAGGGTGCCGCCGGCGCCGACTTCGACGTCGTCGGGGTGAGCGCCGATGGCCAGCACGGCGGCGCTCGAGGCCGCCTTGCGACGGGCGCTCAGCGCCGCCAGCTCGTCGATCTTCTCGATCAGCGTGCGGCGGTCGACCGGCTTGGTCAGGAAGTCGTCGGCGCCGACGCGAATCGCCTCGACGGCATTGTCGAAGCTGCGGTGGCCGGTCAGGATCAGCGTCGCAACGTGCGGCTGGGCGGCCTTGATCTTCATCACCAGCTCGAGTCCGCTCATGCCGGGCAGCTCGATGTCGGTGATGATCAGGTCCCAGTCCTTCTCGCCGGCGGCGGCGATCGCCGACTCGGCGGTCGGCGTCCAGCGCACCAGGGCGCGCTCGCGCATCACTTCCGCCGTCACGGCAGCGAAGATCGCGTCGTCCTCGACAAGCAGGATCCGAAGGCGCCGCTGCTGTGTGCTCATCGACTTACCTCCACAAGGTCAACGTCCGGCCATTGGCCGCGGATATGGCCGCCCGCACGGTTATCCTCATCGAGATGAGTGTGCGGGGCAAGGATTCGACCGACGTCGCCGTCCTCGGGTTCCATTGCGCCGAAGGGCTCGAACTGACCGATGAGCTGGCCCAGCGGCTGATCGGGACGATGCACGAAGGCGTGCTCGTCTTCGACCAGGATGCCAAGGTGATGTTCGCCAACGTGCGCGCGACCGAGATCATCGGCATTCCGTTCAGCGAGATGGTGAACCAGCGCGCGGCTGACGAGCGCTTCCAGCCGGTCCTCGAAGACGGTCGGGTGCTGCCCTGGAACGAGCGGCCGACCGCCGTCGCCCTGCGTACCGGCGAGCACTGCGGCATGACCGTCGGCGTGCCCAAGCCGGACGGCATGACCTGGGTGATCCTCAACGCCGAGCCGCTGTTCCGCGACGGCGCGGAGGCGCCCTACGGCGTGATCACCGTGTTCACGGACATCACCGAGCGCAAGGTCGCCGAGATGGCCCTGGGCCGTAGCGAGGAGCTCAAGAGCGCGATCATGGCCGCGAGCCTCGATGCGATCCTGACGCTGACCCGCGACGGCGAGATCCTCGACCTCAACAGCGCCGCCGAGGAGCTGTACAAGACCACTCGCGACGCCGCCCTCGGCGACCACATGACCAGCCACATCCCGGTGCGCGACCGCCAGGTCTGGGAGCAGCTGCTCGAGCGGCTGCGGGAGGACCCGAAGCATCTGCACGGGCGACGGATCGAGGGTACGGGTCGGCGCAGCGACGGGACCGAGTTTCCCTTCGAAGCGTCGATCAACTCCCTTGAAGCGGGTCAACAGCAATTTTTCGTCACTTTCGTTCACGACATCACCGATCGCAAGGCCTCCGACCGAAGGCTCGCCGACGCTCGGGACGCAGCGCTGCGGGCGTCCGTGGTCAAATCCGAGTTCCTTGCGACGATGAGCCACGAGATACGTACTCCTATGAATGGAGTCATCGGCAGTCTCGACCTCATGCTTGACTCGGAATTGGCCCCCGAGCTCGCCGAGCTGGCGCAGATCGCGCGCACCGCCGCGAACGACCTGCTGGCGATCATCAACGACATCCTCGATCTCTCCAAGATCGAGGCCGACAAGATCGAGCGCCAGCAGGCGACCTTCGATCTCGTCGCGATCGTCGAAGGCGTCGCCGACATCGTCGCGGTGACCGCGCGCCAGAAGGGCGTGGCGCTTGCCACCTACATCGACCCGCAGATACCGGGCGGGGTCCGGGGCGACGCGCGCCTGCTGCGCCAGATCCTCGTCAACCTGGTCGGCAACGCGATGAAGTTCACCGACGAGGGCGAGGTCGTGATCCGCGCCGAACGCCAGTCGTCAGCCGCCTCGCAGGCGCTCGTGCGCTTCACGGTGCGCGACAGCGGCTCGGGGATCCCCGACGAGTCGCTCGCGTCGCTGTTCGAGCCGTTCACCCAGGTGGACGGCAGCTCGACCCGCGCGCACGGCGGTAGCGGCCTGGGTCTCGCGATCTCCTCGCGCCTGGTGCGGCTGATGGGCGGCAAGCTCACGGTCGACAGCGAGGTCGGCCGCGGCTCGACCTTCTCCTTCGCGCTGCCGTTCATGCTGCCCGAGGAGCCGGTCGCCCCGCCGCCGCCCCCGACGCGCCTCGGCCGTCCGCTGCGCGTCCTGATCGTCGACTCCTCGGACACCTCGGCCGACACCGTTGAGCGCTACCTGCGCGCCTGGGGCATGGTCACGACGCACGTCGCGGAGGCCGCCGCGGCGCTCGAGCGCTTCGTCGCAGCACCGGCGGCCGAGCACTTCGACGTCGCGATCCTTGCCGCCTCGGCACGCGACGAGGACGCCGCGGCGCTGGCCCGCGACCTGCATCAGCGGGCCGGCGACGACGGCGTCTTCGTGATCGCGCTGCTCGAGATCGGCGAACGGCTTGTCGCCGCCGACGGCGCCCCGACCGCGAGCTTCGATGCGGTCGTCGGTAAG
Source organism: Solirubrobacteraceae bacterium (assembly GCA_035535075.1). GTDB lineage: Bacteria > Actinomycetota > Thermoleophilia > Solirubrobacterales > Solirubrobacteraceae > Palsa-513. Next base: position 35,562 of record DATLQS010000018.1, read on the forward strand.
CCGATCAAGCAATCCCGCCTGTACGACGCGCTCGCCGGCGTCCAGTCCGAGCGCGCCCCGGCCGAGGTCGAAGACGCCGCCGACCCGCCGGGCGAGCTGTCGGGCCTGCGCGTCCTGATCGCCGAGGACAATCCCGTCAACCAGCAGGTGCTGTTGCGCCAGGCGCAGCGGCTGGGGATGGTCGCCGACGCCGTCAACAACGGCCAGGAGGTGCTCGACGCCCTCGGTGAGCGCGCCTACGACGCCGTGCTGATGGACTGCCAGATGCCGGTGATGGACGGCTACACGGCGACGCGCGCGATCCGCGCGATGGAGGAGGGCGGCGCGACGCGGCTGCCGATCGTCGCCGTCACGGCGAACGCCATGCGCGAGGACTTCGAGCGCTGCCGGGAGTCCGGCATGGACGACTTCGTCGCCAAGCCGGTCACGCTCGCGGCGCTGTCCAACGCGATCGAGCGCGCCGTCAACACGAGCCGCGACGCTCGCTCCGAGGGCTCGGCAGCGCCGGCCGAAGCGCCGGCCCCGCCGAGCGGCGGCGTGGACCGGGCGGCGCTCGACTCGCTGCAGGACGATCTCGGCGGTCCCGACGCGCTGCTGCGGATCGTGCGGCTGTTCCTCGAGCAGCTCGACCCGCAGGCCGAGCAGATCGAGGCGGCGGCCAAGGGCGGCGAGCATGAGACGCTCGCGCGCAACGCGCACCGGATGCGCTCGAGTGCCGCGACGCTCGGGGCGACGGCGCTGGCCGACATCCTCACCGCACTGGAGGCGGCGGCCATCGACGGCGACGCGGCGGCGTGCGATCAGCTCGCGGCGACGTTCGCGGCGCAGGTCGCGAGCAGCCGCGCGGCCTTCGAGGCGCTGGTCGAGGAGCTCGAAGCGGCGGTGTCGCCGGACGAGTGAGCCGCGCCGGCGGCGCGGCCTAACAGGAGGCGGCGACGTCGCACTCGGTCTCGCGTGAGACCGACCAGTGCGCGGAGACCGGGTTGAGGAAGTACGGCGGCTCCGTCGTGGCGAGGCGGTCGTCGTAGTTGTAGTCCTTGAGGTAGCCGCTGTAGCCGTTGCCGGTCCCGACCGGACCGCGGAACAGCTGGGCGATCGCGCCGTAGACGTGCAGCGTGCCGAGCTGGTTCCCGCAGTCGTAGTTGTCGACGATGAACGAATGGTTCACGGCGAGGATCGCGGCGTAGATATACGGGTTCTGCAGCGATCCGGTGCCGTTGCTCACGTTTCCGCCGCCGACGGCGCTGCAGTTCGTGGAGCTGGCACGGGCCGGGGTCACCGGGTGGTAGATCCGCACGAAGTCGTTGGCAACGAGCCCGAGCAGCGCGCTGCCGCTGGGAGCCGTCGCCGGAGTCGTCAGCGGCGTGCCCGTCGGGATGATGTTGCCGTTGATGATGATGTCGTTGTCGCTCGCGATGGTCAGCGAGGTGTTGTAGTTCCCGCTGACGTAGACGTTGCCGCAGCCGGTGTTGCCGGTGTAGGTGGCGGTGAACGGCGTGTAGGTCACCGGGCAGCCGGCGCTCGAGGTCGAGACGTAGACGACGCCGTTGGTCGGGTCGTTGACGTACGCGCCGCCGTTGACCGACATCTGCCCGCCGTTGAGTACGATCGTCGTCACGCCGGTGAAGTGGAACGCCGATTGGGTGACGTTGAGCAGCTGGGCGTTGGTCGAGGGGGGCAGGAGCGAGGGCGCCGTGTTGTTGAAGGTGCCGGTCATCGTGGCGTTGTCGCCACAGCCGGTGCCCTCGTCGCTGTGGCCGGCAGCCTGGATCTGGTCGGCCCTGGTGCGTCCGAACACCGGACTTCCGCAGACACGGAGCCAGTCCTCGCTGTGCAGCGGGCCCTTGATGGCGTCGCCGGTGACGAATTCGATCGGCTGGCAGCCCGTTCCGCGGCTCGGCCAGTGCACGGCGCAGCCGGTCGGGTTGCCCGGGGTCGCCGACGGGTCGAGGACCTCATAGTCGGTGTAGTAGACGTAGTTGAGGAAGCTCGGGCTTCGGTACTGGGCGACCACGGTGCGCGAGACGCCGGCCGACTTGCCGGTCGAGCTGACCCGGAAGGTTCCCGCCGCCGTGCCCGACGTCGACCCCTCGATCAG
>DATLQS010000019.1:0-32848 GCA_035535075.1 Solirubrobacteraceae bacterium
CTGATAGCGGTGATCGCGGCCCTTGACCGAGATCAGCGATGGCGTGTTGTCGATCACCGAGTGAAGCCGGCGCTCGCTCTCGCGGAGCTTCTCCTCCGCGGCGCGGCGCTCGCTGACGTCCTGCAGGTGGGAGACGAAATAGAGCGCGTTCCCAGCGTCGTCACGGATCACCTCGCCGCGCACGCGAGCCCAGAGGATCGAACCGTCCTTGCGCACGTAGCGCTTCTCGCGCTCGTGGCTGTCAGGGCCGCCGGCGAGCGCGGCGGCCATGAAGGCGCGGTCCTCGGCGACATCGTCGGGATGCGTGAAGTCGCAGAACCCGGCGCCGGCAAGATCCTCGCGCTGATATCCCAGGATGCGACAGTAGGCGTCGTTGATCCGCAGCCAGCGGCCGTCGAGGCCGACCACGCTCATCCCGCTTGGGGAGCGGTCGAAGGCCGAGCGCAGGAGCCCCTCGGAGGCCCGCACGGACTCGACCGGCAGGCCGGCGGGCACGATGGAGCGGGTCCTCACCATAGGCGACCTTCCCGAACGCGAGCCGCCGACGCCGGCGTCCACGGTCTGTGGGCGCGCGATGCCCAAGTTGTCTGTCTTCCTATCGGCGCTCCGCCCTGGCCGCTTGAAGAGGCGCGGCCCAACCCGGACGCGGCGGCCGTGGCGGCGGGCCCGCCGACGTGCGTAATCGCGAGATCGCCGCGACACGGTGACGCGGGTCACGGCTGCGCGGCGACGCCGAGAACTGGCACGACGGCCATGGCGCCGGCGTCAGCGGCGAACATCGCTGGTCGCGACGGCCGCCGCCCGCTAGATTGTCGGCGTCCGTGGGTGGCCATCTGCCGGCAACGACGCCGAGGGCCGGCCCCACGAATGCCGAGCGCCGCGACGCGCGGCATCCCATCCCGAGGCACGCTCTCACACCAAGGAGAAGAGAAACCAGATGGCTCTACAGATTGGCGCCACAGCCCCGGACTTCGAGGCCGAGACCACGGAAGGCCCGGTCCGCTTCCACGACTGGATCGGCGATTCGTGGGCCGTGCTGTTCTCGCACCCGCGCAACTTCACCCCCGTGTGCACCACCGAGCTCGGTTACATGGCATCGATCAAGCCCGAGTTCGATCGCCGCGGCGTGAAGATCATCGGCCTGTCGGTCGACCCGATCGAGAACCACGAGCGCTGGGCGCGGGACATCCAGGAGACCCAGGGCACCGCGCCCAACTATCCGCTGATCGCCGACGCCGACTTCACCGTGTCCAAGCTCTACGAGATGCTGCCGGCCGAGACCTCCGGGGACCCGACCGCGCGCACGCCCGCCGACAACCAGACGGTGCGCAACGTGTTCGTGATCGGCCCGGACAAGAAGCTCAAGCTGATTCTCATCTACCCGATGACCACCGGCCGCAACTTCGACGAGGTCCTGCGCGTGATCGACTCGCTGCAGCTGACCGCCAACCACAAGGTGGCCACGCCGGTCAACTGGCAGCCCGGCGACGACGTGATCATCGCCGGCTCGGTCTCAGACGAGGAGGCGCGCGAGCGCTACCCCGACGGCTGGAAGTCCCCGCGCCCCTACATCCGGATCGTGCAGCAGCCGACCTGAGCGGCCCCGTCGAGCCCGCACCCGGGGCCTCGCGCCTGCGCGATCGGGCAGGCCTCGGTGATCAGGGTCGGCCGCCCGCCGGCGCGCCGGTGGATTCGCGGACGATCAGTTGCGTGGCGAGCTCGACGTGGAGGGCTTCGAACGGACCGTTCTCGAGCAGGCGCGTCAGCAGACTGACCGCCATCCGGCCCATCTCGGCGAGCGGCTGGCGGACCGTGGTCAGCGCGGGGGTGACGAGCTCTGCCTCGGCGGTGTCGTCGAAGCCGACGATCGAAAGGTCGGCAGGAACGCGAAGGCCGCGCGCCCGCGCCGCCTGCAGCGCACCGATCGCGAGCGGATCGTTGAAGGCGAAGATCGCCGTCGGCGGGTCGTCGAGCTCGAGCAGCGCCGCCGCGGCCGCGCGTCCGCCGTCGATGTCGAAGTTCGACGCGACGACGAGCTGCGGGTCCGGCAGCACTCCCGCAGCCGCAAGCGCGGCACGGTAGCCGCGCTCGCGCTCCTCGGTGGCCATCCATCCCCGGGGCCCGGTGATCGCGGCGATCCGGCGGTGACCGAGGTCGAGCAGGTGCCGCGTCGCCTGATCGGCGCCCGAGGAGTGAGCCGCCGACACCGTCGGAACTCGTTCGTCGATCCGTTTGCGCGGATCGACGACGACAAACCGATAGCCGTGATTCATCAGCGTTCTCAGCTCGCCGCTCGACTCCTCGGGCAGCACGAGCAGCCCGCAGTCCGTCGTGCCGTGCATCAGGCGCTCGAGCAGCGAGACCTCGCGGTCGTGCTCGTGGAGCGTCGGGCACAGCACGATTCGCATGTCGTGCTCGTAGAGCGCCTCCGCCACGCCCGCGACGATCAGCGAGAAATAGGCCGGATGGATCCTCGGCAGCGTCACCCCGACGAGGCCGGTGCGGCCACCGGACAGACCGCGCGCGCTGCGGTTCGCCGTGTACCCGTGCTCGCGGATCACGCTCTCGACGGACCGTCGCGTCTTCTCCGAGACGTATCCGCTGGCGTTGACGACGCGCGAGACGGTCGCGATCGAGACCCCGGCGAGCTCGGCGATCTGGCGAATCGTCGTGCGCCCGCCGCGTCCGTTGGCGTTGCCGGTGTCCGAAGGTCGTGCCACGGCCCTTATTGAAGCACAATCTGAAACGTTACAGGAACTTCTTGCCGACCCCACCACTCCGGCCGTTGCAGCCAGAACGCGGCGCAACCGCCAGGCACTCAATCAACACACGCCAGGGGTCGCACTTGACTGACCCGAAACGGCATGTTACCGTTTCCACAAGTCTGCTGTGAGCCTCCTGGGCTCAGCGGCCTCTGCTTGAGGAGCAGGAGGAGAGGAATTGCAGTTCATCATCCGCCGGTTGGGCTTCTATGCCGTGGCTGCGTGGGCCGCGGTGACGGTCAACTTCTTCATCCCGCGCGTGCTCCCGGGGACCCCCGTCGAGGCGATGCTGGCGCAGCATCCGCAGTTGACGGCCGCGGCGGTCAGGGCGCTTGACATCGAGTTCGGCGTCGGTCGCCAGGGCAGCCTGGTGCACCAGTACGGCGCCTACCTGAGCCAGCTCTTCAGCGGAAACCTTGGCGTCTCGACCTCGGCCTACCCGGCGACCGTCACGAGCGTGCTCGGGACCACGATCCCCTGGACGCTCATGCTGGTGGGCCTGGCGACGATCGTCAGCTTCGTGCTCGGGACGCTGCTCGGGATTCTCGCCGGGTGGCGACGGGGTGGGCGATTCGACCAGCTGCTGCCGGCCTTCACGTTCCTGCAGGCGACGCCCTACTTCTTCCTCGCGCTGGTGGCAATCCAGCTGTTCTCCAACGACTGGCACCTCTTCCCCGGCTACGGCGGCTACACCCTCGGCGACCACATCGGCTTCAACGGCGCGTTCATCAGCAGCGCGCTGCGTCACGGCATCCTGCCGGCGGCGACGATCATCGTGACGTCGATGGCGGGCTGGATGCTGCAGATGCGCAACGTGATGATCACGACGATCGGCGAGGACTACGTGCTCGCCGCGGAGGCCAAGGGCCTGTCGACCCGCCGCGTGATGTTCACCTATGCGGCGCGCAACGCGATCCTGCCGAACATCGCCGGCTTCGCGCTGGCAATCGGATTCGTCGTCGCCGGAGCGCTCGTGATGGAGATCGTGTTCTCCTACCCGGGGGTCGGCTACACGCTCTACAACGCGGTCACCCAGGATGACTTCCCGGTAATGCAGGGCATCTTCCTCGCGATCTCCGGCGCGGTGCTCCTCGCCTGCCTGCTCGCCGACGTCATCTACGTGATCGCCGACCCGCGGACGCGCACGAGGGCGGCGTACTGATGGCCGTCGCCGTCAGCCTTCCGCCGAGCCCCGCCGTCGTGCCACGCCGCGGCCAGTTCCTGCGCGCGATGCCGGCGAAGGCGAAGGTCGGCGGCGCGATCCTCGCGGTGTTCGTGCTGATCGCCATCATCGGGCCGGCGATCGCCCCGTTCGACCCCTCGGCGACGAACCCGCTCGCCACGGCACCGGCTCCCCCCACCCTGCACCACCTGCTCGGAACGACCTCGACGGGCGGCGACGTACTCTCGCAGCTGCTCGTCGGGCTGCGCTCGTCGGTCCTGCTCGGGGTGCTGACCGCCTCGATCGCGACGCTGCTCTCGATGGCCACCGGTCTGACGGCCGGCTTCCTCGGCGGCGTCGCCGACGAGGGCCTGTCGCTGCTGATGAACGTGTTCATCGTGCTGCCGGCACTGCCGCTGCTGATCGTCCTGCTCGGCTATCTCCCGCACAGCGGCGATCTGCCGACGGCGATCGTGCTGAGTGCGCTCGGCTGGTCCTGGGGTGCGCGGGTGATCCGCGCCCAGACCCTGACGCTGCGGGGTCGCGACTACATCGCTGCGGCGCGCGAGACCGGCGAGCGAACGTGGCGGATCGTCGTCTTCGAGATCCTGCCGAACGAGGTCAGCCTGATCGCCGCGAACTTCGTCGGGACCTTCCTCTACGCGATCCTCACATCGGTGGCGCTCGCCTTCATCGGCGTTGCGAACTTCTCCACCTGGAATCTCGGCACGATCCTCTTCTGGGCGCAGAACGGGAACGCCTTCAACATCGGGGCGTGGTGGTGGTACGTGCCGCCGGGGGTTGCCGCCGCGCTCCTGGGGATGAGCCTCGTGCTGCTCAACTTCGGGCTCGACGAGCTCGGCAACCCCCGCCTGCGCGATTCCTCGGGGCGCAGGAAGCGCCATCAGCGCGCGTGGCGACCCACCGACCCGACGCCCGTCGAGCGCCGAGGGCCCGCGACATGACGCCAGCCCCCGCCGGCGCCGTCAACGGATCGCAGCCTGAGCAGCCGCCCGCCGGGAGCCAGGCGGTGCTCGAGATCCGCGACCTGTCGATCGTCTACCGTGCCGGCGACGCCGAGGTCAAGGCCGTCGACCACGTCGACCTCGCCCTCGCGCCCGGTGAGACGGTCGGTCTCGCCGGTGAGAGCGGCTCGGGCAAGTCGACGCTGGCGCTCGGTGCGTGCCGGCTGCTGCGACCGCCGGCGGTGATCACCGGAGGCAGCGTGATCTATCGCGGCAGTCGCGTGGCCAAGGAGGGTGTGGAGATCCTCGACCAGGGCTCGCGGGAGCTGCGCAAGCTGCGCTGGCGCGAGATCTCGATCGTCTTTCAGAGCGCGATGAACGCCCTGAACCCGGTGCTGCGCGTCCGCGATCAGCTCGGCGACGTGCTCGACGCCCACCTCCACCTCAAGCGGGACGAGAAGCGCGCGCGGCTCGAGACGCTGCTCGACCTGGTCGGCATCCCGCGCGACCGGCTGCGCAGCTATCCACACGAGCTGTCTGGCGGCATGCGCCAGCGCGTGATGATCGCGATGGCGCTCGCCGTGGATCCGGAGGTCGTGATCATGGACGAGCCGACAACGGCGCTCGATGTCGTCGTCCAGCGCGAGATCCTCGCGCAGATCGTCGAGCTGCAGAAGCGCCTGCACTTCGCGGTCCTGTTCATCACGCACGACCTCTCGTTGCTGCTCGAGATCGCAGACCGGATCGCCGTGATGTACGCGGGCCAGCTGGTCGAGGTCGGCAGCGCCGAGCAGATCCACAACCGACCGGCGCATCCGTACACGCGGGGTCTGCTCGCATCGTTCCCGAGCGTCCACGGGACACGCAGGACGCTCGCCGGGATCCCGGGCACCCCGCCGGACCTGCGGTCGCTGCCGCCGGGCTGCCCGTTCGTGCCGCGGTGCCGCTACGCCGCCGAGCCGTGTCGCAGCATCGACATGCGCGTGCGGCCGGTCGCGGGCTCGGGCGCCGGCCATCTCAGCGCCTGTCCGTTCGTCGTGCCTGAGCCGGCCATCGGTACCCCCCACCCGCAAATGTCCACGGCGGCGAAGACCGCGCCGGAAGAGAGCCGGTCGTGAGCGCGCCGCCGACCCGCACCGAGCTCCTGCCGGCAGCGGCCGCGCGCGGGCCGCTCGTGCTCGAGGGGCACGCGCTGTCGAAGGACTTCCGGCTCTCGCGGGGGCCGCGTGGCAGCGTGCTGTCCGCGGTGCGCGATGTCTCACTCGGGCTCTACCGCAGCGCCGTTGTGGCGCTCGTCGGCGAGAGCGGCTCGGGCAAGTCGACCGTCGCGCGGATGCTCGCCGGGCAGGAGCGGCCGACCGGCGGCCAGATCCTGCTCGACGGCGCGGAGATCCGGCCGTGGGCCCACCGCGCGTTTCGCTCCTACAAGGGCGAGGTCCAGATGATCTTCCAGGATCCGTTCGCCTCGCTCAACCCGGTTCACACGGTGGGCTACTCGCTGCGCCGGCCCGTGCACCTGCACCAGCGCGCCAAGGGCAAGGACGCAGTCGCTGCCGAGCTCCGGCGCCTGCTCGAACGGGTGCGCCTGACACCGGCCGAGCAGTTCCTCGGCAAGTACCCGCATGAGCTGTCCGGTGGCCAGCGGCAACGCGTCGCGATCGCGCGCGCGCTGGCCGCGCGCCCGCGCGTGCTGCTCGCCGACGAGCCGGTCTCGATGCTCGACGTCTCGATCCGCCTCGAGGTGCTCGACCTGATCGACGAGCTGCGCTCCCAGTTCGAGCTCGCCGTGCTCTACGTCACCCACGACATCGCCTCAGCACGCTATTTCGCCGACGACACGCTCGTGATGTATGCCGGCGAGATCGTCGAGCGCGGCCCCTCGGAGGACCTCACACAGCAGCCCGCTCACCCCTACACGCAGCTGCTCGTCGCGTCCTCGCCCGATCCCGACAGCCTCGACCGCACGCTCGCCACGCCAGCGCCCATGGGCGCCGTGCGCCGGGCCGGGAGCGCGCTCTCGACGACGGTCGGCTGCCGCTTCAGCCCCCGCTGCCCGTTCGCCGACGACCGCTGCCGTACGCAGTCGCCGCCCTTGCTTCCGATCAACTCCCAGCGGGCCGCGGCGTGCTGGCGACTCGATGTCGCGGCACCGGAGTTGCTCTCCGAGACAGGCGAGGAGAGGAGCGTGCCGATGACGACCTGACTCGGATTGCCGACCGCCCGACGCCACAAGCGAGCTTGCCGCGCCGGGCGGTGACAACGGGGCGCGTGCCGCACACGCGCCATTGCTACGCACTTCGTACTGCCACAGAAAGGTACATCACGTCATGCAACCGAAAACGTCCAAGAAGCGAAGGCTGATTGCCTCCGCGATCGCCGCCGTCGGCGCCTCGGCGGCGCTCGTCGTCACCGTCGCGCTGCCGAGCGCATCGACCGCGGTCGCGGCATCGACCCCGCTGACCATGGAGTCGAGCCAGGAGACGACGCTGACCGACAACTTCAACCCGTTCGTGTCCACGTCGGCGGCGAACCAGATCGGCGCCACGTCGCTGATCTACGAGCCGCTGCTGCAGGTCGACGCAGCGAAGCCGTTGACCAAGCCGTATGACTTCCTCGCGAGCGGTTACAAGTGGGGACCCGGCGGCAAGTCGATCACGTTCACGATCCGCCAGGGCGTGAAGTGGAGCGACGGCTCGGCGCTGACGCCGGCCGATGTCGCGTTCACCTACAACATGCTGGTCAAGTACCCCGACACCAACACCAACGGCGTCCCGATCACGGGCGCGAAGGTCTCCGGTAACACCGTGACGGTCTCGTTCTCGGCGTCGCAGTACACGAACCTGCAGTACGTCGCCGGCGGGATCTACATCGTTCCCCAGGCGGTCTGGGGAGCGCTGAGCGGCGACCCGGCAACCTACACCGACATCAACCCGATCGGTTCCGGGCCGTACCAGCTGGACACCTTCAGCGCGACGGCAGGCGTCACGCTCAAGGCCAACCCGAACTACTGGGGTGGCCCGTGGAACGTCGGCGGCGGTCCCCCGGCGGTGAGTGAGGTCAACTTCCCGCTGCTCGCCGATACGGCGACGGCACTGTCCGCGCTCAACGGCAACACGCTCGACTGGGCGGGCAACTTCATCACCGGCCTGAAGGCAGGGTTCGTCGACAGCTCACCGTCAACCCACCATGTGTGGTTCGCGCCGGTGCAGACGAACAGCCTCGAGCCGAATCTCCGCACCTGGCCGATGAACCAGCTGGCCGTCCGCAAGGCCGTCAGCCTGGCGATCGACCGGACGGCGATCAGCAGCCAGGGTGAGTCCGGCCTCGAGCCGGTCGCGACGAACGCCAGCGGCATCGTGCTGCCGAACTTCGCGAGCCTCGTGGCACCGGCCGTGAAGGGCGCCACGCTGTCGCCGCACGCCAACGCCAAGGCGGCAGACGCCGTGCTGAAGGCGGCCGGCTACACGCTCAAGGGTGGCTTCTACGCCCTCAAGGGCAAGGCCGTCATGATCACGATCACCGACCCGTCCGACTACTCGGACTACGCCTTGTCCGATCAGCTGATGGCCAACCAGCTCAAGGCGGCGCACATCAACGCCACCTTCCAGGGGCTGTCGGATAACGCGTGGTATGCAGCCCTCGCCAGCGGCAAGTTCGGATCGGCGACGAGCCACTGGTCGAACACCAACATCGTGCCCTACGGCCAGTACGACGGTTGGCTGAACAGCGCGCTCGACACGAGCAACGCGAGCGGCGATTTCGAGGGGCTGAAGAACCCCACGATCGACAAGGAGCTCCTCACCCTCGCCGGCCAGACGACGACGAAGGGGCAGCTCAAGGCGCTTGCGCCGATCGAGCAGTTCGTCGCCAGCCAGCTACCGGTCATCCCGACCGTGTACGGCGCTGCCTTCGACGAGTACAACACGTCGAAGTTCAGCGGCTGGCCGACGCCGTCCAACGCATACGAGTCAGGTAGCCCGAACACGCCGACCAACGAGGTCGTCGTGCTGCATCTCAAGCCAGTCGCCTAACCGCGCAACCAAGGTGCCCACGCCCCGCTCCCTGCCTCCGGGAGCGGGGCGCCGGCGCCATCCACAAAGCCAAACGCGAAAGGACAAGATCAGATGACAACGACCGGAGCCAACGGCTCGGCCGGGGTTGCGCGCGCGTTTCCTGACGGGTTTCTCTGGGGCGCAGCCAGTTCGGCCTACCAGATCGAGGGTGCCGTGCACGCCGACGGACGCGGCACGTCGGTGTGGGACACCTTCAGCCACACGCGCGGGAAGGTGCGCGGCGGCGACACCGGCGACATCGCCTGTGACTTCTATCACCGTGCCGAGGACGACCTCGACCTGATCGCCGGCCTCGGCCTCGGCGCATTCCGCTTCTCGGTCTCCTGGCCGCGCGTCCAGCCCACCGGCCGTGGCGCCGTCAACCAGTCGGGGATCGACTTCTACCGGTCGCTCGTCGACGGGCTGCGCGCCCGCAACATCACACCGGCGATCACGCTCTACCACTGGGACCTCCCGCAGTCGCTCGAGGACGTGGGCGGCTGGGCCAACCGTGACACCGCCCACCGGTTCGCCGACTATGCGCAGATCGTCGCCGAGGCGATCGGCGACGTCGGTGCCATGTGGATCACGCTCAACGAGCCCCAGGTCGTCGCCCACCAGGGCTACCGGATCGGAACGCACGCCCCGGGCCACACCGACGACGCGCTCGCCGCAGCCGCGACACACCATCTGGTGCTCGCCCACGGACTGGCGCTGGAGCGGCTGCGCGGCGTGATGCCGGCGGCGCGCCTCGGGATCACGCTCGACATCCACCCCGTTCGCACGATCGGGGAAGGCGCGGAAGCGGCCGCCACGATCGCCGACGCCGAGCAGAACCGGATCTTCCTCGACCCGGTGCTGCACGGGCGGTACCCGTCGAGCGCGCGCGAGCATCTGCTGCCGCCTGCGGCGCTGATCCACGACGGAGACATGGAGTTGGCACGGGCGCCGATCGACTTCCTCGGCGTCAACTACTACACCCCGCATTACGTGAAGCTCGGCGACTGGGCGCATCTGGGTCGCGACGAGGCCCCCGTCGCCGGCCAGCCCGGGGTCGTCATGTGCAAGCCCGATGATCTGCCGCGGACGTCGATGGGCTGGCTGATCGACCCGGATGGCCTCTACGACACGCTGGTCGCGGTGGCCGGCGAGACGCCGCCCGGCTGCGCGCTGTACGTGACCGAGAACGGCTGTGCCGCCGAGGACTACGTGAATCCCGACGGGCAGATCGATGACTTCGAGCGCGTCGCGTACCTGCACGGGCATCTGGATGCGGCGTGGCGGGCGATCCAGGCCGGCGTCCCGCTCGACGGCTACTTCTATTGGTCGCTGCACGACAACTTCGAATGGGCCTGGGGCTACCAGAAGCGGTTCGGCCTCGTGTTCGTCGACTTCGACACCCAGCGGCGGATCCCGAAGCGGAGCGCCGCCTTCTACCGGCAGGTCGCACGCACCAACGAGCTGCCACCGCTCGAGGTCGTCCTCGGCGAGGACCAGGCGGCGGAGGCGACGTCGGCGGTGCCTCGTCCCTAGCGGGTCCTGCCGGCTCGGGCGGCGAGCCACCGAACGGGTCGGCATCGGCGGCGGCTCGACGAGCCGGCGCCGTGTCGATCCTGCGATGTAGCGTGCGCGTCGATGACCGATCCCCTGGTCGGGCTGTCGCTCGACGAGCTGCGCCGGCGCACCAGCGCAAAGTGGCGACGCTACCCGCCCGACGTGCTGCCGCTCTGGGTGGCCGAGATGGACACCGCGCTCGCGCCGCCGATCGCCGACGCCCTGACCGAGGCCGTGGCGATCGGCGACACCGGCTACCCGGAGGGCTCCCCCTATGCCGAGGCGTTCGCCCAGTTCGCAAGCCGCCGCTGGGGCTGGGACTTCGAGGTCGCCGCATGCGCGAACGTGCCGGACGTGATGATGGGCATCGTCGAGGTGCTCAAGCTGGTCACCGGGACCGGTGACCCGGTGGTCATCAACTCGCCGGTGTATCCGCCGTTCTACGGCTTTGTCAGGTACATGGACCGTCGGGTCATCGAAGCGCCGCTGAACGCCGAGCACCGCATCGACCTGGCCGCGCTCGACGTCGCCTTCGCCGGTGCGGTGACCGGCGGACGACGCGCGGCGTTCCTGCTGTGCAGCCCGCACAACCCGACCGGCACCGTGCACACGAGCGTCGAGCTGTCAGCCGTGGCGAAACTCGCCGAGCGCCATGGCGTCCGGGTCGTCGTCGATGAGATCCACGCCCCGATCGTCTACCCGGAGAGCCCGCACGTCCCGTATCTGTCGCTGGCGGGGACCGAGAGCGGGTTCGCGTTGCTGTCCGCGACCAAGGCCTGGAACCTGGCCGGCCTGAAGGCGGCGCTCGCCGTGGCCGGCCCGGGCGCCACCGAGGATCTCGCGCGGCTGCCGCAGGAGGTCCGTCACGGCCCGAGCCACTTCGGCATCATCGCGCAGGTCGCGGCCCTGCGACACGGCGGGCGCTGGCTCGACGACCTGCTCGGCGGCCTGGATGCCAACCGGCGCCTGCTCGCCGAGCTGCTCGCCGAGCACCTCCCAGCGGTCCGCTACCGCCGGCCGCAGGGCACCTACCTGGCGTGGCTCGACTGCCGTGCGCTGAGCCTGCCCGACGATCCCGCCGCGGTGTTCCTGGAGCGGGGCCGCGTGGCGCTCAACTCCGGGAGCAGCTTCGGCACCGGAGGAGCGGGGCATGTCCGGCTCAACCTGGCGACCTCGGCCGAGATCCTCGGCGAGGCCGTTGCCCGCATGGCCTCCGCCGTTCGCTGAGCCGGCGGCCACAGCTGCGCCGCCGCCCGCGCGAGGGATCAGCCGAGGACGCGCCCGATCTCCGCGAGCGTCGTGTCGCCGCTGCGGACCTTGGCCAGCCCGTCGTCGCGCAGCCGGCGCATTCCCTGCTCCTCCGCGACCCGCCCGATCTCCTGCGAGGTCGCGCGCGCCACGATCAGCGCGCGGATCTCGTCGGTGACGTTGAGGATCTCGAACAGCCCGACGCGCCCGCGATAACCCGTCTGGCGACAGCGCGCACAGCCAGCCGACTCGAAGATCTCCGCCTCGCCGCCGCCCAGGCCGACGTGCTCGCCGGGCACCGTCACTGGCACGCGGCAGCTCGTGCACACGCGGCGCGCGAGCCGTTGCGCGATGACGCAGTTGATCGCCGAGGACACGAGGTAGGGCTCGATGCCCATGTCGACGAGTCGCATCGGGGCGCTCGGGGCGTCGTTGGTATGCAGCGTCGACAGCACGAGGTGGCCGGTGAGCGCGGCTTCGACGGCGATATGCGCGCTCTCGCGGTCGCGAACCTCGCCGACCATGATCACGTCGGGGTCGGCGCGGACGATCGCCCGCAGGCCGGTGGCGAAGGTCAGGCCGCTGCGCTCGGAGACCTGGATCTGGTTGACGCCGGACAGTCGGTATTCGACCGGGTCCTCGATCGTCGTCAGCGTCTTCTCGGGTGAGCGGACGAGGGCGATGATCGCGTACAGCGAGGTCGTCTTGCCCGAGCCGGTCGGGCCGGTCACGAGGATCCCGCCGTGCGTGCGCAGCAGCGGGGCGTCGAGCCGGTGGCGGTCCTGCGCGCTCATTCCGAGGTCGTCGAGCGACAGCGGTGTGCGTCCGGCGTCGAGGATTCGCAGCACGGCGGACTCACCGGCGACGAGCGGCATCACCGCCACCCTGATGTCAATGCGGCGCCCCTCGATGACGATCCCGAGCCGCCCGTCCTGGGGCAGGCGCTTCTCGGAGATGTCGAGGTCCGCGAGGATCTTGATCCGCGAGATCACCGCGGCGGCCTGGCTGCGCGGGACGCGCGCAGCGTCGGCCATCACGCCGTCGATTCGAAAGCGCACCGTGAGCGCACCGTCGTCAGGGGCGAAGTGGATGTCGGACACGCCCCGATCGACCGCCTCGGAGACGATCGACCGCACGAGCTTGATCGTCGGCGCGTCGTCGGGGCTCTCGAACTGGCTGACGTCCTGCGGGCGAGGCTCACTCGGCTCCTCGTCCTGAACCCCCTCGCCGTCAAGCACGCTGAGGCGCTTGAGCAGCGTGTCGAGATCCTCCTGGGAGACAACCACCGGCTTGATCTGCATGCCGGTGAACATCGAGATGTCGTCGAGCCCGAGGTAGTTCTCGGGGTTCGCGATCGCCACAAGCAGCACGTTGCCGGTGGCGACGGCCACCGGCACGACCCGCATCCGGCGCGCCGCGGCGAAGGACACCATGTGCGCGGCGACCGGATCCACGGTGATGTCCTCGAGACTGAGGTGCTCGAGGCCGAAGCGCTTGGCCATCGCCACCGCGAGCTGATCGGTGCTGATCGCACCCCGCTCGACCAGGACCTGGCCGATCTGCTCGCCGGAGTCCAACGCGGTCTGCACGGCCGCCTCGACGACGTCGCGCTGGCAGAAGCCGAGATCGACGACGATGTCGCCAAGCCGGGCACGCGGTTGGCCCCGCGATGCCACGACGGGCGCGACGGTGAGGTCGGATCCTGGCGACGACTGCATGTAGGTGCTATCGGCCGATTGGGCCAAGATGCCAAGGGCTCGCCCCATGTTGGCTGATGCCGGGCCGCGCTCATCCGTCCAGCCAGCCCCCGGGAGGTCATCGATCGCCGGAGCGCGGCCGAAGGTAGTCGCATGACGCAGCTCCCGCCAACCGGCGGACCGGAGGCCACCAACGGTCATGCCGCCGAAGCACTGCTCGCCGTGGACGCCGCGCTCTCCGAGCACTCGGCGTACCGCCGAAACGGCTACCGCCAGACCGAGCGAGAGCTGCTCGAGGAGGAACGGCGCGCCGGGGGCGGGCGACGTGGGAACCACAACGCCACGCGCGTCAGTGTCGTGATCCCGGCGCTCAACGAGGGCCGCAACCTGCGCCACGTCCTGTCGAACCTGCCCGACGGCCTGTTCGAGATCCTCCTCGTGCCGGGCAGCTCAACCGACGACACCGTCGCCGTCGCCCGCACGCTGCAACCCGGCGTGCGGGTGATCGAGCAGACCCGCGGCGGAAAGGGCAACGCCTTGGCCTGCGCCTTCGCCGAATGCAGCGGAGACATCGTGATCACGCTCGACGCCGACGGCTCTGCCAACCCCGAGGAGATCCCGGCGTTCGTCGGCGCGCTGCTCAGCGGTGCCGACTTCGCCAAGGGCACCCGCTTCATCCAGGGCGGGGGCAGTCACGACATGACGCTCTTGCGGCAGCTCGGGAACTGGGGCCTGACCCGTCTGGCGAACCTGCTTCACGGCACGCGATACACCGATCTGTGCTACGGCTACAACGCCTTCTGGCGTCGCTGCCTGCCCCAGTTGAACGTCGACATCGACGGCTTCGAGGTCGAGACGTTGATCAACCTTCGAGCCGCCAAGTCGGGCATGCGGGTGACCGAGGTCGCGAGCTTCGAGCTCGAGCGGATCCACGGCCACAGCAATCTCAAGACCTTCCGCGACGGCTGGCGCGTGCTCGGAACGATCCTCCGCGAGCGCGTGCCGCGCCATCACCGGATCGCGCACACCCCGCCGGGCAGGCTCGAGGCCGGCGAGCGACGCGCAGCCCGACGCTCGCCGTCGGCACCGCTCGACTGAGCGGCGGATCCGCCAGAATCACCGCATGACCGAGCAACGCCCGGCGCTCCCCCGCGCCGCCCGGCGGGTCGCCGAGGTGCTGAACGGACGCGGGCACAGCGGACAGATCCTCCTGCTCGACGCCTCGGCACGCAGCGCCGCCGAGGCGGCCGCCGCGCTGGGCGTCAGCCAGCAGCAGATCGTGAAGTCGCTCGTGTTCCGCGGGCGCCGCAGCAGCCGCCCGATCCTGGCGCTGGTCGGCGGCACCCACCGCGTCGATCTTCGACGGCTCGAGGACCATGTCGGCGAGCCGGTCGAACGTGCCGACGCCGAGTGGGTCAGGGAGCAGACAGGCTTTGCCATCGGCGGCGTCCCGCCGCTGGGCCACGCCGCGACGGTGCACACGGTCGCCGAGCGCTCGCTCGTCGAGTTCGCGGAGCTCTGGGCCGCCGCCGGCACACCGCACGCGGTGTTTCCGTTGCGTGGCGACGAGCTCGCGCGCCTGACCGGCGCGGAGCTCGCGCCGATCGCCGAGGGGGCGCCCGTCTAGCTCGGCGATGTCCCAACGCCGAGGTCGTGCTCGATCGCGGCGGCGGTGTCGAGCAGTGGTCCGAGCAGCGATCGTCGGATCTCATCAACGCTCACCTGCGGCGCGTGCACCGCGAGGTTGACCGCAGCGACAACCCGACGGCGGCGGTCGCGAATCGGCGCGGCGACCGAACGCAGGCCCGATTCGAGCTCCTGGTCGACGATCGCGTAGCCCTGCTCGCGCACCCGCTCGAGCTCCGCCTGGAGTTGCGCGCGTGTCGTGATCGTCTCGTGCGCCAGCGGCACCAGCTCCAGCTGATCGAGCAGCTCGGCGCACTCGTGTGCGTCGAGGCCGGCCAGCAGCACGCGCCCCATCGAGGTCGCGTATGCCGGCAGCCGGGTGCCCACGCTGATCACCACATTCATGATCCGCCGCGTCGGCACGCGAGCGACATAGACCACCGACTCGCCATCGAGCACCGAGATCGATGAGGACTCGCGGACCTGCCCGACGAGTCGTTCGAGGTGCGGCTGCGCGACGTCGGGCAGCCCGAGCGCCGAGAGGTAGGCGAAACCGAGCTCGAGTACGCGCGGCGTCAGCGCGAAGCGCCGACCGGATTGCTGCACGTAGCCCAGCCGCTCGAGCGTCAGCACGAAGCGTCGCGTCGTGGCGCGCGAGAGCTCGCTCGCACGCGCGACATCGCTCAGCGTCATCGGCTCGGGACTGTTGAGCGCGCGGATCACCGCCAGCCCGCGCGAGAGCGACTGGACGAAGTGTCCCGACGCCGCGATCGTCTCGCTCACGGCGTCGGCTCCTCGCGCAGGACCTCGTCGGCGATTGCGAAGGCGCGGTTGGCGACCGGCACGCCGGCATAGATCGAGGTGTGCAGCAGGATCTCCCCGATCTCTGCGGGCGACAGCCCGTTGCGCAGCGCCGCGCGCACGTGCATCGCGATCTCGTGCTCGCGCCCGAGCGCGGTCAGCGCCGCCAGGGTCACCGCGCTGCGCGTCCGCCGGTCGAGGCCTTCGCGCGCCCAGATCGTCCCCCAGGCGTAGCGCGTGATGAACTCCTGGAAGGGCGCGGTGAACTCCGTGGTGCGCTCGATGGCGTTGTCGACGTGGGCGTCTCCGAGCACGGCGCGGCGCACCTCCATGCCCTCGTCGTAGAGCGGGTCGCTCATCGCGTCGCCTCCAGGTGTCGCTCGATCAGCGCGGTCACCTCGTCCGGGCGCTCGACCGCCACCAGATGTGCGCCGTGCGGCAGCACCTCGAGGCGCGCCCCCGGCACGCCCGCGGCGATGATCGCCGAATGCTCCGGCGGCGTCGAGGGGTCCTCGGCGGCGGCGACGACCAGCGTCGGCGCCGTGATCCGCGCGAGTTCGCCGCGCAGATCGAGGCGCTCGATCACACCACAGCACGCCGCATAGCCCTCCGGCGGACAGTCGCACAGCATTCCGCGCATCCACGCCAGCACGTCGGGCTGCTCGTCGGCGCAGGCCGGTGTGAACCAGCGCTCGAGGATCGCCTCGGCGATCACGGACACGCTGTGGGCCTCGCGCACGAGCGCAGCGCGCGCCGCCCACACCTCGGCCGGCGGCAGGTGCGCCGAGCTGCAGACGCAGACCAGTCGCTCGATCCGCTCCGGGGCGTGGGCGGCGAGCCACATGCCGACCATCCCGCCCAGCGACACGCCGACGTAGGAGACCCGCTCGAGGCCGAGGCGATCGAGCAGCTCGAGCACGTCGCCACCGAGGTCAGCGACGTCGTACGGACCCTCCGGCAGCGGCGAGCGACCGTGGCCGCGGTGGTCGAAGCGCAACACGCGGTGGCGTCGCGCGAGCGCGGCCAACGCGGGGTCCCACATCTCCATGGTGGTGCCCAGCGAGGAGCCGAGGACGAGCACCGGCCCGTCGGATGGACCGCTCAGCTCGTGGTTGAGCGCCGAGCCGGTCATCGCGCGGTGACCGCCAGCGCGCGATCGATCAGCGGCGCGACGCCGTCGAGTGAGCCGTCGAGGCCGGCGGCGTTTTCCCGCATCCGCACGACGTCGACCTCGAGGCCGCCGAGCAGGTCGGCCGACCAGGCGGCCGCCGAGCCGACGAGTGTCAGCAGATCGCTGAGCGTCCCCCATTCGGCCTGCCAGGCGCCGGCGGCACGCTCGTGTTCCTGGGCCATCGCTGCGAGCATCGTCGACACCAGCCCGGGGACCCGCGTCGTGCAGGCGAGGATCGCTACGCTGGCCACCGGGTTGCGCTTGTGCGCCATCGCCGAGGATCCGCCGCGCCCGGGACCCCCGCCCTCGCGCAGCTCGCCGACCTCGTTCTGCGCGAACAGCTCGACATCGCGAGCGATCTTCGCGAACACGCCGGCCAGCACGCCGAGCGCGCTCGCCAACTCGACCGGCCGCACCCGGATCGCCCCCCACGGCAGCGTGGGCTCGGCGAGCCCGAGTTCGGCGGCGACGCGCGCGCCGACGACGGGCTCCCGCGTGCCGACCGGCCCCCCCATCTGTACCGCGAGACGCCGCTCGGCGACCTCCCGCAGACGCACGCAGGCCTCGTCGAGCCCGACGAGCCAGCCGGCTGCGCGCAGGCCGAACGTGCTCAGCTGCGCCTGCTGCAGCAGCGTCCGAGCCGCCATTCGGCTTTCGCGGTGGGCCTCCGTGAGCCGAGCGGCAGCCGACGCCGCTCGGCCGGCGTCCGCGAGCAGCGGCTCGAGCGCGCGGCGCGCGAGCAGCATCGCGGCACTGTCGATGATGTCCTGGCTCGTCGCGCCGAGGTGGACGTGCGGAGCCGCCTGCTCGCCGACGGCGCGACGCAGCTCGGCGACGATCGCGATCACCGGTGTCGCAGTGTCGCCGGTCGCCGCCGCGATCGCCGGCAGATCGAAGGCGTCGATCTGGCAGGCCGCCGCGATCGCCGCCGCCGACGCGGCGGGAATCAGCCCCTCCGCCGCGCACGCGCGCGCGAGTGCGGCCTCGACGTCGAGCATCGCCGCCAGCCAGGCACGCCCGTCGGTCTGCGCCGCGACCGCCCCGCGCGCGTAGAGCGCGTCGAACAGACCCTCAGAGGGCAAAGAACACCGTCTCCCCCGGACCCTGAACGCGGATGTCGATCTCGTAGCCGTGCTCGACCGGCCTCGCGAGCAGCGTGTCGCGCCGCGCCGCCGGCACCGTCGCGAGGACCGGGTCGACCGCGTTGGCCTGCTCCTCGTCGGCGAAGTAGAACCGCGTGACGCAGCGGTGCAGCATCCCGCGGGCGAACAGCGAGACGTCGATGTGCGGTGCCGCGACCGCGCCGCTGGGCATCGTCAGCGGAGCGGGCTTCACCGTCAGCAGCTCGAAGCTGCCGTCGCCATCCTCATGGCCGACCCGCGCGAAGCCGCGGAACCCGTCGAGCTCTGATGGCCCGCCGTAGCCCCACAGATCGGCGAAGCGGCCGTCGGGATCGGCCTGCCAGGTCTCGAGCAGGTAGTCCGGTATCGGCGCGCCGGCGCCGTCGTAGATCATCCCGCGGATCGTGATCGCACCGGCGGTGCCCGGCGCGACGGCGTGCGGTCCGTCCGGCCACGGCATGCCGATCGCGAAATACGGACCGACGGTCTGGGATGGTGTGGTCGGGAAGATCACAGCGCCTCCTCGAACGGCGTTGCGCCCGGACCGCGCAGGTAGATGTCAAACTCGTAGGCAAGCGCCCAGTCCGGCTGGGTGTCGTGAATCGAGAAGCGCGAGACGAGCCGGTTGCGACCCGCCTCGTCGGGAACCGAGTTGAAGATCGGGTCGTAGGGAAACAGCGGATCGCCCGGGAAGTACATCTGCGTCACCAAGCGCTGCGCGAACGCGCGGCCGAGCAGCGAGAAGTGGATGTGCGCGGGCCGCCAGGCGTTGTAGTGATTGCCCCAGGGGTAGGGCCCCGGCTTGACGGTGACGAAGCGATAGCGCCCCTCATCGTCGGTCTCGCAGCGCCCGGCGCCGCTGAAGTTCGGGTCAAGCGGTGCCGGGAAGCGATCCCAGCGGTGGCGGTAGCGCCCGCACGCGTTGGCCTGCCAGATTTCGACCAGGGTGTTGCGCAGGGGCTTGCCCTCGGTGTCGAACACGCGGCCCGACACGGTCATCCGCTCGCCGATCGGCTCACCCTCGTGCTGGCGCGTCAGGTCGTGGTCGAGTTCGCCGATCGTTCCCGTCGCGCCGAGCGCTGGCCCGGTCAGCTCGGTGATGTTCTGGGGCAGGAAGATCAGCGGCTGCTTCGGATGACGAAGCTGCGTCGACTTGTACTCCGGCGAGTCCAGCGGCGGGTGTACCCCCGCCTCGCGCACGTAGCACGACGGCGTGTCGATGATCGGGTCATAGATCTGTCGTGGTTCGGTGTCCGCTTCGGTCATCTCGTTGCACCCTCCAGGATCACGGCGAGGCCTTGGCCCACGCCAATACAGATAGCCGCTACACCGTAGCCGCCGCCACGAGCTCGCAGCTCGTGGGCGAGGCGCCCGAGGATCCTCGCCCCCGAGGCGCCAAGTGGATGTCCGATCGCGATCGCCCCGCCGCGGACGTTGACGAGCTCGGGGTCGAGCTCCGGCCAGCCGGCCAGACAGGCCAGCGACTGCGATGCGAACGCCTCGTTGAGCTCGACGGCGACGACCTCACCCCAGCCGATCCCGGCGCGCGCGAGGGCGAGGTTCACCGCCTCGACCGGCGCGATCCCGAAGACGTCGGGGTCCACGCCGTGCGCGCCCATGGCGACGATCCGCGCCAGCGGCTCGCGGCCGAGCAGCCGGCCGGCCTGCTCGTCGCCGATCAGCGTCATGCTCGCCCCGTCGTTGAGCGGCGAGGAGTTTCCGGCTGTCACGGTGCCGCCGTCGACGAACGCGGGGGCCAGCTCGGCAAGCTTGTCGAGGGTGGTGTCGCTGCGGATGCTCTCGTCACGCGTCAGCTCGACGCCGGGCACGGGGACGACCTCGCCGAGCACCCCTTCGTCATAGGCCTTCAGCGCCAACTGGTGGCTGCGCAGCGCGAATGCGTCCTGCGCGTCGCGCGGGATCTTGTGGATGGTGGCAAGCTTCTCGGCGCTTTCTCCGAGCGAGATCGTCCACCGCTCGGGCATGCGCGGGTTGACCATCCGCCAGCCGAGCGTCGTCGAGTGCAGCGTCTCGTGACCGGCCGGATAGGCGCGCGACGGCTTCAGCAGGACCCATGGTGCACGGCTCATCGACTCGACGCCCCCGGCGATCGTCAGCGACGCCTCGCCGCAGCGGATCGCGCGCGTGGCCTGGATCGCGGCCTCGAGACTCGACCCGCACAGACGATTGACGGTCACACCGGTGACCGTCGTCGGCAGGCCGGCGAGCAGGACCGCCATCCGCGCCACATCGCGGTTGTCCTCGCCGGCGGCGTTGGCATCGCCGAGGAACACGTCGTCGATCGCCGCCGGATCGGGGTCGCCCGCCCGATCGAGCAACGCCCGCATGGCGTGCGCCGCGAGGTCGTCCGGCCGAACGCCGGCGAGCGCTCCGCCGAAGCGGCCAAACGGTGTGCGGACAGCCTCGTAGATGAACGCCTCGTTCATCGAGCGAGCAGCTCCCGCAGCCCCGCCAGCTCGGTCTCGCTCGGCGGGTCGGTCACGCGCGGTTCGTCGGCGACCGCGAGCTCCCAGCCGGTGGCCTCGCGCGCCTGATCGACGGCGACGCCTTCGTGCAATTGCGTGAGCGTGAGCACCGCGGTCTGCGGGTCCGGCTCGAGCACGCCGAGATCGGTGATCACCGCGGTCGGGCCCTTGCCGCGCAGTCCCAGCCGCTCACGCGACCCCGGGCCGTCGCCGTGCCCGACCGTCGTGACGAAGTCGAGACGCTCGACCAGCGTGCGTCGCGAATGCGGCACGACGATGACCACCTCGCCGCAGCTGGCGGCGATCTCCGGAGCGCCGCCAGCTCCCGGAAGACGCGTGCGCGGGTCGTCATAGTCGCCGATCACCGTGGAGTTGAGGTTGGCGAAGCGATCGACCTGTGCCGCGCCGAGAAAGGCCACGTCGACGCGGCCGGCCCCGATCCAGTAGTTGAACATCTCCGGAACCGAGACGACCGCGTCGGCCGTCTCGCTGAGTTCGCCGTCGCCAATCGAGAGCGGGATGTGGAACGGCTTGGCGCCGATCGTCCCGGACTCGTAGATCAGCACGAGCGAGGGGTTGTGGACCATGCGCGCCAGGATGGCGGCGGTGCTGGGCCGCCCGACGCCGATGAACACCGTCTTGGTGCGCGCGAGCCGGCGCGCGGCGACGACGGTCTGCACCTCATCGGTGCTCGCCGCGCTCACCGCGCGACGACCTTGCCAAAGACGTGCTCATCCATCCAGGCGCAGAAGCGGCCACGGTCGCGGCTGATCTCGTCCCAGGCGCGGTAGAAGTCGTTGTCGCGCTCGGTGACGCCCTGGCTGTAGGACGGCTGCGAGCCGCCGGGTGCCGCGGCGACGAAGGTCAGCGCCCAGCCCGGTATCACCACGGCGCCCGGGCGCGGCGCCAAACGCTCGACGATCCGCTCGACCGTCACCAGCGAGCGCGAGGCCGCGAGCACCGCCTCCTTCTGGACACCGGGGATGCCCCACAGCTGCACGTTGCCGTCGCCATCGGCCTCCTGGGCGTGGACGATCGCAACGTCCGGCCGCAGTGCGGCGACCGCGGCGAGCCGCTCGCCGGTGAACGGACACTCGATGAAGCTGACCGTCGTGTGCGCGACGAGATCAGTGCCGGCGTAGCCGCGCAGGATCGCGAACGGCAGATCGCTGGCGCCCGCCATGTACCGGTTCGCCATGCCCGCGTGGCTGTGTTCCTCGAGCTCGATCGGGTGCGGCCAGCCGTTCTCGACTGCGTCGCGGAAGCGGTGCAGCGATCCGACGCCGGGGTTGCCGCCGTAGGAGAAGACGAGCCGGCGCGCCGCGCCGACGCCGATCATCTGGTCATAGAGCAGATCGGGGGTCATCCGGATCAGCTCCAGCTCGCGCCGTCCCTGCCGCAGCAGCTCGTGTCCGGCGGCGAACGGAATCAGGTGCGTGAAACCCTCGAGGGCGACGGAATCCCCGTCGTGCACGAGCTCCGCGACCGCGTCGGTCAGGCTGACGACCGCAGCCACGGTTGTGCGCGATGTGAACACGTTTTCATTCTGCGCGCAACCTATCGGCTCCCCCGGCGCGTGGCAAGCGCGCGCGCCGGGACGCTACTCGCTGCCGCGGGGGCGCAGCGGGGTATGCGCCGCGACGGCCGCCTCGAGCCGCGCTCCGAGGCCGTCGGCGATCGCCGCGACCAGCTCGCGGTGGATCGCGATGCTCGCGGGACCATCGAACTCGTCGATGTCGGAGTCGTCGAGCATCGACTCAAGTCCGTCGGTGAGCGTCAGGTAGATGCTGCGAAGCGGAGCGTTCGAGCTGATCGCGGCGATCCGCCGGTGCAGCTCCCAGTTGCACTTGAAATAGCCGGCGGGGTCGTCGATGTGCAGCTCCATCCGTGCGACGATCGCTTCCAGCGCGGCGATGTCGCCGGCGCCGCGTCCCGCCGCCGCGTCGCGGCAGATCAGCGGTTCGAGCGCGTCGCGCACGAGCAGGCAATCGCGGTAGCTCGTGCTCTCGGAAGGGAAGCCGAGCACGGTGTGCACGTGCGCGAAGCGCACGGCGGAGCGCACCGCGGAGCGGGCGACGAAGATCCCGCCACCGGGTCCCGGGCGCGCTTCGATCACGCCGCGCGTCTCGAGCAGGCGCACCGCCTCGTTGATCGTCGCGCTGGCCACGCCGAAGCGTTCGCGCAGCTCGTGCTTGGTGGCGATCCGCTCGCCAGGCTCGGGCCCGTCGCTGCGAATACGCGCCTCGAGCTCCTGGGCCAAGCGCGCGGCGCGCGAGACCCGTGGCGGCAATGGCACGCTCGTTGCTGCGCTCACGACGCCCATCATAATGTCGGCGAGCCCATGGATCTCGGCCTCCAAGGACGCGTCGCGCTGGTCACGGGGGCCGGCTCGGGCATCGGTCTCGCCACGACGCGCGCGCTGATCGCCGAGGGCGCCCGCGTGGTGGCCGCCGATCTCGACCCGAGCGCCGCGCTCGCGGGTGCGCCGGCCGACCGTCTGCTGCCCTTCACCGTCGACCTGGCGAGCGCCGACGGCCCGCCGAGGGCCGTCGCTGCCGCCGTCGAGCAGCTCGGCGCGATCGATGTCCTTGTCAACAACGTCGGGGTCTGTCCGCACCGCGACGGCTTCCTCGACGTCGACGACCAAGCATGGCGCGCGCTGCTGGAGCTGAACTTCTTCAGCATGGTGCGGTGCTGCCGGGCGGCGATCCCGCGAATGCTCGAGCAGGGACGCGGCTCGATCGTCAGCCTGTCGTCTGACGCCGGGCACATGCCGGGGCCCTACTTCGTCGACTACTCGGTCACCAAGGGCATGATCCGCCTGCTCTCGAAGGCGCTCGCAAACGAGTTCGCCGGCCGCGGCATCCGCTGCAACACCGTTTCACCCGGCCCGACGCGCACCGCGCCGTGGGAGAGCGGGGAATTCATCGGCGCGCTGGCCGCCGAATGGGAGATCGACCACGAGGCGGCGATCGAGCGCTTCGTCCGCGACGTGCGCGGGATGCCACTCGGGCGCCTCGGTGCCCCCGAGGACGTCGCCGCGGCGATCGTGTTCCTGGCCTCCGACCGGGCGTCCCAGATCACCGGCGCCGACTATCGCGTCGACGGCGGGCTGGTCCCGACGACCTGACGCGGGCCGGCGGCCCGCCACGCGCTCAGGCGTCGGCCCCGCTGTCCGCCAGCCACGCCGCGCCGCGGGCGTAGAGCGCCTCGACCTCGGGCCCGGTCAGGCCCGGCATGTCGTCCTTGACCGGGTAGCCGATCTGGGTCTGCACGTAGGCGAGGTGACGGTAGCCTTCGGGAAAGCGCGCGAGCAGCTGCGGGTCGAGCTCGAGGCGTGCAGCCGGGTCGACGGGGTCCGCCCGATCCTTCTCATAGATCGGCTGGCGCAGCACGAGCCCCCACCGGCCGTCGCGGCGTTCGAGGAAGTCGTAGAAGCGCCCGGTACAGACGACGTCGCACTCCACCCCCTCGACGGCGCCCCGCTGCGAGATCGTCATCTTGGTCTGGGCGATCGCGCGCTCGCCCGATACCTCGATCGAGCTGCCGCCAAGGAAGTGCAGGATCCGCACGCCGCGCTCGAACCCCTCGCGGCTGACGCGAATGAATTCGTCGGCGGACCCCTGGAACCACGTCGCCATCATCGTGCCGTCGTCGTGCCAGACGGTGCGGAATCGCTCCCAATCGCCGGCGTCGCGCCACAGCGCCCAGTTCTCGACGAGGTCTCGAATCGCGTCGCGGTCGCTGCTCATCTCATCGCCTCGCGCTCGGCGCTTACGTCTGCTTCGTCGATCGGCGGCGTCCCGTAGGTGTGGAAGCTCTCGACGGTGTGCACGCCCCACGCCTGGCCGCGGGCCCGCTCCTGCTCGCTCCAGGTGACCGTCGGGTGCTCGGGATCGAACACGAAATAGCCACCGGTTGTGACCTCGATGCGGTTCCCGCCGGGCTCGATTCCGTAGAGGAAGAACCCCTGCGCGATCGCGTGCTTCGACGGCGCAGCCTCGATCTTGATGCCGTGGTCGAGAAACAGGTCCGCTGCGCGCAGGCATTCCTCGCGTGTGTCGACCCAGAACGCCAGGTGGTGCAGGCGTCCGCGTGCTCCGTAGGCGTCGCGCGTGTAGATCAGTTCGTGCGCGGCGATCGACACGCTGAGCCACGCGCCCGCTTCGCTGCCATCGTCCAGTTCGACGCGCTCATAGAGCCGGTAGCCGAGCGCCTCCTGGGCGAACTCGCGGCTCGCGCGCACGTCGGCCGCGAGGACGTTGACATGGTCGAGCCGCTTGACCGCGGCGCCGCGCCCGAGGTAGCGCTGCGGCTGGTTCTTCAGTGCCGGCCGCAGGTGCTCCGGGGGGTCGTAGCGCTCGCATTCGTAGTACAGCTCGAAGGTGTGGCCGTCCGGGTCGCGAAAGCGGTAGGACGGTCCGCGTCCGCGTGCGCCCTCGCCCCAGCCTTCGCCGAGCCCGGTCCCCTGGACCGCTGCGACCCGTCGCCGAAGCGCCTCGGGGCTGCTTGCGCGCAGGCCGAGCCATGCCATGCCCGCCTCCGCCGACTCGGTGAGCACCAGGCTGTAGCGCTGGTAATCGCCCCATCCGCGCAGGAACACCGAACCGCCGTCCTGCCCCTCGACCTCCATGCCGAGGACATCGACGAAGAAGGCGAGGCTGCGCTCGGCGGTCGGTGTCAACAACTCGACAGGGCCGAGATGGGCGACGTCGCTCACGACGCGGCCTCGACCACGGACCGCAGCCCGTCCAGGTCGTAGGAGCGATCTCCCGCCGCCAGGCGCGCGCGCTTGACGCGCTCGTTCTCCTCGCGACCGAGCGACGCCTCGAGGACCTCGTCGATGCGCGCGGCTTCGACGACGGCGCCGCCGTCGGCGTCCAGGACGACGATGTCGCCGGGAACGATGCGGGCCCCGCCGACGAGCACCGGGACGTCGATCTCGCCGACCTCGGTCTTCGTCGCGCCGCGCACGCGTACCCAGCGCGCCCAGATCGGCAGCCCCATCTGCGCCAACTCCTCGACGTCGCGCACCGAGGCGTCGATCAGCAGGCCCGCCGCGCCCGCGACCTTGGCCTGCGTCGCCAGCAGGTCGCCGACCAGGGCCACCGGCCGCGGCTCGGGCATCGACAGCACGACCACGTCGCCCGGGGCGATCCGTTCGATCACGGCGTGCACCATCAGGTTGTCGTCCTGCCCGCAGCGCACCGTCCGCGCCGGCCCGGCGACCCGCGATCCCGGGACGATCTGGTGCAGATCGGCGTCGATGTAGCCGCCGCGTCCACCGGCCTCATAGACCGTCGCCGAGCCGAGGCGGGCGAGTTGGCTGAGGCGCTCGTCGGTCACGGCTCGATCGTAGTGCTTCGCCGCCGGCCACCGTCGGCCGCCGCACCACGTCGAAGCGCAGCTCTACCACGCTCGACCGGACAAAGTCTATAGACTTTCGCGTCCATGAGTGAGCGTCCGGCCGTCGTGGCTGTGGCGGGGGCGCGTGGACGTCGCGTCGCACCGGCCATCGCTTGTGCTCGTGGCCCACTCGGCGCCGCCGAGGCCGCGCGTTGAGCGCCCCCGATGCCGTCGAGCGCGCCCACGCGCAGCTGCGGCGCCTGATCGTGCAGGGCGAGCTCGCTCCCGGCCGCGAGCTCTCGCAGGTCGAGCTTGCGCGCCGCACCGGCGTCAGCACGACGCCGTTGCGCGAGGCGCTTCGCCGGCTCGAGGCCGAGGGTCTCGTCGAGTCACGGCACAACCGGCGCCCACGCGTGCGCCCATTCGACGCCCAGGACCTCGACAGCGTGTACGCGGCACGCGTGTTGCTCGAGCCGCTGGCGTTGCGGCTGACCGTGCCGCGGCTGACGGCCGGTGACCTCTCCGCGCTGCACGAGCACCTCGCCGCGATGCGCCGTGTCGCCGCGCGGGCGGAGATCGCATCGTGGGAGAGCGCGCACGGGGCCTTTCACCGCCGCCTGAGCAGCGGCGCGCCGGCGCCGCTGCGCGAACACATCGAGACGCTGATGGCCCGCGCCGATCGCTATCGCCGGATCGCCGTCCACGACGACACGGCGCAGGGCCGCGCACTCGGAGACGAGGAGCATCGGGCGATGATCGAGGCGTGCGAGGCGGGAGACGCGGCGCGTGCCGCAGCGGTTCTGCGGACACAGCTGGTCAGATCCGCACGCACGGTGCAAGCGATCCTGGTGCCCGGTGGCGAGCTGCCGGCGCTCGAGGCGGCGCTCGAGGACATCGCCGGTTTCGAGCAGCGACGCACGAGCAGCTCCGCGCTGCTGCCCCGCCGCCCGCCGTGAGCCCCGGTTGCCGGCGCCGCTACAGCCCGGCGACGACCTGCGGGATCACCCGCTGGAAGGCCTCGGCGTATTCGACGCTCTTGTCACCGGAGGCGCGCCGCGCATGGTTCCCGCGATGCGCGGCCCGCTCGTCGTAGTAGGTCTGCAGGTAGCGCTGCGCCTTCATCTCAGCCATCGCCGCGCGTTTGGCGTCGATCACCGAGGTGATGTCGACGAACGTCGTCGGGGTGAAGTTGCACAGCTCGGGCTGGTGCGGCTCGAACAGGAACATCGCCGGCGGCGCGATTGTCGCGAAGGCGCTCTGGACTCCCGCCCCGGCGGCCAGGCTGCGAGCGCGGTCGACGGCCGCCCAGGCCACGGGGTGATCGGGGTTGAACGGGTCGGTGTCGGTGTGCGTGACGAGCACGTCGGGGGCGAATTCGCGGATCGCCTCGGCGACCGCGAGCAGCGCCGCCGTGTCGATCTGGAGCGGATAGTCGCCGAGGTCCAGGCAGCGGAAGCTCGCACCGAGATGCGCTGCGGCGGCCTCCGCCTCGGCATGGCGAAGGCGCTTGACGTTCTCGATCGTCTGCCCCTCCTGCTTCCACAGCTCGCCCGACTCGCCGCGCTCGCCGTAGCTCAGGGCGATCACCTCGGCGACCCCGCCGGCGGCGGTGGCAACCGCGATCGCGCCGCCGGCACGCCAGACGAAGTCCGCCGAGTGCGCGCCGATAACCTGAATCCGCCGGCTCATCCGTGTGCCCCGCCCGCGAGCAGCCGCGTGTTGGTGACGGCCATCGTGATCACATCCTCGTCGCTGAAGCCCGCGGCCAAGAACTGGTCGGCCATCAGCGCGAGGCCGTCCTCGACGGGTGGATTGAAGATCTGGCCCAGATCACTGGACCACACCGTATTCGCCGGACCGACCTCGCGCGAGGCACGGCAGATCAGCTCCCACGGCGCCTTGCCGGTGTGCGGCGTGGTGAAGCAGCGCTCGAGCAGCGCGCCGCGCTCCGCCAGGGCCAGCTGATCGGCGATCGAGATCTGCTGCGAGGGAAACTCCGGGTGCGTCACGACGATCCGGCGCACGCCGGCTGCCACGGCTCCCTCGACGAGCGTGAAGATCTCATCGCGCGCGAGGTGCCCGGTGGCGAGCACCATGTCGTGGCGCGCGATCACCGCGAGCACCTCGTGCGCCGCCGGCACCAGCGCGCCGTCCGCGTCGACCACCGCGACCGGGTCGACGTGATGGCCGGCGGCGCGCATCTCGAGCTCGAACTTGACCCACACGGGAACCCGGGCGCCGGGCGGCGCGGGGTGCACCTCGTGCTGCTCGTTGACCGAGTTGACGGTCGGAAACCAGACCGTGCGCGCGCCCTCGCGTGCGGCGATCTCGACCGCCAGGGCGTTCAGTCCGCCCACGGCCTGGTTCAGCGTGATCGCGCCGAGCACGCGCACGCCGTCGACGGCCTCGCCGACGGCGCGGGCTCGCTCCGCCGTCGAGGTGTAGTGCGACTTCAGCTGGAAGCCCGCCAGCCCCAGCTCGACGCAGCGCCGCGCGAGCGCCACATCGCTGATCTTGCGCTCGACCACGTCCGGCGCGATGTGGACGTGCATGTCGTAGCCGCCGCGAACCAGCTCGCGGGCGCGTTCGCTCGGCTGCGGATCGCTCACCGCCGCCCCGCCGCCGCGAGTTCGTCAAGCCATGCCACCGTGCCGTCGGTCATCCGCGTCGGCGTCCCGAGCGCGCCCAGCATCTCGCGCGCCGCCTCCATCTCGTGCACGCGCCGCGCGGCATGGGTCCGGCTTCCCTCGAGCAGCCGGCTCAGCAATGCCCGGTCCGCCTGCTCGTAGACGGTCACCAGCTCCTCGTGCATCCAGGGCTCGAGCCCGGCGGCCGACGCCGCGGTGAGCGCCTCGAGCGAGATCGCGGCCAGCCCCTTCATGAACACGCTGCGCAGCAGCTTGCGCGTCGCGGCCTCGCCGGCCGCCGGCCCGAGGACCTCGATCGGGGCGCGGACCACCTCGAGCGCCTCCGCGTAACCCGCCGCGCCGGATCCTGAGACCAGGCTCGGGGTGCACGCGCCGTTGCCGGAGACCGAGCCCATCAGCGCGACGTCCGCGAAACGCGCTCCGGCGCCCTCGACGACCGCCGCGACGGCGACCTTGAGCGACGGCGCCGCGGCGTTGAGATCGGCATAGATCGCGCCGGCTTCGAGGGCCGGCGCGACCTCGCGGGCGGCGGCGAGCGCCACCGCGGCGGCGTTCAGGCTGAGCACGAGACCGGCGCCGCGCACCGCATCACGCGCACTCGCCGCGACGAGAACCCCGTCCGGCGCCTGCGCGACCAGCGGATCCCAGCCGCGCACGGCCATCCCGGCGGCGGCGAGGTCGGCAGCGAACGCCCGGCCCGCCTCGCCGAGGCCCAGCAGCGCGACACGAGTCCCGTTCACCGGAGCAGCGGCCACAGCCCGATAGTAGTGTCTGCGCCGCCCGCCACGATGTCCGAGCCGCCCGCCACGCCGCGTCCCCAGAGCGCCCTCGTCCCCGACTGGGTCCGCGAGCACTACGCGCTGGTCGACGCCGCCGAGGTCGATCGCTACGTCAACGACTTCGCTCCCGACATCGAGCTGCGCTTCGCCTCGAACCCGCCCGTGCGCGGGCGCGGCGCCGCACGCGACGCGTTCGCCGCCGGACACGCCGAGCACGACATGGCGCACACCGTGGTCGGCTGCTGGAGCGTGGGCGACACGACGATTCTCGAGTTCGACGTCGTCTACACCTATCGCGACGGCCACAGCCACACCGTGCCGTCGGTGGCGATCGCGCGGCGAAACGCCGACGGGCTGATCGACAGTCTGCGCGTGTACGTCGACAAGCCACACTGACCGGCGAGCGGGACGCGGTGGCGCCGACGCGGCGCTCAAGCGGTGCGTCCGGAGTCGACGATCGGCGCGCCGCCGTCGCCTGCGACGAGCACGATGTCGCTCTCCAGCGACACCCAGTCGCCGGTGATGCCCGCCGGCCGCTCGGGATCGTCGGCCGAGCGCTCGACGAACTTGCGCAACAACGACGGCTTGACGGCGAAGACCGTGTCCGAGTCCAGATACTCGCTCTGCTCGTCGAACAGGTGCGTCACGACGGTGCGAAAGCCCGGAGCCCGCACGATGGCGTGGATGTGCGCCGGCCGCCACGGGTGACGCCCGGTGGCGTTGAGCATCCGCCCCACGGGTCCGTCATCGGGGATCGGATAGGGAACCGGGCGCACCGCGATGAAGGCGAAGGTGCCGTCCTCGCGTGTGCGGTAGCGGCCGCGCAGATGGTCCTCCGGGCCCTCCTGCTTCTGCACCGCGTAGAGCATGTCTGCGTCGTTCTGCCACAGGTCGAGCTCGGCGCCGGCGATCGGTTGTCCTTCCGTGTCGAGCACCCGCCCCTGGACCCAGGCCGGCGTTCCGATGGAGCCCTCGACCAGCATGCTCTCGCCGAACCCCCGCAGGGGGGATCCGGGGACGTAGAACGGACCGAGCACCGTCGACTCGGTGGCGCCGGCCGGCAGCCGGTTGGCCAGCGCGTCGACGAGCATCGACACACCGAGGGTGTCGGACCACAGAATGAACTCCTGGCGATGCGCGTCGGTGATGTCGCCGGTCGCGGTGAGGATGCGAATCGCCGCGGTCCATTCCTCGGGCGTCAGCTCGACCTGGCTGATGAAGCCGTGCAGATGCTCGACGAACGCCTGCATGATCTCGCGCAGGCGGGGATCCGGACAGGTGTCGAAGCGGCGGATCACCGACTCGGTGATGTCGGCGGCCCCGACCGGGGCCGCGTCGACGCTGAGCGGCTCTGCCTCCATCACACCTGCGGTGTCGCCGTTTCCATCATCTCGATCGGTGGCCCGGGTCCCCAGAGGTTCGCGAAACGCGGATCTTCGAGGCTCCAGTGTCCCGCCTCGTAGGTCGCCTCGTCCCAGACCCGATACAGGTCCGCAGCGTACTCGACGATCGCCCCGCTCGGATCGAAGTGGTAGGTGAAGATGTTCTGACCCGCTCCGTGGCGGCCCGGTCCCCAGATGAAGCGCCCGCCGTTGCGGGCCAGCACGTCACCGAGCTGACCGAGCGCCCCGATGTTCTCGACCTCCCAGGCATAGTGGTTGAGGCCGGTCCGTGGTCCGCGGGCGACGCCGACGCCGTGGTGGTCGAGGTTGCAGCGCAGGAACACCAGGGTACCGTCGCCAACGTCGTCGGACAGCCGGAAGCCCAGCGTGTCGATGAGCAATCGAACCGTCTCGCCGGTGTCCTCGCAGCTCAGCATCGGGTGGGCGAACTTGCGTGGCTGGACGCCCGTGCCGGTGTGGGTCGGCCCCGCCTGCTCCATTCCGGTGAACACCTCGATCACGTGGCCGGCCGGGCCGGCGAAGCGAATGGCGCGCGCAAGCCCGTGCTCCTGCGGGGTGTCGCTGAGCAGCGCGATCCCAGCGGCGCCGAGCCGGGCCGCGAGCGCGTCCAGGGCGGCGTCGTCGTGGGCCTCGAGCGCCACGTGGTCGAGCGCCGAACGGTCCGAGGCGATGTACTGCAACGAGTGGTGGCAGTCGGCGTGGGTCAGGTACGCGGTGCCACCCTCGCGTCGCGTCTCGCGCAGCCCCATCACCGTGGTCGCCCAGTGCACCGAGGCGTCGAGATCGGGGACCTCGAGCGCGACGTGTGCGGGACGTTTGATCAGCTCCGACATCTCTCAGGCCTCCTCCACCGGGTTTTCAAGCACGCCGATCCCCTCGACCTCGGCGCGCATCACGTCACCGGGCGCGAGAAACCGTCCGCGCGCAACGCCGACGCCGCCACACGTGCCCGTGGCGATCAGATCCCCGGGAACCAGCGGCACGACGCGCGAGAGATGGGCGATCAGCTCCTCGATCGAGAACACCATGGCAGCGGTGCTCGAGTCCTGCATCACCGTGTCGCCCAGACGCAGCGACAGCGCGAGATCGCCCGGAGCCCGACAGTCGCGCGCCGGCAGCAGCCACGGCCCCGTCGGACAACTCGTGGCCCAGCCCTTCTGGCGAAACCAGTCGAAGGTGAACGGCGGCTCGGCGCCCTCGCGCCTGAACATGTCGCGCGCCGAGATGTCGTTGACGATCGTGTACCCGGCGACGTGATCGAGCGCCGAGGACTCCGACACGCGATCGGCACGCCGGCCGATCACCACGGCCAGCTCGACCTCCCAGTCAAGCCGCGTGACGCCCTCGCCGATCACCACCGGCGCGCGATGGCCGATCATGCTGGTCGTCGGCTTGAGGAAGAAGAACGGTCCGGCCGGGTGCCGCGGCACCGGCTCGTCGTCGGCGAGGCCGTGCATCTCGCGGTAGTGGTCGGTGTAGTTCGCGCCCGCCATGTAGATGTTGGGCGGATCGACGACCGGCGGCAGCAGCGTGCAGTCCTCCAGGGCAACCGGCTCGTCGAGCTGCTCCGACTCGATCCGCGACAGCCACCGGTCCCAGTCTCCGAGCATCGCCCGAACGCTGCGGGCGCCCGGGATCCGCTGTGCGACGTTGTCGCGCACAACCGCGGCGGCTGGGCCATCCGGCCCGTCAATGCTGGCCACGAATGCCTGCGCCATCGGGCGCGAACTCTATAGACTTGTCCGCGGCAATGGGTGATGCGTGGTGAGGGCGGTCGTCGTGCGCGCCCATGGTGGTCCCGAGGTGCTCGAGCTCTGCGACTGGCCCGATCCCCGCGCCGCCGCAGGGGAGATCGTGATCGGCGTGCGGGCCGTCAGCGTCGGGCGCACCCTCGACGTCGAGGCGCGTGCGCGCGGCGCGGACTTCCACGCGAAGCTGCCGCGGATCCCCGGCTCGGACCCCGCCGGGGTCGTCCTCGAGGTCGGGCCCGGTGTCACGGAGTTCGCCGTCGGCGACCGGGTGGTCTG
>DATLQS010000020.1:0-18721 GCA_035535075.1 Solirubrobacteraceae bacterium
GCGGAGCATGAAGGCCTGGCGCGGACCGAGCGTCTGCGGGGCATAGGTCGCCGGGACCTTCAGCCCCGCGACGGCGGCCAGCCGTTGCAGGCCGAGCGTGTCGGAGAACGACGAGTAGGAGCTCACCGCGTCGAACTCGACGGTGTCGATTCCCTGGCGGCGCATGGCGCGCATCACGGCGAGCAGCTGCGCTCGGGGCTTGCCGGTGATGTTGTGCGAGAGGACCTCGGGCAGCGGGGCGGTCCGCCGGTAGGCGAGCGGCACCCGGCCCGGGCAGATCCAGGTCGACTCCTCGAACGGAAAGCGCAGCGGGTTGCCGAGCTCGACGTAGACGCCGGAGCCGTCGTTGAGAAGCTGGCACGGCGGGGGGTCGCCCGGTTGGATGGCTCGTCTCAGTACGAAGGCGTCGCGGGGACCCATCGCGGTCAGGTCGTCGACTGGTGGCACGTACAGCCCGGCCTCGAGCGCGGTCCACGCGAGTCCGGCGTTCGTGAAGTCGGCGATGTTCGTGCTCCCTCCGTCGAACTCGATCATCTGCACGCCGAGACGCTTGAGGCCCTTGAACATCGCCAGCAGATCGCCGTCCCTGACGGGTCCGCCGCGGAGCCAGCCGTCCGGCGAGTAGAACGTCACATAGCGAGCCTCCACAATGGTGTCGGCCGTCGTACCCGAAGCGCCCGGGAGCCGGATGAAGACGCTGCTGCCCACGCCGAACGAGACGGCGACGAAGTTGAGACCCGCGACCGCGACCACGACCGCGGTCAGCCAGCGGCGCACGCGCGGCCTCGCGGTCGCGACCCACCCCGTGCCGAGCACCGCGAAGTAGACGACCGCTGGCAGCGTGTAGCGCGGGTCTTTCAGCGTGATGTAGGTCATGCCGAGATAGGAGACCAGCGCCCCACCAAGCAGCTCGGGCGTAAGGTCCTCCTTTCCACGGTGCCGCGCGAAGCGCCAGAGCACCGCTCCCGCGCCGATCACGACAAGCAAGGTCATCGGTGCGAGCAGCTGATGGTTCAGCATGTTCCAGAGGTACCAGACGTAGTTCGCGTTGGAGTAGCGCGTCGGCGTGAGCCCGAAGTTCGCGGTGGCCACACCGACACCCGCGGTGCCGCCGGCCGTGGAGGCGCTCGTGAGCGCGCCGAGCTGCTGGAAGTGGTCGAGGTACCAGGGCGACGCGAAGATCGCGCCCACGAGCGCGAACATGCCAAGGCCGCGCCAGTTGCGCCAACCGCCACGGGCGAGCACGACGAGCACGAGGCCGGCAACGAAGAGCACGAACGTCTGCTTGCTCAGCATCCCGAGCGAGCACAGGAAGGCCGCGAGCGCCGACATCCCGACACGTTCGAAGCGCCGTGAGGCGAGGATGGCCCAGACGCTGATCGCCACCAGCGCGGCCTCGCCAGGGTCGATCAGGAACTCGCCGTGGAACTCCGAGACGATCATCGGCGTTCCCAGGGCGAAGAGCGCTGCCAGCAGCCCGCCGCGGGGACCGTAGGCGAGCCGCCCGACCCCGTAGCAGCCGCCGGCAAGCAACGGCACGAAGATGATCTGGTTCGTAAGAATGATCGCTGCCGAGCTGACGCCGCCGATGGCGATGGCGAGTGCGCCGACGATGTGAACGAGCGGCGGGTAGTTGTTGAAATCGGTGAACGGCGCCAGCCATTGACCGCTCGCGAACTGGACGTGCACAAGCCAGGCCTCTTGCATATGCAGGCCGCTGTCCCAGTCCGGGGCGCGCGTGTCCTGGGTCAGCCACCAGACGCCGACGCCCAGAAAGACCACCGTGGCCGCGATCGCCAACCATGCCTCACGCGAGATGCGCCCCAACCTCGTCCGTACAGCCAAGATCGCACGGGTGCGCATCGGGGGGAGACTCTAAC
Organism: Solirubrobacteraceae bacterium; assembly: GCA_035535075.1. Classification (GTDB taxonomy): domain Bacteria; phylum Actinomycetota; class Thermoleophilia; order Solirubrobacterales; family Solirubrobacteraceae; genus Palsa-513. The sequence goes on from DATLQS010000020.1 coordinate 1,881, forward strand.
CCACCCCTGCCTGTCCACGGCGGGTCGGGAGAGCGCCGGCGGGCCGCTGGTGCTACGAGCGTGATTGCCGGCGCTGCGCGACGTACTGGCGGGCGAACGCCGCGACGAAGCGCGGGTTGTACCGGGCGTAGCGACGCCACAGGCGGCGCGGCTCGCGCGCCAGGCGATAGGTCCACTCGAGGCCGTGTCGCCCCATCCACGCTGGTGCCTGCGGCACGAGCCCGGCGTGGAAGTCGAATGCCGCGCCGACGGCGATCAGCATCGGCGCGCGCAGGCGCGGTCGCATCCGGGCCATCCACTGTTCCTGCCGGGGCTGGCCGATCCCTACCCACACGACCTGTGCACCAGAGGCGTCGATGCGCGCCGCGACCTCCTCGTCCTCCTGGGCGGTGGGCTCGCGGAACGGTGGCGAGTGTCCGCCGACGATCTGGAGTCCGGGAAAGCGCGTGCGGAGGTTGAGCGCGAGCTTCACCAGGGCGGCCTCGTTGCGCCCGCCGTAGAGAAAGGCCGTGGTGCCGGTCTGCGCGGCATGTTCGCAGTAGCGCTCCATCAGGTCCGGACCGTAGACGCGGGTGGCGGCGCGGTGCCCGAGCGCGCGCAGCGCCCAGACGAGCGGCTGGCCGTCGGGGACGACGAGCGTGGCATCGAGCACCGCCCGGCGGATCTCCTCGTTCTCCTGGGCGATCATCACCAGGTGCACGGCGGCGGCGCTCAGCGAGCCGCGGGAATCCGACGCGACCATCGCGTCGATCCATTCGATGACTGCGGTGTAATCGGTGAGCGCGAGCGGGATGCCGAGGATCGGAACGCTCGGCGGCAGCTCGGGCGCGCGGTCAGCCAGCGCCGCGCACCGGGCCGGCGGGAATCGGCTCGAGCTTCTCGGGTGCGCTGCGTGCCCTGACGCGCTCGAACGCGAGCACCGCGAGACCGCGCTGGGTGTCGAGGTTGGTGCCGGCCGTCCGCAGCGTTTCGCCGGTGCGGCGGTAGACCGCTGCGCTGACCATCCGCTGCATCGCGCTGAGCGCCGGCTCGATGCCCTGGGCGGCGGGCTCTGCCGGCAGCCGCAGGACGAGCAGGATCGCGTCGCCGTCGGTCCAGGCGCGGGTCGCCTGGGGCGCCTCGCCGTAGATCGCGACGTGGATGTCGGCGAGCGCGTGCGCGGCGACGGCACCGATTCGCTCGGTCTCCGCGGCGTGTGCTGTTAGGTGCCTCACAGTCCTGCCCTTCTTCGCGGCGACATTCGCGCTGCGCTCCGTGAGCACCTATTTCGGGATGCTCGGGCCAAACTCGTTGGTGAGGTATCACCGAACAAGTTAGTGATCTTTGTCCCCAAGTGGTACCGGACCGATCGATCGTCCGTCCAGGGGCGCAAGATTTCGCCCGCGTGGGCCGGACTGCTCAGCGCCGGCGTCCGCGCAGGCGGCGTGCGATGTCGATCGCCTCGCCGCGGCTGCCGACACCGAGCTTGCGCAGCACGTGCTTGACGTGGCTGCGCACCGTCTCGAGCGCCAGTCCGAGCGCCTTCGCGATCTCGGCGGTGCTCGCACCGTCGATCAGCAGGTCGAGGACCTCCCACTCGCGCCCGGTCAACTCGCCGCCGGCCGGCCGGAGCCTGGCCTGCGGCTCGGACTGCTGGTAGAGTTCCTCGATCAGCCGCATGCCGAGCTGGCGCGAGATCGCCGCCTCGCCGGACAGCGCACCGCGCAGCGCCCGCGACAGGGGCCCGTACTCGAGGTCCTTGCGCACGTAGCCCACGGCGCCGGCTCGCAACGCGTGCACTGCCGTGTCCTCATCGTCGGTGATCGAGCAGAAGACCATCCGCGTGCCCGGGAACTGGCGGCGCAGCTGCCGCGCCACGGCGATTCCCTCGAGATGCGGGAAGCCGATGTCGATCAGCACGAGGTCTGGATGCTCGCGCCGCACGACCTCGATCGCGTCGGCCTCCTCCGCGGCCTCGGCCGCGACGATGAACTCGCCCGCGGCGGTGACGCCCTCGCGCATCGCGCGGCGAGCCAGCGAGTCGCGGTCGACCAGCACCAGACGGATGGCTTTGCGTCCCGGCGCTGAGCGCGGGTCGGCGATTTCAGATATCGAGGCCACGGTGACCCCAGGAGACTAGGGCAGTGGCGCGGTGCCCGCTGGGGGGAACTGTAGGGCCGTGGCGGTGAAGATCACGCGGCTGCGCCAACGGCCGAACGGGTGAGATTCTTCACCACCCCATGGCCGCGAAGATCCCCCCGTTCGAAATCTCCGGGGGACGACTCTTCTTGCATGACGACGACCCCCTCCCCTGTCACCGCCTCGAAGGCGAAAGCACGCACTCGTTCCTCGGACGCGCGAGTCCTCCCCGGCGATGAGCATTCTGGCGGGTTTCGCCTGCGAAGCGCGGCGGTCGAGAGCCCCGAGGCCACCCGGGCGACGCGCCTTGCCGTCGCTCGCGCCCAGCAGGGCGACCGGGAGGCGCTGCGCTATCTCTACGCGCGCTACGCCGACAACGTCTACAGCTACGTCTCCTCGATCGTGCGCGATCACTACGAGGCCGAGGACGTCACCCAACAGGTCTTCGCGAAGCTGACCGACAGCCTGGCGCGCTACGAGGATCGCGGAGCGCCCTTCCTGAGCTGGCTGGTGCGCCTCGCGCGCAACGCCGCGATCGACCAGCTGCGCTCGCGCCGGGCGATCCCGGTGGCGGACCCGATCGAATCGGAGGCCGCCGACGACGGCGCCGACCAGGACCGCCGCGAGACGCTGCGCAGTGCGCTCGACACGCTGCCCGAGGATCAGCGCGAGATCATCGTGCTGCGCCACCTCGGCGGACTCGCACCCGCGGAGATCGCGGCCCGCCTGGGCCGCAGCGAGAGCGCGGTCAACGGGTTGCACCATCGCGGTCGTCGCGCCCTGCGTGCCGAGCTGATTCGGCTCGGCGCCGCGCCGGTCACGCTGGCCGCCTGAGCACGCGGCGCCAGTACGCTGACCGCTCGTGGGCGGTGGAGGCGTCGATTACGAGGAGCATGGGCGCACGTACGCGCGCCAGCGGCGCGCGGACCCCCGGATCGCCGCGCGGATCACAGCCGCGCTCGGTGATGCGCGCACGGTCCTCAACGTCGGCGCCGGCGCCGGCTCCTACGAGCCGCCCGATCGCTGGGTGCTCGCGGTCGAGCCAAGCGCCGTCATGCGGGCCCAGCGCCCGGACGATGCCGCGCCGGCGATCGCCGCCCGCGCCGAGTCGCTGCCCTTCGACGACGACGCGGTCGACGCCGCGATGGCGTGCCTGACGATCCACCACTGGCAGCCGCCGGCTGCCGGGCTGGCCGAGCTGCGCCGTGTGGCGCGCGGACCGGTCGTGGTCTTCACCTTCGAACTCGACGCCCTGCCGGCCTGGCAGCAGCACTACCTGCGCGAGGGGCTCGCGCTCGAGCGGCCGCGCTTTCCGGCGATCGATGAGGTCGCCGCCGCGCTCGGCGGACGCACGCGCATCGAGCGGATCGCCACACCCGGCGATTGCGTCGACGGTTTCTTCGAGGCGTACTGGCGCCGCCCGGAAGCGCTGCTCGACCCGGCGGTGCGCGGCGCCCAGTCGATGTGGGCGTTGCTGCCCTCGGGGGTCGAGGAGCGGATCGTGGCCCGCCTCGCAGCGGCGCTCGAGTCCGGCGCATGGGACGCCGAACACGGCCACCTGCGCGAACTCGATGCGTTCGCCGGCGCTCTGCGCCTCGTGGTCTCGCAGCCCGGTTAGCGGCGATATGCGGCGAACTCGCCGCGCACCGCGAGCAGAACCTGGCCGTCGGCGTCCTGGTGGCCGACCGACACGAGGAATCCCTCGGCCGCCAGCCGGCGGCGGTAGAAATCCGCGCGCTGGGCGGTGACCGCGAGGACCAGCCGCCCGCCCGGGCGCAGCATCCTCGTCAGCTCGTGCAGCGCGGTGCGCGCGTCGGCACCGAACTCGGCGCTGTCGCCGACGATCACATCGAAGCTCTCGGCGACGAAGCGCTGGTGAACCTGCGCGGCATGCGCCGCGCGCCGGTAGTCGAGATGCCCGAGGCCCGCGAGCGTTTCCGTGAGCTCCGGTTCAGGAGCGATGGCAAGGACACGCCGCTCGGTCTCGAGGATGTCGGTACGCTGCCGCAGGACGGCCTCGAGGATCTCCGAGGGGCGTGTGGGTCGGAGCGCAGTGCCTGGCGTGGGTGGGTTCACATCCCAGCAACGTTGCCATCGTGGCGTTGTTTGCGCGACTCGACGTCCGGACGAGGTGCCGGAGAAAACCACCCTGTGGCGCTTGCTGGTGCATGCCCGCCGGGGTGGAAATACACCCATTGGCGCCGGGGCAAGGACCCTACTCTTCGACTCACCGATGGATCCGACCGGGGACGTCTATGCTCGCCGATTGGTGAGCCGGCATCCACGATTGTCGCAAGGAGCGCGATGAGCAACAAGCGAGACGGCACGGAAGGCAGGGCAGGCGAAGGCCTCAACGGCGACACCCGCTCGGACAGCAGGGTCTTGGAGCGCGAGGCACCCAGTGAGCTTGTGCGGTCGGTCAACGGCCGGATCGCCGTCGGCGACCGGCTGCGGATCATCATTGCCGACCCCGACCCGCTGGCGCGCCGCGTGATTCGCGACTCGCTGCGTCTCGACGGCGGCTTCGTCGTCTCGGCTGAGGCCAAGCACGGCGTCGAGGCGGTCGAGCTGGCCGTGCACTACCGCCCTGAGCTGGTGCTCATGGAGGTCGGCATGCCGGGCCTCGACGGGATCGGCGCGTGCCGCGAGATCACCACCAAGGCGCCCGAAGTGCGCGTGGTCATGTTCTCGGTGCCCCAGGATCGCGAGGTCGAGCTTCGCGCACTGCGCGCCGGCGCGGGCGGGTTCCTGTCCAAGAACGCGAACATCGAGGCCGTAGCGCGCGCGCTACGCTCGGTCGCGGGTGGCGAAGCCGCGGTCACCCGCTCGCTGACCAGCCACCTCGTCCAACTGCTGCGCGGCACGGCCGAGAACGGCACCGGCATGCGCCCGGTCAAGAGCCCGCTGACTACGCGCGAGTGGGAAGTGCTCGATCTGATCTGCGCCGGGGAGTCCACGCGGGAGATCTCGGGCAAGCTGTTCCTTTCCGAGGACACCGTCTACAGCCACACCAAGAGCATCCTGCGAAAGCTCGGGGTGCACTCCCGGGTCGAGGCCGCTGTGGTCGCCGGCCGGCTGCGCCAGCCGAAGCTCTCGTAGCGCGGCTGCCGCGAAGCGCTGCCGGCGGGCCTGCCGAATACACTCCGGCGCTCATGCGCGTCGGCATCGTCGGTCTGGGTTACGTGGGCCTGCCGCTCGCGGTGGCCTTCGCTGCGGCGGACGTCGACGTCATCGGCGTCGACGTGGATCCACGCAAGATCGAGGCGATCGCCGCTGGCCACTCCTACATCGAGGACGTGCCCGAGGCGGCGCTCGCCGCGGCAGCCGGCCGGTTCGAGGCCACCGGCGACTACGCGCGGCTCGCCGAGGCCGACGCGGTCCTGATCTGCGTGCCGACGCCGCTGACCGCGAATCGCGAGCCCGATCTCGCGCCGCTGCTCGGCTGCGCGGAGGAGCTCGGCGGGATCCTGCGCCCGGGGATGCTCGTGGTGCTCGAATCGACGACCTACCCGGGCACGACGCGCGAGCGCGTCGCGCCGCTGCTCGAGCGGGGCGGCCTGCGCGCCGGTGTCGACTTCAATCTGGCGTTCTCGCCCGAACGTGTCGACCCTGGCCGGACCGACTTCACCCTGGTCAACACGCCGAAGGTGATCGGGGGGCTGACGGTAGCCTGCGGCGACCGCGCCGAGGCGCTCTACGGCCTCGTTTGCGACCGGCTGATCCGCGTCGCCACGCCCGAGGTGGCGGAGCTGACCAAGCTGCTGGAGAACATCTTCCGCGCGGTCAACATCGCGCTCGTCAACGAGCTGGCCCTGCTCACCGACCGGATGGGGATCGACATCTGGGAGGTCATCGATGCCGCCTCGACCAAGCCCTACGGCTTCATGCGCTTTGAGCCCGGCCCGGGCATGGGGGGTCACTGCTTGCCCGTCGATCCGTTCTACCTCTCGTGGCGCGCCCGCGAGTTCGACATGTCGACCGAGTTCATCGAGTTGGCGGGCAAGATCAACCAGCAGATGCCCTACCACTGCGTGGCCAAGCTGCAGCGGACGCTCAACGACCGCGGGCGCGCCGTCCGCGGCGCGCGGATCGCGGTGCTCGGCGTCAGCTACAAGCCCGGCGTCGGCGACGTGCGCGAATCGCCGGCGCTGAAGATCATCGAGCTGCTGCGCGAGCTCGGCGCCGAGGTCGCCTATCACGATCCCTACGTCACCGCGCTCGAGGCGCTCGGGCTGCGCTCGACACCGCTCGAGGAGGCGCTCGCGGATCCCGACCTGGTGCTGATCGTGACCGCCCATCCGGGGATCGACTATGAGGCGATCGCGGCGCGCGTCGCATGCGTGCTCGATCTGCGCGGCGTGGTCACGCCGGTCTCCGCCGACTCCCGCGTCGTGCGCCTGTGAGCCTGCGCGCCGACCCGCGCGCGCCGGGCCTGCACGTCGGCGAGGGGGTGTCGATCGGCGAGGACGTCACGATCGGCGCGCACGTGACGATCCACGCCGGCACGGTGGTCGGCGCCGGCTGCGTGATCGAGGACGGCGCCGTGCTCGGCAAGCGCCCGCGGCTGGCGCGGCATTCGAGCGCCCCGCGCGGCGAGCTGCCCGGACTGGTCCTCGGGCCGCGCGTGACCGTGTGCTCCGGCGCGATCGTCTTCGCGGGCGCGCGGATCGAGGCGGATGTGATCCTCGGCGACCAATCCTTCGTGCGCGAGCGCGCCGCGGTCGGCGCGGCGAGCGTGATCGGCCGCGGCAGCGTCGTCGATCCCGGCGTCCAGATCGGAGCGCGAGTCCGGGTGCAGACCGACGTCTATCTCACGCAGGGCAGCGTCGTCGAGGACGATGTCTTCGTCGGGCCCGGCGCGTGCACGACCAACGACGACACGATGGGTCGCCACGACAAGAGCTACGAGCTGCGCGGAGCGCTGCTCCGGCGCGCCTGCCGCGTCGGCGGCGGGGCGGTCCTCGTGCCGGGTGTCGAGATCGGTGAGGAGGCGTTCGTCGCCGCCGGGGCGGTGGTCACGCGCGACGTGCCGCCGCGGGCCGTCGTCATGGGGGTCCCGGCGCGCGTGGCCGACGCCGGCGTGGCCGACGCCGACCTGCTCGAGCGCTGGCGCTGACGCCGACGCGGGCGCCTCGGTGCTCCAACGTCTACTCGCGCCGCGGGCGCAGCGCGGCCAGCAGTTCAACCGGGACGGCTCGCAGCGCCGCCGCAGCGACGGCAAGAGCCGCGGTGCCGATGACAGCGGCGGGCACCGATGAGACCGGCGCAGCCAGCGCCGCGGCGAAGCCAACGGCGAGCGCCAAGGCGATGCGCGCCACCAGCGCGAGCTGTGGCCGCAGCTCGGCATGGGTCACGCCCAGCGAGAGGCCATAGGCGCTGGCGATCGCGACCTCGAGGGCGAGTGTGACAACCGCGGCGCCGCGCGCACCGTGCGGCGGAATCAACACTGTGCAGAGAACGACTGCGAGCACGACCATGCCGATGCTGATCGCGATCAGCAAGCGGTAGCAGCGCAACGCCAACAGCGTCATCGCAAAGACCGCCGCGATGAACGTCGCGATCACGCCGGCGCCGAGGATCCGCAGTACCGTCGCCGATCCCGGGAAGCCCGAACCGCCCAGCACGTGAACGGCGAACGGCGCCCCCGCCACGACGAGCAGCGACAACCACCCGCCGAGCAGCAGGTTGCCCTCGAGCAGCCGCTGCATCGTGTACCGCAGCCGCTCGCGGTCGTCGCGCGCCGCGCGCAGGAGGATCGGGAACGCCGAGCCGACGAGCAGCACCGGGATGCCGTTGACGACGCTGAGAATGCGAAACGCGAGGCTGAAGACTCCAGTCTGCTGCGCATTCGTGATCACTGACATCGCGACCACCACGACCTGGAAATAGATCGTCCCGAGAGCGGTCGCCGCGGCGAACACCGCCGAGTCGCGTAAGAGAGCCCGCCAGCGTCCGAGGTTGAACGCGGGGCGCAACGTCACCTGCGTGCGTACCAGTGCGGCGGTCAGCCCGAGGCCGACGGCGTAAGCCAGCACAGCCGCGGCGAAGAACGGCAGCAGCGGCGCGCCCATCGCGACGAGCGCGACGAGGCCGAGAGCGGTCACGGCGGGGATAAGGAAGTCGAGCACGGCAAGCCACGGCAGCTGCAGCGCGGCGGTCAGCGGCACGGTCAGTGTTACCTGAAGGTTTGCCAGCACGAGCCCGACTGCGGCGACTGCAGTGCCCTCGACCACCACCCGTGGATAGCCGACGATGAGCGCGAACGCGATGGCGGCGGCGGCGCCCAGCGCACTCAGCGCGATTCGGATCCCGATCAGGCCGCGCATGAACTCGCGACGCTCCGGACCCGGCGCGCCGGCGAACTCGCGCACGCCGAGGCTCGCGATCCCGCCCTCCGTGAGCGCGGTGACGATCAGCATCAGGGATGTCACGACGACGTAGCGTCCGTAGTCTCGGCTGTGCAAATGTCGTGTGACGAACGGCAGCACGGCGATGCTCGTCGTGATCCCGCCGAGATACGCAAACACGCGCACGGCTCCGCCGCGTAGGAACAGTGTCCCGGCGGGGCCTGCGGCAAGCGGGTCGCCAGCGCCCCGGGCCCGTCGCGCGGTGGTCGGCGCCATTTCGCGAGTCTGGCAAACGTCGCGGTCACGAGTTCGTGTCACTGGCAACTAGACTGTTCAAACCGTGAGTTCCCGCGCGATCGCCCGGCGCACTCCCCCGTGCCCGTGAACGGCTCGCGCGTCAGCGTCGGCGTGGTCGGTCTCGGGTACTGGGGCCCGAACCTCGCACGCAACTTCTCCGCGCTGGCTGGCTGCGAGCTCGCCTGGTGCTGCGACGCGGATCCGGAGCGCCGCGCACGATTCGCCGAGCAGTTCCGCTCGGCGCGTTTCACCGACGACCTGGATGACTTGCTGAGCGATCCGAGGCTCGACGCGATTGTGCTCGCCACACCGGTGCCCACGCACGCATCGCTTGCGGTGGCCGTGCTCAAGGCAGGCAAGCACTGCTTCGTGGAGAAGCCGCTCGCGCAGTCGGTCCTCGACGCCGAGCGCGCGGTCGCTGCGGCCGCCGACGCGGACCGCCTGCTGATGGTTGGCCATCTGCTCGAGTACCACCCGGGTGTGCGCACGCTGAAGGAGATCGTCGACTCGGGGGAGCTGGGCGACCTGCGTTACATCTACGGCAACCGGCTCAACCTCGGTCAGCTACGCGCCGACGAGAACGCGCTCTGGAGCCTGGGGGCGCACGACGTCTCGGTGGTTTTGGCGCTCGCGGGCGAGGAGCCCTACGAGCTGTCGGCACGCGGCGAGTGCTACATGCGCGACGGGATCGAGGACGTCGTGTTCGGCTTCCTGCGCTTCCCGTCTGGTCTCGCGGCGCACCTGCATCTGAGCTGGCTCGACCCGCACAAGGAGCGGCGCTTCACCGTTGTCGGCGCAAAGCGAATGGCAACCTTCGACGACATGGAGAACGAGCGCAAGGTCACGATCTACGACAAGGGCTTCGACGAAAAGAGCAACAGCTACGGCGAATACATCGCGCGCGCCGGGGAGATCCGCTCACCGCTCGTCGCGAACAGCGAGCCGTTGCGGCTCGAGTGCGAACATTTCATCGAATGCGTGCGGGAGGGCCGGACCCCCCGGTCGGACGGCGAGAGCGGTCTGCGGGTGGTGCGGATCCTCGAAGGACTGCAGCGCGAGCTCGATGCCAACCGGCGTTCAGCTGTGCTCGCCCGCTGAGGCCAGTGCAGTCGGCTCGCGGCGCTCGGCTGCCGCCCGAACCGCCCGAACGACCTCCGCGGCCTGCTCGGCGCCGAGCACGGCGCTCATCGGGATCGCGAGGTGCGTTCGCGCCGCCTCCTCGGTGGCGGCCAGTTCGACCGTCGGCGGGTACGGCCTCATCGCCGGCTGGCGATGGATCGGGGTGCGGTAGTAGGCCTTGTTGCCGATGCCTGCCGCCGAGAGCGCCTGCGCGAGCTCGTCGGCTCGCTGGTCGCGCACGACGTACAGATGCCAGGCCGGATCGCAGCCCGCCACTGCCGCGGGAAGCGCCACGAACTCGCCGAGCCCGGCGGCCGCGTAGTGGCCGCCGGCGGCGCGGCGGCCGTCCGCCCAGGCGTCGAGGTGGGGCAGCTGGACGCGCAGAATCGCGGCCTGCAGCTCGTCCAAGCGCGAGTTGTAGCCGATGTGGTCGTAGGTGACCTTGTCGCGGGAGCCGTGGAAGCGCAGCATCCGCACGCGGTCGGCGAGCTCGGAATCCGAGGTCGTGATCGCGCCGCCGTCGCCGTAGGCGCCGAGGTTCTTGGACGGGAAGAAACTGAACGTCGCGACCGTCCCAAGCGCCCCCGGTCGGCCGCCCTCGCACGTCGAGCCCGCCGCCTGCGCGGCGTCTTCGAGGACCGGGACGCCGAGCGCCTCGATCTCCGCGACCGGCGCGACATTGCCGAACAGGTGCACGACGATCACCGCCTTGGTCCGCGGCGTGAGCGCGGCGCGCACGGTATCGGCGGTGGCGCAGAACGTCTCGAGGTCGATGTCGCAGAAGACAGGCGTCGCGCCGGTCGGCGGGATCGCCTCAGCGCTCGCGTAGAACGTGAACGACGGCACGACGACCTCGTCGCCCGGGCCAACGCCCATCGCGCGCAGCGCAATCGTGATCGCGTCGGTGCCGTTCGCCACGCCGATCGCGTCGCTCGCACCGACGTAGTCGGCGAACTCGCGCTCAAACGCGCTGACGTTGGGGCCGAGGATGAACCGCGAGTCGTCAACCACCTCTTCGATGCGCTCGAGGATCTCGGCGCGTAGCGGCGCAAGAGCGGTGTGGGTGTCAAACAGCGGGACCGACACTGGGGACAGGATACGCGAGGGCGCTGCGAGTGCCTCACCGCTCACCGCCCCGCCTCTCCTCGAACGGGCGAGATCTACGCCTCGCTCAGCCGCGCCGTTGATCGCGCCGCGAGCCGGGAGCAACGCGAGCGCGCTGTTCGATCGCCGCCTCGATCACGGCCGCGAACTCCTTGGCCGGTGCCGGCTGAGCGTAGCGCTCAAGTCCCCGTGGCTGAAAGCAGCCGGCAAGGCGCCCGTCGAGACAGCTCTGCAGTGCATCGGCGATCGCGTCCACGTCGTCGGGCGCCACCACGACACCCGTCTGCGTCTCGCGGATGATCCGCGCCGCTTCGTTCTCTGACGAGACGGCGAGAATCGGACGCTCGGCGAGCAGGTACTCAGCGAGTTTTGCGGTCACTACCTGCTGGTGCGGGCCGGTGGAGATCAGGAGCAGGACGTCGGCCGCCCGCTGCAGCGCAAGCGCTTGCGGCTTGGGCACGAAGCCGACCTCCCACAGCATGCCTCGCACCGGCGGCGTCAACGCGTCGAGTATTCGCCGGTCGTGAGCCGTGATCGCGCCTGCCAGCGTCAGTCGCAGCCTCGTCGCGACGCCAGGGTCGCGCGCGACGAGCGATTCGAGCGCGCGGAACAGCCCCCGGGGGTCTCGCCGCTCCGGGACGCTCAACGACCCGGTGTGCACGAGGTTCACGAAACCCCCGCTGAGCTTGGGTGGCGCGGCCGATGCCACGTCTGCGTCGAGCTGGCTGGCGTCCCAGCCGCTCGGGATGTCGTAGGCGACGCACGCATAACGCTCCCTGAAATCGCGGGCGATCGGCTCGGTGATCCCGACGACCGCCTCAGCGGAGCTCACGACGCGGCGCTCGAGCGTCGAATCGAGACGATCCTGGATGCGCGTTGGCCATGGACCCATGATCGCCTCGTAGCGCCAGCCATCATCGAAGTCGGCGATCCAGGCAGGCCGCCTGCGGCCAAGCACGAGTCCGAGCAGGTGCGTGCTGTCCGGCGGCCCGTTGGTTACCAGTACATCTATCTGGCGCTCACGAACGACGCGACGCGCAATCGGAATGAGATACGGGAGCCACGTCAGTACCCAACTGTCGGGGACCAGGCCGCGGGTGAGTAGCCGCGACGACTGCGACGGGTCGAAACCCACCACCGTTGCGCCATCTTGCTCGGCAGGGGTCCTCTCCGGCCGCCGCAGCAGCCGTCGTAGCGTCGCCGAGGTCTGCAGGTCTCCCGTACGAACCACCCACGGGCCGTCGGTGTCGAGCCCCCCCGACGCGCCGGTCGTCAGGACGGTCACTTCGTGGCCGAGTTTCCTCAGCACCGCCGCCATCGATTCCCACCGGTGGGCTCCGGCCAGCGGGCTGGGAGGGAAGTAATAGGAGACCGCCAGGATCCGACGCGAAGGCACCTTTGCTACGCGCCCGCTTCCGGGAAGGTCACGAGCCCCTCGTAGTAGCGGCGTACGATCGTCCGAGGATCGTGCTCGCGGAGCGCGAAGCTGCGCCCGGTCGCCGCCGCCGACGCTCGTCGCTCGCGATCGACGACGAGCTCGGCCAGGACAGCCTTGACGGTCGCAGGGCCGGCCCGCACGACTGGGAGCGCCGAGCCATAGGGGTTGTCGGACTCGTCGATGAAGCACACGACGGGCCGGCCCAGTGCCATGCCCTCGACGGCGACTCCACCGTACCAGCCGATGTGGAGCTGGTCCACCAGCAGATCGGCGCTGGCGATTCGCTCCATTGCCTCGGCGTTCGTCACCCCCGTGATCAGGTCCAATTCGATGTTCAGGCCCTCGGCACGGAGTTGCTCGACGGCCGCGACCACGTACGGGGTGCCCTTGACCAGCGGATTCGTAGGGGCATGGGCAACCACGACCGTCGCTCGGTCCGGCAGCGGACGAGGCTCGATGGCGGCGACATCGACGCTGGCGTAGGGGAGGAACGTCGCACCGGGCAGGTACCGTCCGAGGTCGGGGTTGATGAAGATGGCGCGGTCGGCGTACTTCAACATCGCCTTCGCGTCCGCTCCCCGCCACGGATCGTGCTGGATGCATTCCGGCCGCTCGCACCACGGGCACGCCGATCTCGGGCGAACGTCGCATCCCTGCCAGGTAACGACGACGGTCTTTCCCAGCCGCTTGAGCAAAGGCAACTCGGTGAACACGCCCCGCGATGTGCGGAGCGCGATCGTCGGAGCCCCGGCGTTGAAGTGGAATACGTCGTAGCGGCGGACGGCCCCAGCGAGAAAGCGCAGTCGGACCGCGGCGCGCGCAGGGGCGCTGCGGTCGGCGAGGTCGAACGCGCGATCCGCGGTGTAGCCCAGGTAGTTGGGCGCGAAGTCGATGACATCGCTATGAAACCCGAGCTGGCGCTCTGCTCGCGAAAGACCGAGCGGGTGACCGCCGGTGCCGGTCGGGAGATGGACGATGCGGATGGGCTCGCGCGGCGCTCCGGCGGACGTGGGCACGCACGCGAGTATGAGGCACGGTCGCGGCGCGTGCCCGGACTGCGATCTGAGCCGGTCTTGCTCTGAAGTGACCGCCGCGGGTCAGGGTCGGCTAGCCTGGCAGCCATCGTGAGCCCTGCCGAACGTGAACCGTTTCGTGGCCTGGTCGTCGGCCTCGGCATCATGGGCTCACATCACCTCCGCGTTCTGCTGGCTCTCGAAGGGGTTGAGGTTGCCGCGGTGGTCGACCCCGATCCGCACCGCCGGGCGGTCGCGCAGCGCTCCTGGCCGGGTCTACGCGCCTATGCGCGCCTCGGCGAGGCGCTCGCGGCCGAGCGCCTCGACTTCGCCGCCGTCGTCGTCCCGGTCGATCAGCTGCCGCCCTGCGTGCACGAGGTTCTCGCGGCCGGCGTCCACGCGATGGTGGAGAAGCCGACGGCGCCCACCGAACAGGATGCGGTCGCCATGATCGAGGACGCGCGGGCTCGCGGCCTCGTCCTCGGGGTCGGTCACGTCGAGCGCTTCAACCCGGCGGTGATCGCTCTCAAGCGCAAGCTGGATGAGGGACTCCTCGGACACATCTACCAGATGCATGCCCGACGCTTGAGTCCATTTCCCGACCGAGACTCGATACGTGGGGTCGCGCTCGACCTCGCCACACACGACATCGACGTCATGCGCTACCTGACCGGCGCAGAGGTGGACCGTGTCTTCGCCGAGACCTCACAGCGCCACCTCGAGGGTGCTGAGGACCTGCTGTGCGCGACGCTGCGCTTCGAGAACGACGTCAACGGCCTGCTCGAGGTCAACTGGCTCACACCCACGAAGGTGCGGGAGCTGACCGTCACAGGGGAGAACGGGATGTGCCATGTCGACTACCTCACACAGAACCTGTTCTTCTACGAGCACCCAGTCCAGCAGACGGAGTGGGACGCCCTGGCCGGGATGCGAGGCCCGGGCGAGGGCGACATGGTGCGCTACGCGCTGCCACGGCGCGAGCCGCTGCGCGTCGAGTGGGAGGCGTTCTTGGAGGCTCTGCGGCTGGGAGGCCCAGCACCGGTCAGCGGTCAGGACGGCCTCGCGGCACTCTCGACCGCCCGTGCGATCCAGGAAGCCGGCCGCGCGCACCAGGTGGTCGTACCCGCCTACAGGTCGTTCGCCGCCGTCTGAGCGCGCCGTTCTCCCCGCAGCCAAGCAGGCACGCCGGCAAACCGGCGCTGGGGCCGGCCGCTCAGTTGCCGCGACGGGCCACGGCGTGCAGTGTGTCTCCGTCGCCGAGCAGCCGGTCGAGCACCATCGTGAAGGGGAGCGCCAGCGCGCACATCGCGGTCGCGATCCGTAGGCGCAAGCCGTCCGGAAACAGGCAGCGGCCCGCGGCGAGGTACTGCAGCGACGCGGGCAGCCCGACGGCGCTTGAGGAGTGGTGCAGCCGCACACCGGTGAAGCCGGCCACGGTCAGTGCGCGCTCGAGCGTGGCGCCAGCGAAGTGGACGCGGTGGCGCGGGAGGTCGAGGTGGTACCAGTTGCTGCGAAACGCGCGACGCTGCCACGAGCCGAAGTTCGGGACGCTGACCAGTAAGAGGCCGCCGGGCCTGAGCGCCGAATGCGCACGCCGCAGATCGGCGACGGGATCGATGGTGTGCTCGAGCGAATGTTGGAACAGCGCGATGTCATAGCCGGCGCGTTCGAGCACGACCGTGCCGAGGACCCCCTCGCGAGCGTCGATTCCGCGTTCGAGCATGGTCGCCACCGCAGTTGGGGAGGGCTCCACCGCGGTCATCCGCCAGCCGTCCGCAGCCAGCATCGCGGAGACATCGCCGCGACCCGCGCCGATGTCCAGTCCGCGGCCGGGTGCGACGCCACGCAGCGCCTGCAGAGGCGGGCGTCGCCGAGATCGGAACCCCTGCCACCGGCGGATCGCGCTCGAGATGAGCGCGACGATCGGACCATCGAGTTGCGTGTGTGGACCGTATCCGGACGGATAGAAGGATTCCAGCTCGGACGCGTCCACGAGCGGCAGAGTCACGCCGGCCGCGCAGACGGGGCAGATCGCCACTTCGAAGCGCCCGCGTGTTGCCTGCCCGCGGTCCGGCGAAACGATGCTCGCCGGGGGGAGCATCGTTGAGCAGATCGGACACAGACTCATCGCCAATCGCACGATACGCCGCGCGCGATCGGCGGCGCTGCACCGGCCCGCTCGTAGCCATAGTCTGCACGGATGCACCCGGAACTTCTCGAGTTGCTCGTCGACCCCTGCGGCGGCTCACGGCTCATACTGGAGCAAGGCTCGGCGACCGTCGACGGGGAGATCGCGTCCGGCGCCCTGATCAGCGGGGGTGGCGACGCGCGCTATGTGATACGCGAGGGCGTTGCACGGATGGTGCCGGACGCCGACTCGTCGGTGACCGTGGACGCCGGGGCCACGCAGCGGAGCTTCGGCGCGAAATGGGAGCAATACGAGGAGCCCGACAAGGACCTTCTCGCAGCGTTCCAGTATTCCTGGTTCGACGAGCGCTTCGGCTTTTCTACCGAGGCGGGGTTCGCCTCCTTTCTCGCCGACAAGCGGCGGATTCTTGATGCCGGCACCGGTCCCGGATTGTGTGCCGCGCGCTGCGCTCGCTTGAGTGGTGGACGCGTCGTGGGCATGGATCTCAGCGACAGCGTCACCGCCGCGCACCAACGATACGCCGCCCAACGGAACCTCGATTACCTCCAGGGTGACATCCTGAACCCACCGTTTGCGCCGAGGACCTTCGACTTCGTGGTAGCTGATCAGGTGCTGCACCACACCCCGGACTGCGTGCGTGCGTTCGCGACCATGGCCGAGCTCGTAGCGCCCGGCGGCCAGCTCGCCGTGTACGTATACCGCAAGAAGCCCATCATCCGAGAGCTCGTCGACGACCACGTGATCGACCTGACCGCCCGTCTTTCATTCGAGGAGTGCCTCGAGCTGAGCGAGCAGCTCACCGAGCTCGGGCGGGAGCTCTCACGGACCGGTGCCACGGTCACGCTTGAGCGTGGCGTCCCGCTGCTCGGGATCGAGCCGGGTGAGCACGACGTCCAGCGGCTGATCTATTGGACGATGCTCAAGTGCTTCTGGAACGAGGACCTCGGCTGGCACCAGAGCGTGCTGGTCAATTACGACTGGTACAGCCCGGTGTTTCGCTCCCGTCACACCGAGGAGGAGGTCCTCGGCTGGTGTCGCGACGCCGGTCTGGAGGTCGAGCACCTCAACGTGATCGAGAGCGGCATCAGTGTCCGCGCGTCGCGTCCGCTGTGACTAGGGGTGCTCGCCCTTGAGGAAGGTGTGGCACCACTGCTCGAAGCTGAGCAGCGACCACAGCAGCAGCCGGCGGTTGGCCTTTCCGGCAAGATGCTCCTCGACGAGCGGCCGGACCCCCGCCGGATCGAGAAACTCATAGA
>DATLQS010000021.1:0-3239 GCA_035535075.1 Solirubrobacteraceae bacterium
CAACCACCGACCAGATCGCAACGTTGACAAACGCGATGACAAAGCACGCCCGGCCGGCCCGTGGAATCCGCCGCCACACGCGCAGGCAGGGCGCCACAGCGGCCCGCACACGCGCCCACACCCCGGCGGTGACCGCGCCGAGCCGACCGCTCATCCCCGCAACTCCCGCACCAAGAAGCGCAGCACCCCGAACCACAGCGCGAGCGCGGCGAGGACGATCACCGGCAGCGTCCAGTCGCCGAAGATCGCCGACTTGCCGAGCCCGAACCGGAAGTCGAGCGTGCCGAGCAGCTGCCACCAGGACTCGCGACCGGGGCGGTAGTAGAGGATCGCCGGGCTTCCCGCCTGGGCGACGCCGTTGACGGTCGTCGTCCCGGCACCGGTCTCCCCGTCGATCACCAACGTTCGATGACCGCCGACATGCAGGCACAGCGAACCCAGCGCGCTCGGCCCATGCGGATAACGCAGCGGCAGCGACACCGCCGGCCCCTCAGCCGCGCCTCGCGCGAGCACTCCCGTCGCGACCCGTCGGCCGCGATCGTCGGTGAAGTCGATGGCGATCCGCGGCAGTCGCTTGGACTGGTCGAGTGCGTCGTGGATCGGCATCACGACCCGCGCCGCGTCATCCGGCAACACCGTCGCGTGCATGCACAAGACGCCGCCCCCCGCCACCACCGCGACCCCCGGATCCCGCGCCGGCCAGGACACGTGGTCGTCGCCGGCCAGCCGCGGCGCCGCCCCCGACATGTCGATCACCAAGCCGATCGCCGTGGCCACGACCGCCAGGCCGAGAGCGATCCGCACGCGCATTGCGCCCATGCTAAATCCCGCGCGCCGCCCGTAGCCGCCTAGACCCAGGCCTGCTCGCGCAGTGCCAGCGCCGCGCGCAACCCGGCCTCGATCTCGTCGGTCGCGTGCTCCCAGGTGTGGGAGGCCACGAACTCGATGCCCGCGAGTGAGCGCCGTTCGCGCAGCGCCGGGTCATCGAGCAGGCGCAGCAGCGCGTCGGCCAGCGCGGACGGGTCGAGCTCGGCGAGCTCGAGCGGGCCGTCGGTTCCGAAGATCGACTCCGCGCTGACCCCAGCGACCTCGACGCAGGGCAACCCGCAGGCGAGCATCTCCTTCGGCATCAGCGAGAAGTTGGTCAGTGACAGGCACAGCCCGACCGTGGCCTGCGAGTACAGCCACGACAGCTGCTCGGGGCTGCAGACCGCGAGGTGCTCGTAGGGAAATGCCGTCTCGAGCGGTGTGTTGTCGCCAAACAGGACGATGCGGATGTTCGGTCGGCGCTCGTACAGCTCGCGCAACGCGGCCAGGGCGGTCGGGACGGCGCGCCGCGGCGTCCCCTGGCGCGCGTAGTAGATCACGGTGTCAGCGCGGCGAGCGATCGGCCGCGGCTGGTAGGTGTCGTGCTCGACGCCCAGGCGGAACGCGTCGGCGCTCGCGCCGTAGCGCTCGATCAGCAGGTCGCGCAGCCACGGGCTCGCCGCGATGCAGTGCAGGCCCTGGCGGTAGGTGTCCTCGGCGAGGACGCGCTCGACCGAAGCCGGGTAGAAGTCGGGCTCGTGGTCGTTGACCACGTAGACGCGCGCGCGGCACTGGTCGAGCAACAGCGTCGGATACACCGTCTGCCAGCCGGTGGCGATCGCGACATCGGCGCCCTGCCAGGCGTCGAAGCCCTTGTACACCGGCGAGGAGATCGGCGCGAAGAACTCGCGCAGGTTCCAGCGCAGCACGCCGGGCCACTCGGATTGGTGCATCCGCATCACGTCGTGCACCCAGACGCTGCAGACGTGTCCACGGCGCTCGAGCCGGGTGAGGATCTGCAGCAGCGTGTTGTGGCCGCCGCTGCCGCGGCGAAACGGCGGCAGGATCATCGCGATGCGCAACCGCTCGGCGTCGGCCATGCCGGGCACCGGGGCAAGCAACGGCGTGGCGCCGTGGGCTCGCACCAGGGCGGCCTCCATGTAGTCCTCCTTGCGTCCTCCCCACGGGCGAACCGGGGTCCCGCTGGGCACCTCCCCGGCCGGTGGAGCGGCGGCGCTCTCGCCCCGACCCTCGAGCGAGAGTCCCCGGCGGAGGGGTCCGGGCAGGCGAGCGGCGCGCGAGCCGACCGGCGCTGCGATCCGCCGACCGGTGTGGTGAGCGAGCGAACGCGCGGTCCAGCGGGCTCGCTGGGCGGGCGGCAGCCCCTGGGCGCTCATCCATCGCAGGTCCGCGCCGACCAGCCCGAGCACGCCGCCCAGGCGCAGCGGTTCGACGTGGCCGGTGGTCTCACGCAGCCCGCGGTACTCGTCGAAGTAGCGGCGCATGAACTCGAGCGGACCGTAGTCGTGGGCGTGCAGCACCGCGGCGCCGGGATGGTAGACCTTCGTCCAGCCCGCGGCGAGCAGATCGACGCCGAACGCCTGGTCCTCGGCGTAGGCGACGTCGCGGAAGCGGATCTCCTGCCAGCACGCGCGGGCATAACAGGCGTTGACGTTGGAGAGGAAGCTGGCGTCGCCCGCCCGCTGGACATGCGCGCGGCGGTCGGGGGCGAAGGTGGCGAAGAACTGGGCGAGCTCGCGGGCGATCATCGGGCTCGTGTCGGCCCGCGGCAGGTGCGGTCCGTATGCCGCGCCGACGCGCGGATCGAGGGTGAAGGCCTCGCGGTAGGCGTCGAGCCAGCCGGCACAGGGTGTCGCGTCCTGGGTCAGGAAGCAGATCAGCTCGCCACTGCACGACTGCGCGCCCAGGTTGCGGGTCCGTCCGTGTCCGAACTGGTCGGGGGCGACCTCGAGGACCCGAACGCCCGCGGCCTCGGCGATAGCGACCGAGCCATCGGCCGATCCGGAGTCGATGACCAGCACGTCGTCGGGCCCCTCGCGCGACAGGGCGTCGAGCAGCTCCCCGAGGTAGCGCGCTCCGTCCTTGACCGGTACGACGACCGAGACGCTCGTCACGTGCCCAGGCGTCGCTTGAGCTTGCGGCCCTGGCGCGCCACGGCTCGCACGGCACGGAGGATCGCCCGGAACTCGCGCGCTCCGGGCTTGCGCATCAGCGCGTTGAGGTCGATGTGCCAGCGCTCGAGCCAGTAGGCGCGCTCCTGCGCCGCCGCGACCGCCGCGTTGGCCCGGGCCTGCACCTCGATCAGCTCGGCCTCGAGCGCGGCGACGCGTGCGCGCAGGCGTTCGTTCTCCGCGTACGGATCGGTGGTCTCCAGTGCGTCGTCGTCGATGCTCGTCACAGGTTCTCCGCGA
>DATLQS010000022.1:0-35210 GCA_035535075.1 Solirubrobacteraceae bacterium
TCGCCGCACCACGGCGACCACCGCCGGCATCAAGGCCTTCGTGATCAACGTCCTCGGCGACATCGGACTGGTGCTCGGGACCTTCTTCATCTTCCGCCACACCCACACGCTCGACCTGGTTGCCAGCTTCCGCGCCGCGCCGCACGTGTTCGCCCCCGGCAACGGCGATCTGGTCGCCGGCTGCCTGCTGCTGCTCGTCGGCGCGTTCGCCAAGTCCGCGCAGATCCCGCTGCACACCTGGCTCCCGGACGCCATGGAGGGCCCCACCCCGGTCAGCGCGCTGATCCACGCCGCCACGATGGTCACCGCCGGGGTCTACCTGATCGCGCGCATGCATCCGCTGTTCCAACTCGCCCCCGCGGCCGGCGACGTCGGCGCGATCATCGGCGCCGCAACGCTGCTGATCGCCGGCACGATCGGCCTCGCCGCCACCGATCTCAAACGCGTGATCGCCTACTCCACGATGTCGCAGATCGGCTACATGATCATGGGTGTCTCGGTGGGCGCCTACGCCGCGGGCCTGTTCCACCTGATGACCCACGCCTTCTTCAAGGCGCTGCTGTTCATGGCGGCCGGCTCGCTGATCTCGGCGATGGGCGGGAGCCAGTCGCTGGACCGGATGTCGGGCCTGCGCCGGGCGCTGCCCTTCACCTTCGGCTGCTTCATCATCGGCGGCCTCGCGCTGACCGGCGTGCCGCCGTTCAGCGGCTTCTTCTCGAAGGACTCGATCCTGCTGTTCGTCGCCGGACGCGGCGGCTGGCACTGGGCGCTGTATGTCGCCGGCTACCTCGGTGCGCTGCTGACCGGGCTCTACACCTTCCGGATGATCTTCCGCGCGTTCCTCGGCGCGCCGTGCCCCGAGGCCACCGAGCTGATCGAGCATGGCCACCTGTTCCACCCCGAGGTGCCGACCAACCCGGCCAACGGCGAGGTCGAGGACACCGACGTCGGCTTCCCCGGCCCCGACCACGTGATCGCCGAGCGGGCGCTCTCGATGCGCCTCGCGATGGGCCTGCTGGCGTTGCTCGCGATCGTCGGGGGGATCGTCTCGATCCCGAAGACGACGAGCTGGCTCGACCACTTCCTCGCGCCGAGCTTCGCCGATTCGACGATCGTCAGCCACCCCTCCAACGGGCTGCTGGCCTTCGGCCTGATCCTCGGCGCGCTGATCTCCCTCGGCAGCATCGCCGCCGCCTACGTGGTGTGGGTCGCTCGGCCCACGCTGGCCCCGGCGATCGCGTCGCGACTGCGCCCGCTCGCCTCGCTGTTCGAGAACAAGTGGTACTTCGATGAGCTCATCGACGCCCTGGTCGTGCGCCCGGGGGCGTGGTTCGGCCGCTTCGCCCAGAACACCTTCGAACGGGTCGTCGTCAACGGAGCGCTGATCGGCGGGACGACCGGTCTGGTGCGCGCCGGCTCGGCGCTGGTACGCGCGGCCCAGAGCGGGATCCTGCGCGTCTACGCCGGCCTGATGCTCGTGGGCATCGCCGCCGTCGCCCTCTACTTCCTGCTGCAGAGCTGATGCGCTGATGCTCTCGATCCTGGTCTGGCTCCCCGCGGCAGCGGCGCTGATCGGCGCGATCGCCGGTGGACGGCGCACCGCCGGCATCCTCGCCCTCGCCGGCTCGCTCGGCTCGCTCGGCCTGGCGGTTGCCCTGATCGCCGGCTACAACGGCCACAGCGGGCAGCTCGCGCACGTCATCGACATCGTCTGGATCCGCGCGCTCGGGGTCCACTACAAGCTCGGCGTCGACGGCCTGAACCTGTTCCTGGTCGCGATGACGGCGCTCGTCTTCTCGCTCAGCCTGGTGGCCGCCAACCTACGCTCGTGGGTCAAGCCGGAGTTCTTCTTCCTGCTGCTCGGCGTCGCCGAGTCGGCCGTGCTCGGCGCCTTCCTCGCCCAGGACCTCGCCCTGTTCGTCGGCTTCTTCGACCTGATGCTGATCCCGTTCTACCTGCTGACCGGCGTCTGGGGCGGCCCCGGCCGGGTCATGGCGACGACCAAGCTGGTGATCTACACGCTCGTCGGCTCGCTGCTGATGCTCGCCGGAGCGGTCGCCCTCGCGGTGCTGGCCTCGCACCAGAGCGGCCAGCCGCTCAACTTCACCTACACGGCGCTGCAGGCCGCGCCGCTCGGCAAGGGCTCGCAGGAGTGGATCTTCCTGCTGTTCGCCGCCGCGTTCCTCGTCAAGATGCCCGCCTTCCCGCTGCACGGCTGGATGCCGGACGGCTATCGCGAGATGCCGATTGAGGTGCTCGCCGTGTTCAGCGGCGTGCTCTCGAAGGTCGGCGCGTACGGCTTCCTGGCGATCGTCCTGCCGATCATGCCGGACGCCAGCGCCCACTTCCAGACGCTGATGCTGCTGATCGGTCTGGCGTCGATCCTCTACGGCTCGGCGATGGCCTTCACGCAGACCAACTCCCGGCTGATCGTCGGCTACTCCTCGGTCGCCCAGCTCGGGTTCATCACGATGGGGATCTTCGCGTTGGCACCCCAGGGAGCCCAGGGCGCCGTCCTGCAGATGGTCAACCACGGCATCGTCGTCGCGCCACTGTTCATGATCGTCGCGCTGCTCGCGGCGCGCGCCGGCGGCTCCGAGGACATCCGTGACATGGGCGGGATCGCGATGCGCGCGCCGGTGCTCGCGACGATCTTCCTGATCGTCGCCTTCGCGACGCTCGCGATGCCGGGCTCGGGCAACTTCGTCGGCGAGTTCCTGATCCTGTTGGGCGTCTTCAAGACCAAGATGGCGTTCTCGATCATCGCGTTCACCGGCGTGCTGATGGCGAGCGTCTACATGCTGCGCGTCTTCATCCGCTCGATGCACAACCGCGCCGGCCCGCAGGTTGCCTCGCGCGAGCTGCGCTGGCGCGACGCGCTGGTGCTGGTGCCGTTCATCGGCGCGATCACGCTGTTCGCGGTGTACCCGCAGATCGAGCTCTCGCGCGCCGAGAAGTCGGTCACCTCGTCGATCGGTGCCGCCGCCGCCGCGGCGAGCGTGCCGCCGAGCGCCCCGGTGGCCAACCGATGAGCAGCACCTTCGCGGCGATCGCGGCGCTGGTGCACGCCAACGCTCCGCACATCGACTACGCGGCGATCGCGCCGTTCGAGGCGCTGCTCGGAGGTTCCGTGGTCGTCCTGCTCGCCGGCCTGATGCGCTCGCGCTTCGCGCGCGAGCAGCTCGTGCCGGCACTGACGCTGCTGACCCTCGCGGCGGCGCTCGGCGTGACGATCTGGCAATGGAACGACCACATCTCGGCGATATCGAACGCACTCGAGGTCGACGATCTCACGCTGGTGCTGACGATCGTCTTCAGCGTCGCCGGTGTCGCCACCGTGCTGTTGTCATGGCGCGCGCAGGCCCCGCGCGAATCCGCCCATGGTGAATACCACTCGCTGCTGCTGGCCTCGATCGCCGGCATGTCGATCCTCGTCAGCGCCCAGAACCTGATCACGCTGTTCATCGGCATCGAGCTGCTCTCGATCCCGCTGTATGTGCTGTGCGCCACCGAGATGCATCGCGCCTCCTCGCTCGAGTCGGGCCTCAAGTACCTGATCATCGGCTCGGTCGGCTCGGCGACGCTGGTCTACGGCCTGGCGCTGCTCTACGGCGCGACCGGCGCGACCGACTTCTCGGCGATCGCGAACTCGATCGCCGCCGGACACAGCTCCGACGCGCTGCTGCTGACCGGCGTCGCGCTGGTGCTCGTCGGGCTGTGCTTCAAGGCGTCGGTGGCGCCATTTCACCAGTGGACACCCGACGTCTACGAGGGCGCGCCGACGCCGATCACGGCGTTCATGGCGGTCGCCACCAAGGCCGCCGCGTTCGGCGTGCTGCTGCGCGTCTTCGACGTCGCGCTGATCGGCACCCAGATCGACTGGGGACCGGCGCTCGCGACGCTCGCGACGATCACCATCATCGTCGGCAACGTCGGCGCGCTCGGCCAGTCGTCGCTGAAGCGGATGCTCGCCTACTCGTCGGTCGCGCAGGCTGGCTACATCATGGGCGGTGTCGTGGTCTCCACCCAGCTCGGCGCGAGCGCGATGATCTTCTACCTCGTCGTCTACCTGCTGATGAACCTCGCCGCCTTTGCCGTGATCGTCGCCCGTGAACGCGAGACGCGCTACGGCGACGACATCGACGCGGTCGCCGGGCTGGGCAGCGAGCGCCCGTGGCTCGCGTGGCCGCTGACGATCGCGATGCTCTCGCTCGCCGGGATCCCGGCCACGGCCGGCTTCATCGGCAAGATCTATCTGATCCAGGCCCTGGTCGACGGGGGCTACGCCTGGCTCGGCGTCGTGATCGTCGTCGGCTCGATGATCTCGCTCGGCTACTACCTGCGCGTGATCGCCGCGGTCTGGATGCGCGACGCCCCCGCTCCGATCGTGACGGCCCCGAACGCCCGGCCGGTGCTCGCTGGAGGCTCACCCGAGGCCGATGCCACGGGCCGTCACTTCGAGGTCACCCTTGTCGCGCTCGCCTTCGCCGCCGCGACGATCTTCTTCGGCATCGTGCCCCAGCCGCTGTTCGACCTCGCGCAGCACGCCGCCGGATCGCTGACCGGGATCCTCTGATCGTGCTCGCCTCGGCTTCGCCGAGGCTCCGCCGGGCTTCACAGTCGTCGTCATTGGCTGCTCGCGGTTGGTGATGCGTGCCGCGTGGCCATCGTCGCGGGGCCGGCGAGGCGTCCGCCGGTGGCGGTACTTTCGCTGACCCGTGCACGAGACGACGCCGACCGTTCACCTGCTCGCACGCCCCTCGCTCGACCTCGACGGGATGCGCGCCTACCTGACGGACGTCGGCGGCGAGGGCTGGCTCGCGCGGCGGCTCGAGGAGGCCGAGGGCGCGCCGAACGCCGGCGAGCTGCTCGTCGAATTCGCCGGGCGCGCCTGCTACCGCAGCTGGGAGCCCGGCCTCAACGTCAACGTCACCCGCGTGCGCACCGACCGGCGGGAGTACTTCGAGAACCTGCTGCGCAGCGCGCACGGCAGCGTCCTCGAGCACGCCGGCTACTCGTTCGCGCTGCGCAACGTCTCGCGCGTGTTCACCCACGAGCTGGTCCGCCACCGCGCCGGATCGGCGTTCAGCCAGGAGAGCCTGCGCTATGTGCGCCTGACCGACATCGGGTTCCGCGTGGCCCCCGCCCTCGAGCCGGTCCGCGAGCGCGTGCTGGCGATCGTCGAGCAGCTCGAGGAGTTCCAGCGCGACGCCGCCCAGGCGCTCGGCATCGACGACGATGGCGTTCCGTTCCACATCAAGAAGGAGGTCACCTCGGCGCTGCGCCGCCTCGCGCCGATCGGCCTGTCCACCGACATCATCTGGAGCGCCAACCTGAGGACGCTGCGCCACGTGATCGAGATGCGCACGGCGGAGGGAGCCGAGGAGGAGCTGCGCAGCGTCTTTGACGAGGTCGCACGCGTGATGCTGCGTGAGGCCCCGCTGATCTTCCAGGACTTCGAGCGTGACGCCAGCGGCTGCTGGGCGCCGCGCTTCCACAAGGTCTGAGGCCGCCGTCCGCTCCGGGGTCATGCCCCGGCGGCGCCGAGCACCCGATCGCCCGACCCGCGGTAGCGAACGCGCGACGAGCGCTGCTCAGCGACGGCGCTTGCGCTTCTTGGACGCCGACGGCGAGGGGCCGCGCGGCGCCGCAGGCGCGGGCACAGGAGGACTGACGGAGCCCCGGCGCATCCCCCGAGGAGGCTGTCGCGCCGGCCGCGGCGGGCGCGCAGACTGCCGTGGGGGCCACGGTCGCGCCTCGCCGGCGGCCCACGCCTCGGGCAGTGGACGCCCGCCGAACCCGAGCAGCATCGCGCCCACGAACACGAGCCACAACGCCTGGACCACGGGCAGCGGCGTCAGCGGGATCAGGAACAGCACCCCGCCGATGATCCCGACGATCCCCATCATCCGGGTCAGCAGCCCGACGCGCATCGCTCGCAGCGAGATCATGATGAACGCCCCGGCGACGCCCAGTGTCCCGAGCGTCAAGATCAGCTGGAACGCCACGCGGATACCACCGGCGGTCGCCGCGGTGATCGCGGCCGCGTCACGCGCGGAATGCGAGAGGTAGCTGTGCGCGCCGAGGATCAGCGAGATCTCGAATGCCGGCAAGAACACCGCGAGCAGGATCGGCCCGTACAGCGCGAGGTGGCCGGCGATCGCGGACGGCGCCGGCGAGCGGACACGCTCGGCGGCCGCCAGGTAGCGCAGCGGCATGATCATCGCCAATGCGCCGAGGTTGCTGATCAGGAACGCGGCGATCAGCGCGACTTGGTGGTGCACGAGAAACTGCTCGTGCACGGTGCGCGGGTCGACGGCCGCGGCTCGCAGCCCGTGGAGGGCCGGCTCCAGGCCCTGCAGCACCCCGATCGTCTGCTCCTTCGCGCCGATCGCGGTGACCCACAGCTGACCGCCGAAGAAGAACAGTCCCGCGACGACCGCGGAGGCAGCGACGCGCACGCGCTGAGCGCCCTCCACTGCGAGCTGGCGCTCGACGTCGGCCATGATCGCGAGAGTGTAATCGTGCGAGGCCCGCTAGGCTTTCCTGCATGGAGGGCTTCGGCGGCCTGTTCGGCGATCCAGACGAGCTGCAGCGGCGAATGGCTGAGTTCGCCGAGCAGATGCAGGGCCAGCAGCGGCTCGCGTGGGCCGACAACGCGATCAAGCTCGCGGTCGACATGACCGTGGCCGCGATCAACCGCGTCAACGTCCAGGGCAACGCCGAGCAGCAGGCTCAGCAGATCCGCTCCCTGATGGCTGTCATCTTCCCCGAGGCCGTCACACTCGTTCGCGAGGCACGCGCCGGACTTCAGTAGGCGCAGCGGGCTCGTCGCGGCCGCCCTGGCGGGCCTGGGCTTCCGCTGCGCGATCCGCGCGACCGGCGTGGATCACCTCCTTGAACGAGCGGAAGTGGAAGATCACGATCAGCGCGAGGAAGCCGACGCCCGCCGTCAGCGCCGCGATGACGATCTGCTGACCGACCGAGTAGGCCGCGACGATGTCGCTGTGCCGGCCGTGGGCAAAGACCTGGAGGAACAGCGCCTGCTGCACGCCGGCGCCGCCGGGAGTCAGCGGGATCATGCCCGAGACCGCGTTGACGCCGAACACCAGCATCACGTTCCCGACCGAGCCGCCGATCCGAAAGGCGTCGAGAAAGCACCAGAACGCCGCCGCGCGGCACAGCCAGGCGACGGCCTGGAGCGCGACGACCTGGCGCAGGTAGCGCCGGCGATCGCGGAGGATCGCGAAGCCCTGTCGCAGGCGCTCCCAGAACGCGACGACCCGCCGTGAGAGCAGCGCGAAGCCGATGAGTCCGGCGATCGCGAGCGCCGTGATCAGGAACAGGGTCAGACGGAAGTTCGAGGCCAGGAAGGAGAGGTCGAACGCGTTGAGCTTGGCGAAGTCTGGCGGCTTGGGGAACACGCCCTGGGTGAACGCGAAGATCAGCACGAACACGCCGACCACCGCGTCGAACGGGGCTTCGGTGTAGATCGACGCGGCAACCGTCGCGTAGCTCGATCGCGGAATCGAGCTCTTCGCCAGGAAGACCTTGATCACATCGCCGCCGCGGGCCGGGACCACGTTGTTGAACCCGACGGCCGCGAAATACGCGCCCCAGATGCGCCGCCACCGGAATCGCTCCTGCGGGTATGCGGCCCGCATGCTGTTGAAGATCGCGCGCGAGCGCAACGTCAGGTTCAGCGCGAACAGCACCATCCCGAGAACCAGCGCGCCCCAGTGGACGGCGGCAAGGTCCGAGAAGAACTTGCCGACCCCGTTGAAGAATTGGTCGACGCTCCTGGAGAACGATGCTGAGGCGAGCACCCCTGTCACGTCGATGCAAGCCTACGGACTGCGCGTGAGCGTGCACAGCACGCGCGTCAGAGCTCTTCGTCGTCGAGGTCCTCGTCGAGTGCGTCGTCGTCCTCCTCGAGCTCGTCCTCGTCGACATCATCGAACCCGAGGTCGTCGTCGCCGAAGAGGTCGTCCTCCTCCTCGTCATCCTGATCCGCGGCGCGCAGCCACCCGCCGGGCTCACGCGATGTGGCAATCAAAGCCTGAGCTCCTGCGAGCAGGCGCTCGAGATCGGCTATCTCATCGTGCAACGTGACCGTGGACATCGGGCTCCTTTCCTTGTTTGCCGGCCGGGAGAGGCTCGGTTCGTATGGCGTGCGGCGCACGCACGCCATACACGCTAGTGCGCCGCGCGGGCGCATGACTCGCCGAAGCGCTGAGCGCCCCGCACGGCACTCGCCGATTCGTCCACGATGCAGCACACGCGCGTTGCGGCTGCCGATCTCCAGAATATGGAGCTCGGTCTGCGACGAGTGCGCGCCCACGCGAGCGCGGTGCTGCTCGCCGCCAGCGCGTCGCTGCTTGCGGGCAGCATCGCGTTCGCGCGCCTGGGATACCCGCTGACCATTGCCACGGGCGTCGTCTGCGTGCTCTCGGCAGCCGGGGTGGTGATGACCTGGCGCTCGGGCGAGCGCTTCGGTGACGTCACGCTGGCGGGCCTGGTCGTCGTCGCCACGGGCCTGTTGACGCTCGCCGCCGTGGTCAACCGGCCCAGCTTCGCCGATCTGGTCGTTCTCTTCCTGCTGGCGGCGATCTTCGGGGCGTGCTTCCTGGCCGCGCGTTTCTCGATCCTCGTCCTGGTGATCTGCTGCGGCGCGTATGGCTGGTTGGTCAACGCCCGCCCGCCGACCGAGGTCACGCAGGCGCACTGGACGACCGCCACGCTGGTGCTCGCGAGCGCCGTCGCGGCGGTCTGGGTCCTGCGCCGCCGGCTCACAGCGGCCCACGACGAGCTCGCCCGCCTCGCGACCTGCGACCCGCTCACGGGCCTGCTCAACCGGCGCGGCTTCGACCAGCGGGTCGGGCACGAGATCGAGCGTCACCGCCGCTCGAGCGAGCCGTTCTCGATCCTCCTCTGCGACCTCGACCACTTCAAGGGGATCAACGATCGCCACGGGCACGCCGTCGGCGACGGGGTCCTGACTCGGGTGGCGGCGACGCTGCTCGACGGCGTGCGCACGATCGACGCGGTGGCGCGGGTCGGCGGCGAGGAGATCGCCGTGCTGCTCGTCCACTGTGACCGCGCGGGCGCCTACAGCGTCGCCGAGCGTCTTCGCGAGGCCGTCGCCGAGGCTCACGGCGGCGATCCCGCCGTCACGATCTCGATCGGCATCGCCGAGGCCGGCCCCGACGAGCTCCCGGCCCAGCTCTACGCGCGCGCCGACGGCGCGCTCTACGACGCCAAGCGTGCCGGTCGCAACTGCGTCCGCGCCGCCGAGCCGGCGGCGGCTGCGGCCGCCGCGGCGGCCGGGGGAGCATCGGCGCTCGGACTGGTCGCCTGAGCGTGCCTACAGCGCCGCGATCGCGGCGAGCACCTCGTCGTCGTGGGTCGCCGGGGTCACCGTCGGAATCACGTGCGCCACGACGCCGCCGGCGTCGATGATGAACGTCGTGCGCGAGTTGCCGAAGTAGGTCCGTCCGTAGCGCGACTTCTCGACCCACACGCCATAGCTCTCAGCGACCGCGTGCTCGGGATCGGAGAGCAGCGTGAACGGAAGGCCGTACTTGTCCGCGAACTTCCTCAGCGCCGCGACCTTGTCGGGCGAAACGCCGAGCACGACCGCGTCGGCGGCGTCGTACTCCGCACGGCGGTCCCGCACCCCGCACGCCTGGACGGTACAGCCGGGGGTATCCGCCTTGGGGTAGAAGTACAGGACGACGGTCTTGCCCTCCAGCTGCGAGAGCTTGACGTCGTTGCCGTCCTGGTCGGGGAGGGTGAAGTCGGGAGCCTTGGTGCCGGATTCGATCATGGTCGGATCGTATAGCCCGATCCACATCTCTGGCGGCGGCCGTCCACGTGCGGTGCTCGGCTGTACGCTTGGTCAACAGCCGGGGACGGGGCCCGGAACGGGCGGCGCGAGCGCGTACCGCCGCCGCGCGGCGCAGGACCTCTCAACCCACGCCGCGCCACCCGGGATCGGCGCGACCGGACCTCAGGCCGTCGCCGTGCTCTCCTGACCGAGCGCCTGCAGGGCGCGAGCGGTGTCCGAGTACTCCGTGAACGACGCCGCCTTGCCGTCCCGCATGCGCCAGATGTGCACGTGCTTCTGATCGAGCGAGCCACCGGCGGCGGTGCCGCGAACCCGCGCCACAACGACAATCGTGTCGCCTCCGTCGATGAACTCCTCGGGCTCGACGCTGAGCTCCTGCCAGTAGGTCGGCAACTGGCCGAAGAAGCCGCCCACCCCGTCGTGGCCACGGTATAGCCCGCCGAACGGGAGCGAATCCGGCGCCTGCCATTCGATGTTCTCGTCGAATGCCGCCATCACCCCCGGAATGTCCTGCCGCGCGAACGCGCCGTACGCGTCGCGGAGCACACTGACGTTCTCAGCAGACATGGTCTCCCCTTTTCCTCTCCGCGCCCGCCCGGTGCGAGCGACTGGAGTGATCATCGCGGCGCGTCCCAGCCCCGTCAACCGGCGCGCGGGCCCGTACCCCGCGACGGTCATATGGCAGAGTTCACGCGATCGGATCGATTCGCGTCAAGTCGACGCTCGTGGCCCACGGCCCGGCTGCCGCCATCGTGCTCGGCGAGGATCAGGTGGCCGCGGTCGGCGAGGGGGCCAAGCGCTTTCCCGTTCTGGCTGCCGTGAACGGCTACGAGTGGCGCACGACGGTGACGCGCATGCGTGGCGAGTTCCTGCTCGGCTTCAGTCGTGCGGT
This sequence comes from Solirubrobacteraceae bacterium, assembly GCA_035535075.1. Classification (GTDB taxonomy): domain Bacteria; phylum Actinomycetota; class Thermoleophilia; order Solirubrobacterales; family Solirubrobacteraceae; genus Palsa-513. The sequence goes on from DATLQS010000022.1 coordinate 10,740, forward strand.
GCGCGACGGCGCGGGTGTCGAGACAGGGGACGCGATCGAGGTCGAAATCACGCTGGACCGGGCCACGCGAGAGGTCGATGTGCCGTCGGCGCTCACCGAAGCCCTCGCCGGGGACCCGCAGGCGCGCGCCGCGTTCGACCGGCTCGCATACACCCACCGCAAGGAGTACGCGCGCTGGATCGAGGACGCCAAGCGTCCCGAGACCCGCGCGCGACGGATCACGCAGGCACTCGAGATGCTCCGCGAGGGCAGGACGCGCAGCTGACCGCGATGGTCCGAGGCCGCGTCCGGCTTTCAGTGCGCCGGGACCGATTCTCCGCCCCACTCCTCGGGAGCGACATCGGCGAGCGTCTCGGAGAACGTCCACTGGTGGCCCGCCGGGTCCTCCGCGTTGTATTGCCGCTCGCCGTACTCGTGGTCGGTCGGCTCCGTCAGGATGCGCGCACCGTGCGCACGGGCGTGCTCGCAGTGGGCGCGCGCGTCGTCCACGCGGACCAGCACCGAGTGCGTGGCCTCACCCGGACGCGGCGGGTGGCGATCCCCGCGGACGTCGCCGATGATCAGCGCACCGTCGCCGAAGGAGAGCTGGGAGCGGTGGTTCTCACCGATCCGGACCCGCTCCACGAACCCGAAGGCGGCGCACAGCCAGTCGACCGCCTCGCGAACGTCGGGGTAGATGAGGACCGGAATGACGGTGGATCGCGGGATTGAGCGGTTCGCCTTCACGCCGGCAGCAGCTTACGGCCAACCCCGCCGCCCGACGAGCCTGATGCGGCGCGGGCCGTGCGCGCGGCCTCGTCGGGATGTACGCTCGCAGCATCGACATGCCCTATGACGAGGATCTCGTACACCGCCTCCGCGAACTGCTGGTCGACGAGGAGGCGATCACCGAACAGAAGATGTTCGGCGGCCTCGCGTTCCTCCTGCACGGCCACATGTCGGTCAGCGCCTCGCGCACCGGCGGGCTGCTGGTCCGCATCGACCCCGGCGAGACTGACGCAGCGCTCGCGCGCCCGCACGTCGAGTTGATGGAGATGGGTGGGCGCACGATGGAGGGATGGATCATCGTCGCGCCCGACGGGCTGAAGACCAAGCGCGAGCTCGCCGCGTGGGTCACGCGCGGCGTCGCCTACGCCCGTACGCTGCCGCCGAAGTAGGCGCGCGCATGCCGTCGCCGACCTACGCCGACGTCAACGGGCTGCGGCTGTACTACGAAGTCCATGGCAGCGGGCGACCGCTCGTGCTCCTGCACGGCGGCCTGCTCACGATCGATCTGAACTTCGGCGCAATGATCCCGGCACTGGCGAGGAGCCACACGGTCGTCGCCGTCGAGCTGCAGGGACACGGGCATACCGCGGACATCGACCGCGAGATGACACTCGAGACCTTCGCCGACGACATCGTGACCCTGCTCGGGCACCTCGCGATCGACGAGGCGGACTTCTTCGGCTACAGCCTCGGCGGCGCCGTCAGCCTGGCTGTGGTCGCGCGCCATCCGCATCTGGTGGGCAAGCTCGTGCTCGCGTCGACGCCGTCGCGTCGCGACGACTTCGCGCTCGACGGGCAGCTCGACCCCGACCGCATGCCGACCGCCGCCGACGGCCGGGAATGGGCGCAGGCATACCGGCGGGTGGCACCCGATCCCGATCGATTCGGCGCCCTCGTCACTCGGCTCAGCGCCTTGGTCGGCGCGATCGCCGGCCCCTCTTCTGAGGAGCTCGCCGCGATTCGCGCCCCCACCCTGATCCTCATCGGCGACCGGGACTTCATCAGCATCGCCCGCGCAGCCGAGCTGCTGGAGCTCATCCCCGACGCGCAGTTGGCGATCCTCCCGGGCGCGACCCATGTCGAGATGATCCGCCGGCCCGAGCAGATCCTGGCGATGGTCGCGCCGTTCCTGGACCCGCCGGCCTGAGCGGCCGCCCTACGCGACGGCGGTCACTTCAACAGCCGCGACAGGCGGCGGTCCTTGAGCACGCGTCCGTCGGTCTGGCACTTGGGGCAGTAGCTCATCACGTAATCCTCGTAGTTGACGGCGGCCAGGCGCGTCCCGCACCGCGGGCACGGCTCGCCCTCGCGACGGTGGACCTGCAGCGGCATCGGCAGCTTGTCGGGGATCGGCAGCTCGATCGTGCGCTCGTAGTGCTCGAGCGCGCCGTCGAGCGTCGAGACGATCGACTCCGAGAGCGTTGCCAGCTCCTGCGCGTCGAGGTCCGCGCCGCGCTTGAAGGGCGACAGCTGCGCGCTCCAGAGGATCTCGTCGACCCACGAGCGCCCGATCCCGGCAATCACCCGCTGATCGCGCAGCGCGGCATGCAGCGGTCGCGGCTCGGCCAGGCGCGCGCCGAGATCGTCCGGCGCCTGCGGCCACGCCTCGGGCCCGAGACGTGTGAGCGAGTCCTCCTCGCCGAGCGCATCGAGCGCCACCAGCTTGACCCATGCCGCCTGCTTGGTGCCGAACTCCCGCAAGCGCAGCTCGCGGCCGTCGGCGATCGCGACGAGCAGTCGCGATGTGCGGTCACGCAGGCCGGCGGGCCGATCGAACAGCTGCAGCCGGCCGGCCGACATCAGATGCAGCAGCAGCGCCAGCTCGCCGCCGACCTCGATGATGATCTGCTTGCCGCGCCGGCGCACGACGTCGACCTGACGTCCCGCGAGCGCGTCGAGCGGCGGCGCGAAGCTCTTCAGCGTGTTGATTCCGGGCGCCCGCGCGGAGACGATCTGCTCGCCGCGCAGCGCCGCGTGCAGACGGCGGACGGTGATCTCGACCTCGGGCAGCTCGGGCACCGTTCAAGCGTACGCCTCGACCCCGGTCGGAATCGCGTGCGCAACGCCCGACGGCGCTCGGCGCACCGCCGCGGGGTCAGCGGACGGGCGTTGGCGAGGTCGTCGTGTAGGCGCGCGTCGCCGCGCCGGTGAACGCCGCCCCGGTCGGCGAAACCCACCTGGTTCGCCACAGCCGGTGCGAAGCGAAGTGCCCGGTGGCGCTCCATGCGCCGCTCGAGTCCGTCCGCACGCGCGTCAGCGTGCGCCAGCTCTTGCCGCCGTTGGAGGAGTACTGCACCAGGACCGTGGTGCTCCCGAGCGTCTTTGCCGTCGTTCCGGTGGCGCCGGTGGCGCCGGTCGTTCCGGTCGCAGCGGTCGTTCCGGTCGCGCCGGTGGCTCCGGTCGAACCCGTCGCGCCGGTCGCGCCGCTCGCGCCGCTCGCGCCGGTCGCGCCGGTCGGCCCGGTCGGCCCGGTCGGCCCGGTCGGCCGGACGGGTCCGCCCGCGGACGGCGGGTCGCTCGCCGGTCGCACGATCCCCCAGAACGACACGCCGGCATGCGTGCGGGTCACCGCGAGCGGCAGGCGGAAGCCGCTGAAGGCGGGCTTCTCGACACCCTGGTAGGTCTCCAGGCCGGACTCGAAGCCGGGCCAGCGGAGGATCGGGTTGCGGCTGCGGGTCGGCAGGTCGTCACGTAGCAGGTACTGGTCATAGGACGCCACGCGCGGGTTGTTCCAGGCGAGCTTCTCGGAGATCGCGTCGTACTCTGCCTGCTGCGCCAGCGACACCCCGAAGATCGGGTTGGGCACGCTCTGAACCCCCATCTCGGTGACATAGACGGGCATCCCGGAGCGGATCGCGCCGACGGCGGCCGCGCGGTCGAGCGCCTTGATCAGGCGGCCGATCGTTCCGATCGTGACATCGTCGGCGTGGGGGTCGACCTTGCGCGACGGGATCCAGAACGGTCCCGGGCCCTCGGCATACGGGTGCTGCGCATAGCCGTAGGCCGGCAGCTTCGAACAGTGCCCGACCCGCCGGTAGCTGGCGTTCAGGCAGAGCACGCCGCGCAGGAACGCCAGCGGCGCGGGAATCCCGGCAGCCTGCACACCGACCGGCGAGGTCTCGCCCATCAGCACCCGCATGCCGCGGAAGTTGCCGGACTCCCGGAGGCCCTTGTAGGCGGCCAGGAACAGGTTGCGGTAGATCATCGGCGAGACGAGCCGACCCTTGACGTACTGCGGCCTCAGGTACTGCGGCTGGTTGGGCTCGTTCCAGATCGAGTAGAGCTTCACCTTCTTGCCGTAACGCTTGCCGACGGCTCGCATGAACTGGCCGAAGTCGGTCGCGCTCGGGTAGCTGTACTGATCCTCGCCGTGGGGCGTCGCCCAGCGCGGCACCGTGCCGAAGCCGCCGCTGACCGTCAGCAGCACCGTCCAGTGCAGCGCGGTCACGGCGTTGATCAACTCGTCGTAGGAGCGCCAGTGGTAGGCCGACGGGTTGGCCTGGTTGAAGTTGGGGCGCTGCTTGTGCTTTGGGCTGGGCGCGACCTGGCCCCAGTAGAGCACGATGCGCAGCGCGTGCACGCCAAGCGACTTCAGCTTCGCCAGCGTCTTGGCCTGCGTCGCCGCGGGGACTCCGAGCAGGTCGCGTGGCGCTTCGTAGAAGACGGTCTCGCCGTGGGAGGCGAACGCCGGGGCGGCGCCGAGAACGCCGGCGCCGAGCAGCGTGGCGGCGATCAGCAGGGCTGTGAGCTTGGTCTTTGGCATCGGCGTGGCGGCGTCTCCTCCGGCGGCGCTTCCCACTAAGACCCCGAAACAACCGGAATGTTGCGGTCGGCGCGCCACATCATGCCGCGATCAGCGCAACCCCGGCGAGCGCAAGGCCGACGCCGAGCGCCTGGACGCTGGCCACGCGCTCTCGCAGCACGCTCCGGGCGAGCAGCACGGTGGTCACCGGATACAGCGACCCCGCGACGGCGACGATGCTCAGCTGCCCGTGGACATTGGCGATCCCGTAGAGGCCCGTGGCGGCGAGGTCAACCGCTCCGGCCAGCGCCAGCACGCCGAGGTCGGTCCGGCGCGGGACGCGAAGCGTCGAGCGCACGAACGCCGCCGCGATCAGCACGCCGAGGACCGTCGTGATGTGTGCGTTCAGCAGCAGCCAGCCGACGCCGCCGCGAGCGGCGATGTGGGCGAGCAGGAAGTAGGAGCCGAAGCCGACGGCGGCGAGCAGGGCAAGCTCGACGGCCCTGCGGTGCGAACGCCGATCCGCCGACGTCGGGTCGGGGTCGGGGTGCCGCGAGGACAGGACCACGCCGGCCACGGCAGCGAGCATGCCGAGCACCTGAATCGCCGCGAGGTGATCCCCGCCCAGCACCCCCGCGACGACCGGGATCACGACCCCGGTCGCGGCGATCGGCGCGACCACGCTCATCGTGCCGGTGGCGAGCCCACGGTAGAAGCACGCCAGGCCGGCGATCCCACCGGCCCCCCCGCCGAGTCCCGCGAGCTCCTGCCCGACACCCGGCAGGGGCCGCTCGCTCAACGCGACGATCACCAGCGAGATCGCGAGTCCGGCCCCCTGACTGACGAGCAGCACGACGGGCAGCGCCACCGTGCGCGCCTTCAGCCCCGCGGTGAAGTCCGCCGTGCCCCAGCAGAGCGACGCGGCGAGGGCGAGAAGGACTGTGTCGAGCACGCAGGCGGTGATCCTACGCGGCCTGGCGCGACCGATGCGACCGCTACGCTGGCACGATGGCACAGGCCACCCCGCCGGCTCGGCGAGCGACCGCCGACGAAGCGAGCGAACTGTCGGCGCTGCGCGCCGAGCTCGAGCATCAGAGAACCGAGAACGCGATCAAGGAGCAACAGCTCGACCGCTACGCGGCCGACCTGCGGGCCACCTCGCGCCGCGAGCGCCAACGAGCGCGGGAGCTGAGCGAGAGCTACATGGCGACCGTTCGCGCACTCGCCGGCGCGGTCGAGGCGCGCGACGCCTACACCGCGCACCATGCCGACCGCGTCACCGCCTACGGGATCGAGCTGGCCGTCGCGAGCGGACTCGAGATCGCCGACGACTCCGAGCTCGAATGCGCATTCCTGTTGCACGACATCGGCAAGGTCGCGATCCCCGACGGGATCCTGTTCAAGGCGGGAACCCTCGACGCCGAGGAGCGCATGGTGATGGAACGCCATCCGGTGATCGGCGAGTCGATCATCGGCGAGATCGCGTTCCTCGAGCCGGCGCGGCCGCTCGTCCGCCACCACCACGAGCGCTGGGACGGCGCCGGCTACCCCGACGGCCTCGCCGGCGAGGAGATCCCCGTCGTCGCTCGCGTGTTCGCCCTCGCCGATGCGCTCGACGCGCTGACCAGCGATCGGCCGTACCGGGCCGCGGTGGGCATCGCACAGGCCCGCGACGTGCTCGAGTCAAGCGACGGGCAGTTCGACCCGGCGGTGCTCGAGGCGTTTGCCTCGATCTCCGACGAGCGGATCGAAGAGATCCGCCGCCAGCTGGATTAGCCGCGGCCCCGCGGCCCCGGGATCCCGTCGCCGCGGGGGCCGGTCGCCTCGCAGCAGGGCACTCCCGTGCTGGTCCACGTGCCACCGGACGCGTTGCGCGTGCTCGGCTCGCCGACCGACGCAAACGGCGGCGATCGCGCAGGACGCGGCCGTCGGCAGCCGACGATCCCCTGAGCGGGCGCCGACGAATACCCTTTCGACGACCGGTCGCCGCCCGGAGAGGGCGGCTCAAGGGCCGGGTCGACAAGGAGGCAGCCTGATGCGGGACACGCGGTACTGGCATCCGTTCGCGGACATGGGCAGCGTCAAGGGCGCCGAGTTCGTGATCGAGCGCGGCGAGGACGTATGGGTGTGGGACGACGAGGGAAACCGATATCTCGACGCGACGGCGAGCCTGTGGTACGCCAACGTCGGCCACGGTCGCCCTGAGATCGCGGCCGCGGTCGCCAAGCAGCTCTCGCGCATCGAGGCCTACTCCAACTTCGGCGACTTCTCCACGGCGCCGACGCTGGAGCTCGTCGAGGTGCTGGCGGACCGCGCACCGATGCCCGCGCGCGTCTTCCTCACCTCCGGCGGCGGCGACTCGATCGACGTCGCGGCCAAGCTCGCGCGGCGCTACTGGTACGAGCTGGGTCAGCCCGACCGCACGGTCCTGGTGAGCCGCACCCAGGGCTACCACGGCACCCACGGCTACGGCACCGCGATCGGCGGCATTCCCGCCAACCGCACCGGTTACGGCCCGCAGGTCGAGGCCGAACAGGTCCCGCACGACTCGGTCGAAGCGCTCGAGCAGGCGATCGGGCGGATCGGCGCCGAGCGCATCGCGGCGTTCTTCCTCGAGCCGGTGATCGGCGCCGGCGGCCTGTACCCGCCCGGTCACCGCTACATCGAAGGGGTGGCGGCGATCTGCGCCCGCAACGACGTGCTGCTCGTCGCCGACGCCGTGATCTGCGGCTTCGGGCGGCTCGGGACGTGGTTCGGCATCGAGCGCTGGGATGTCGCTCCTGACATGATCACCTTTGCCAAGGGGGTCACGAGCGGCTACCTGCCGCTGGGCGGGGTGATCGTCTCAGACCGCGTCGCCGAGCCGTTCTGGGACGGCCCGGGGAGCCCGGTGTTTCGCCAGGGCGCCACCTATGCCGGGCACGCGACGTGCGCGGCCGCGGCGCTGGCCAACATCGAGCTGCTGGAACGCGAGAACCTCGTGCCCCGCGGGCGGGAGATGGAGCAGGTGCTGTTCGACGCACTGCGCGGGCTCGCCGATCACCCGGCGGCGGCGGAGGTGCGCGGCGGGGTCGGAACGCTGGCCGCGGTCGAGCTGGACAGCGAGCTGCTCGCGCGCGACCCGGCCGCCCTTGGACGCGTGACGATGGCCGCGCGACAGGCCGGTGTGCTGCTTCGCCAGCTCGGCTCGAGCGTCGCGGTCTCACCTCCGCTCACCGCGCAGCCGGAGCACTTCGAGCTGATCGCGCAGGGGATCGCCGCCGGACTCGACGCGGCCGCGACCGCCTAGGCATGGTCCCTAGCGGCGGTACAGGGCGGCGAGCAGCCGTCGCACGAGCGGCGCCGAGACCTTGGTGTAGGGGTACATCTGCGGCTCGCGGCGGGGCATCAGCCGCGGACTGAGCAGGATCGTCTGGGATGTCGTGAACTTGCGGATCCCCTCCGGTCCGTGGCGGACACCGATTCCGGACTCCTTGATCCCCCCCATCGGCGCCTCCAGCGCAAAGTAGTTGACCGCCGCGTCATTGACGCACACCGCGCCGACCGCCAGGCGCCGCGCGATCGCCTCGCCGCGCTGCAGGTCGGCCGCGAACACGGCGGCGCCGAGGCCCATGCGCGAGTCGTTGGCCAGCGCCACGGCCTGATCGGCGTCGGCGACCTTCATCACCGGCAGCGTCGGTCCGAAGGTCTCCTCGGTCATGCAGCGCATGGTGTGGTCGACGTCGACGAGCACCGTCGGCTCGAAGAACGAGCCCGGCCCCGGCAGCCGGTGGCCCCCGGTCGCGACGCGGGCGCCCTTGGCCAGGGCGTCGGCGACGTGGGACTCGATGATCTCGAGCTGGCGCGGCGAGCTGATGGCCCCGACCTCGACCGCACCCGGACCGCGCGGCTCACCGACGCGCAGCCGCTGGACCTTGGCCACCACCTTCGCCAGCAGCTCGTCATAGATCGGCGCCTCGGCGTAGACCCGCTCCAGCGAGATGCAGCTCTGGCCGGCGTTGAGCATCCCGTAGTAGCTGGCGATGTTGGCGGCGCGCTCGAGCGGCGCGCCCTTGAGCACGATCAGCGCGTCCTTGCCGCCCAGCTCCAGCGCGCACGGCGTCAGCGATTGGCCGGCCCGGACGGCCACCTTGCGACCGGTCGCCGTCGAGCCCGTGAACATCACGAAGTCGACGAGATCGATCAGCGCCTCGCCGGTCTCGGCCCCGCCCGTGGCGACCGCGAACACGCCGTCGGGCAGCTCGCACTCCCGCAGGCCCTCGGCGACCAGCAACGAGGTCAGCGGCGTCAGCTCGGAGGGCTTCAACAGCACGCTGTTGCCGGCCGCCAGGGCGGGGATCGCGTCACCGAAGGAGTTCAGCAGCGGGAAGTTCCACGGCCCGATGATGCCGACCAGGCCGCGCGGCGCGTAGCGCGTGATCAGGCGCCGGCCGGCGATCAGCGGCGCGTGGGCGAAGAAGCGCCGCTCGCCCAGATAGTCGCCCGCGTGGCGCGCCCAGAACGACAGCGCGGAGACCGCGTAGCCCAGCTCGAGCAGCTGGGCGTCCTCGTAGGCCTTGCCGGTCTCGGAGACGATCGTCTCGATCACCCGCTCGGCGTTGTCGAGCAGCCAGCGCTGCATCCGGCGCAGCACCGGCGCGCGGCCCTCGAAACCGAGCTCCGCCCACTGCGGCTGCACGGCGCGCGCACGGGCCGCGAGCGCCGCCAGCGCCGTGGCGTCAAGCGCCGGGACGGTCCCGAGCGCTGCGCCGGTCGCCGGGTTGCGAACCTCGATCATGCGCGCAACCAGTCGCTAGGCGGTGATCGTCACCGACTCGATGCCGATCGGGGTGACCGGGCGGTCGCGTCCGTCGGTCGCGGTGGCATCGATCGCATCGACGACGGCCATTCCGTCGCGGACCTCGCCGAACACCGTGTGCTTGCCGTCGAGCCACGGACAGGCCTCGGCGGTGACGATGAAGAACTGGGAGCCGTTGGTGTTGGGGCCGGCGTTGGCCATCGCCAGCGCGCCGCGCACGACCGGATGGGAGTTGGGCTCGTCGTCGAAGCTGTAGCCGGGGCCGCCGGTGCCGGTCCCCTCGGGACAGCCGCCCTGGAGCATGAAGCCCTGGATCACCCGGTGGAAGATCAGCCCGTCGTAGAAGCCCTTCTGCGCGAGGGTCGTGAAATTCTGGACGGTGCTCGGCGCGTCCTCGTCGAACAGCTCGATCTCGATCGTTCCCTCGGAGGTCGTCATCGTGGCGGTGGACATCGGGCGGCTCCAGTCGACTCGTGTGGTGTTCAGGTGCCGGCGCGTTCGAGCGCCAGCGTATGGCCCGCCACCTCGACGCCGGACGCGCGCTCGATGACGCGGTCGGCTTCGCCGGCGGGCACGCTCAGCAGCGCAAAACGCTCGAGCATCGTGACATCGGAAACCGCCTCACCGTCGAGCGCGGTGGCGCGCGTGATCGCCGCGACGAGGTCGGCGACCTCGATGCCCGCGGCGCGCCCCCCGCTGGCCACCAGGCGGGCGCGCGGCTCGTCGGCGGGGTGGCGGACGTGCGGCTTGGAGTGGCGGCGCGGGCGCGTCGTCAGCGGCGCCGGCTTGGTGCTGGCGCCCGGAGACCACGGTGCGATCTCGATCCCGCTGCGTCGCTCGATGGCCTCCAGCTCGCGCTTCTGGCGGGCCTCGACGAAGGTGATCGCACGGCCCCAGCGCCCGACGCGACCGGTTCGGCCGATCCGGTGCACATAGGTGTCGGTCGAGGTCGGGACGTCGAAGTTGATGACGTGGGTGACGGTCGAGATGTCCAGCCCGCGCGACGCCACATCGGTTGCGACGAGCACCGGCACCCGCCCGCCCTTGAACGCGAGCATGACGCCGTCACGCTGGCCCTGGCTGAGGTCGCCGTGCAGCGCCCGGACATTCATGCCCTTGTCGCGCAGCGTGCGAAACAGCTGGTCGCAGCGAATCTTGGTGCGCACGAAGACGATCGCCTGGTCGGGTTGCTCCGCGCGCAGCACCTCGACCAGCCGCGCCGCCTTCTCACGCGTCTCGACGGCAAGCTGGAACTGTTCGACGGTGTCGATCGTCAGCGTCGCGGCCTCGACCTCGATGACCAGCGGGTCATAGAGGTAGCGGTCGGCCAGTGCACGAATCGGCGGCGGCATGGTCGCCGAGAAGAGGGCCGTCTGACGGCCCGAGGGCGTCGCGGCGAGGATCTTCTCGACATCCTCGAGAAAGCCGAGGTCGAGCATCTCGTCGGCCTCGTCGAGGACCACGTAGCGGCAGTCGTGGAGCACCAGCGAGGCGCGCGAGACGAGGTCGAGCACGCGGCCGACGGTGCCAACGACGATGTGGCCGCCGCCGCGCAGCTGCGCCTCCTGGTTGCGAATCGGCGCGCCGCCGAACACGGCGACCACATCGACGCCGCGCGTCGCGCCATACACGCGCAGCGCCTGGGTGACCTGGATGCACAGTTCGCGTGTCGGGGTCAGCACGAGCGCCTGCACCTCGTCGAGCTCCGGATCGATGTACTCGACCATCGGCAAGCCAAACGCGGCGGTCTTGCCGGTCCCCGTCTGCGCCTGGCCGATCACGTCGCGTCCGGCGAGCAGCGGTGGGATCGTCTGCTCCTGGATCGGACTGGGCGACTCGTAGCCGATCTCGCGCAGCGCGGCGAGTACCGGCTCGGACAGTCCGAGGTCCTTGAAGGATGCCATCACTTGCAGCTTATTCGGCCGGGCCCTCCGGCGAAGAGCACGCCCGGCCCGATGCCCGCGGTCGAGGCGGGCGGGTTCCCGGATCGCATCGCCAGGACCGGCAAAGTAACCTTCCCGCCCGCATGTCGGTCACAGTCGTCGGATCAATCGCCTTCGATGCGGTCAAGACGCCGTTTGGCGAGCGCGAGCGGATGCTCGGCGGGGCCGCCGTGCACTTCGCGCTGGCCGCGTCGTTCTTCAACGAAGTGCGTGTCGTCGGACCTGTCGGGGACGACTTCGGCGAAGCCGAGCTCGACGTGCTGCGCGGCCGCGGGGTCGACGTGAGCGACATCGAGCACGTCGCGGGGGGCGAGACGTTCTTCTGGGCCGGCGAGTACGGCTGGGACCTCAACAGCCGCGAGACGCTCGAGACCCGTCTCGGCGTGTTCGAGCATTTCGAGCCCAAGCTCTCGGCCGCCGCCCGTGAGAGCGAGGTCCTGTTCCTGGCGAATATCCAGCCTGATCTGCAGCGAGCCGTGCGTGCGCAGTGCACGGGCGCGCGGTTTGCCGCGCTTGACTCGATGAACCTGTGGATCGAGATCGCCCGCGACTCGCTCGTGCAGACGATCGGCACCGTCGATTGCCTCGTGCTCAACGACGCCGAGCTGCGGCAGCTGACCGGGAAGCCGAACACGCTGAGCGCCGCCCGCGACGTGCTCGCCTGGGGGCCGCCCGGCCCCAGCTCGATCATCGCGAAGCAGGGCGAGTACGGGGCGGCGCTGATAACCGGCGACGGCTACTTCTCGCTTCCGGCGTTCCCGCTGGAAACCGTCGTGGACCCGACCGGCGCCGGCGACACCTTCGCCGGTGGCCTCATCGGCTACATCGCGGCGCACGGCATCGACGCGATCGACGACGGGTTGCTGCGCCGTGCCATGGCCTACGGCACGGCGCTCGCCTCGTTCAACGTGGAGGAGTTCGGAACCGAGCGGGTCGCCCGGCTGACCGGCGAGGAGGTCGCGGTGCGTGTTCGCGAGCTCGAGCGGGTCACGCACTTCAGCGACGCGCCGATCGTGCTGCGCGGCTGAGCGCGGAGCCCCCCGGCTGAGGTATCCGGACGGCTCCGCGCCGGCGCGAAGCTGCTGCCGCCGCGCGCCGATCAGGCGTTCGGGAACCCGGCGGCCGTCAGGCGCGCCGTCAAGTTCGGGATGTAGGGCGTGAGCACCGTCGCGGCCTGCGCGACGGTCACCGTGGCCGGCAGCGATGGCAGCACGCCGTGTCCTCCGGCGGCCGCGTCGAAGAAGCTGAAGTGCGTCGCTTCGTTGGCCGCGACCTTGGCCGCGACGAGCTTCAGCTCCGCCGACTTCAGCGTGCCCACGGCGCCCAGGTAGGTCGAGACGAACGCGGTCTCGAGCGCCACGCCGAAGTTCAGCACGGCCTGGCCCGACTTCAGCGCCGAGCGCGGAATCGTCAGTGTCAGGCCGGTCGGCGCCTTGCTGCCGAGCGCCTTGCCGAGGAACCCCTTGTGGTCCTTCTCGTTCTGGAGCGCCGCCTGGAAGTAGTCGATGTTCTGCAGCGCGGGACGCTGGAAGGAGTGAAAGCCCGCGAGCACGGCCGTGTAGACGTGGACCGCGAGGGTCTCCGCCGCATAGGCGGCCTGGAGCGTGGAATTGTCGCTGACACCGCCCGCCGCGAAGGCGACGCCGTCGACCGAGGCGAGAACGCTGCCGCCGACGGCGAGTGCGATGCTCCCCTTGGCGGTGTTGCGCAGGAACTGGGCGCGGCTGAAATGCCGGTCGGTGCTGGGCTCGCTCATGGGGCCTCCAGGAGTCGCGAGGGGTCGGGAGCGGGGCTCCCCTTGTCGCCTGTTCTTCGTAGGAGGGCGCTCAGCGGATCACTCGCGCCGGCAGCCGATCGGTGTAGCATCCCGATGTCCGCATGACCTGGACCTTCATCTGGTTGATGTTGCTGCTCAAGATCCCGATCGGCGGGCTGCTGTGGATCGTGTGGTGGGCGATCCACAAGACCGACGAGCCGGTGGTCGGCGGTGACGAGGACGGCGGCAGCAAGGTTCGCGGGCCCTCGCACCCGCGCGCGCCACGTCCGCACAGGCCGTATGCGCCGCGCCGCGGTCCGCACGCCGGAGCCCGACCCGCGGCGCCGCCGCGCACGCGAGGCGTCGTCGCGCGGGCGCGCAGGGTCGAGCACTGAGTGCTTCGCACCGGGAACGGCTAGGGCTGTGAGCGCTTCATCGGTGCTCTCCGACGGGACGATCCGCCGGCTCATCGCGGACGGCACGATCACGATCGACCCCTGGGATCCGGGGCTCGTGCAGCCGGCGAGCGTGGATCTGCGGCTCGGCAACTCCTTCCGCGTGTTTCACAACTACCGCGCGTCGGCGATCGACCTGCGCGACCCGCCGACCAACCTCACCGAGCCGATCACCATCGGCGAGGACGAGCCGTTCGTGATCCACCCCGGAGAGTTCTGCCTGGGGTCGACGCTCGAATACGTCGCGATCCCCGACGACCTCGTCGCGCGCATCGAGGGGAAGTCCTCGCTCGGCCGGCTGGGGTTGATCGTCCATGCCACCGCCGGCTTCTGCGATCCGGGTTGGCAGGGCACGCTGACGCTCGAGCTGAACAACCTCACGCGGGTGCCGATCAAGCTGTGGGCGGGGCTTCCGATCGCCCAGCTCTCGTTCATGGCACTCGACGCGCCGGCGCAGCGTGCCTACGGGCACGCCGAGCTCGGCAGCCACTACCAGGGGCAGATCGCGGCGACCGAGAGCCGCTACGGTGGCGCGGCCGAGGTGCCGCGTGGCTCATAATCGAGGAGCAAGCGAGCGGCCGACTGGAGACGCGATGAGAACTGAAGCGCAGACCACAGCGGGGGCCAATGGCATGGGCGGACCCGGCGATACGCTGACGGTCATCGACAATCGCACCGGCCGGAGCTATGAGATCGCGATCGTCGAGGGCGCCATCCGCTCGCTCGATCTGCGCCAGATCCGCACCTCCGACGAGGACTTCGGCCTGCTCGCCTACGACCCGGCGTTCATGAACACCGCGTCGTGCCGCAGCGCGATCACCTTCCTCGACGGCGACGCGGGCGTGCTCGAGTACCGCGGCTACCCGATCGAGTCGCTCGCCGAGCATTCGAGCTACCTCGAGGTCGCATACCTGCTGGTCCACGGTGAGCTGCCGACGGCGGCCCAGCTCGATGAGTGGACGCACCTGATCACGATCCACACGTTCGTGCACGAGAACGTCAAGGAGTTCATGCACGGCTTCCGCCACAACTCGCACCCGATGGGGATGCTGCTCGGCGCGGTTGGCGCGCTGTCGACGTTCTATCCCGACGCGAGCCAGATCCACGATCCCGAAAGCCGGGCCATCCAGACGATCCGCCTGATCGCCAAGATGCCGACGCTGGCCGCCTTCTCCTACCGCCACAACATGGGCATGCCCTACGTCTATCCCGACAACGACCTCAACTACGCCGGCAACCTGCTCGGGATGCTCTACAAGATGACCGAGCTGAAATACCAGCCGGACCCCCGGATCGCGCGCGCCCTGGACGTCCTGTTCATCCTCCACGCCGACCACGAGCAGAACTGCTCGACGAGCGCGGTGCGGGCGATCGGCAGCTCGCTCGTCGACCCCTACTCGGCGGTCGCCGGCGGCATCGCGGCCCTCTACGGCCCCTCGCACGGCGGCGCCAACGAGGAGGTCGTGCGGATGCTGCACCGGATCGCGACGAAGGAGAACATCCCCGACTTCATCGCCGGTGTGAAGGCCGGCAACGAGCGCCTGATGGGCTTCGGTCACCGCGTGTACAAGAACTACGACCCACGCGCCCGGATCATCAAGCGCGCCTGCGACGACGTCTTCGAGGTCACCGGCGTCAACCCGCTGCTGGCGATCGCCACCGAGCTCGAGAAGATCGCCCTCGAGGACGAGTACTTCGTCTCGCGGAAGCTCTACCCGAACGTCGACTTCTACTCCGGCCTGATCTACGAGGCGCTCGGCATGCCGATGTCGATGTTCCCGGTGATGTTCGCGATCGGTCGCACGAGTGGCTGGATCGCGCAGTGGCTCGAGATGGTGCAGGACTCCGAGCAGAAGATCGCCCGGCCCCGTCAGATCTACATCGGCGAGCGCAGCCGGGACTACGTCCCGCTCGAGATGCGTGGTTGAGCTCAGCCCGGTGGACGCTCACCAGCCGCGCCGGCTCGCGCGTTGAGCGCGAGCACCTCGAGACCCTCGAGGCGGCTCTCGACGCGCTCGCCCGGCGACTCGTGGCCCTGGCCCCCGAGGCCTCCCGCCAGGAGCTGCAGTTCATGAGGCGGCGGATCGAACCGCAGCGCCAGGTGGCGGCGCGGATCGAGATCGCCGGACCGCGAGGCCGCCGGGGGACCGTGCGCGGCGGGGTCGATCTGCGCGGCGACGGCTCAGCGGAGGCGTTCACCGGGCGCGTCCGACGCACGGTCGTCGAGTGTCGTCGCGGCGAGTCCGCGGCGGACGCGCTGCGACGCGTGCTGGCTATTTGACGACGCGCACCTCGATCGTGCCGCTGTAGCTCTCGCTGAAGCTGCACGCGCTGGGCGCCCCGACGCCGCCGCCGCCGCTGCCATCGGTGCAGGTGCCGATTGCGCAGGACGCCGAGTCGCAGTCGCCGCTCAGCATCACGCCCCGGTAGCGCCCGGAGCCGGCCATCGTGAAGCGCCGTACGGCATCGCCCGTGGAGGCCAGCAGCGCGCTGGGAAAGCCGACGCTCGCCTGCAGCCGGGGGAATCCCTCGACGAGGTTGCCGACGACGACAGCGAAACCGGTGCAGTCCGGCGGCGTCGACCGGATCAGCTCGCCGACGGCCCCCACCGTGACAAACCGTCCGGCCGCGCCGACGGTCACTTCGGGATAGCCGAGGTCGGCCGGGTTGTCCGCCAGCGGCGCTCGCAGCGCCTGCGTGCAGGTGCTCGTGACGGCGGTCGCGCCCGCGCACTCCACCAGCTGTTCGGTCCCGCTCAGCTGCCCGCCGGCGGCCAGCGTCGAGGGTGTGTCGCTCGATCCGCCGCCGGGCGGCAGAACGAAGCGATAGCTCCAGCGGTAGCTGTCGGCCTCGCTGTAGGTGGCGTCGGCGACGCGGCAGGCGCTCCCAGAGCCGCCGACCGCCGGCTGATGGAAGCGGTAGCCGCCACCTCCGGAGCCGCTGAAGGTCACCACGAGATCGCCCTTCGACAGCCCCCGCCGGTCCGGGCTGCTCGCCGTGAACGCGCTGGCCAGCGGTGCCGAGCCGGCGGCCACAGCGGCCGCGGACACGGCGATGATCCAGCCCAGCCCTCGCGACATCGCGTGCCGACGGTACAAACCGCGGCGCGAGGCCGCAACCGCCGGTGCAATTCATTCACAACACCAGGGCCATCCCGTTCTCGCGCAGCCAGCCCGCATGCTGCGCCCATTCCGGGCAGTGTTCGTCGAGCAGCGCCCAGAAGGCCGGCGAGTGATCGGCGATCCGCAGGTGACAGACCTCGTGCCAGACGACGTAGTCGAGCACCCGCTCCGGGGCCAGCAGCAGCCGCCAGTTGAAGCTCATCGCACCGCCGCTCGCGCAGCTGGCCCAGCGGGTGCGCTGGTTGCGAATCGTCAAACCGCTGTAGGGCTCGCCGATGAGCGCACTCGCGGCGTCGAGGCGCCCGGAGATCTCGGCACGCGCCGCACGCCGGTACCAGCGCTCGATGGCCGGGAGCGCGGCGTCACCCGTTGGGATCAGCAGGACGCCGCCGCGCCGGTGCGCGCGCACCCGCCCAGCCTCGGGGACCGCGATGAGGCTCTCGCCCAGGTACGGAAGCGTCCCGTCGCGCCCGATCCGCTTGCGCGCACGGGCGAGCTCCGCGAGCTGGCGCTCGATCCACGGCGTCAGCTCGGCCACGGCCGAGGCGGCGGTCCGCAGCGGCGCACCGGCCGGCAGGACCACCTCGACGCCGTGCTGCGGATCGACGCGAACCTTCACCCGGCGCGCTCGCGCGACGCGCCGCACGCGATAGGGGATCTCGTCGGACACGTGGGGAGGATAATCGCGACCGTGAGCGAGACATCGATCGTGCGCCTGCCCCGCGGCGTCGAGGAGCCCTTCGAGGTGTACGTCAATGGCGTGTTGCAGCAGGCCGGAACCGATTACGTGCTGCGCGCCGGCGCGCTGCACTTTCCGCGCCGCCTCGCCCGTGACCGCGTGTCGGGCTGGCGGTGGCTGGTCGGCGCGTTCGGCATCGGCACCTACCGCCAGGACGACTCCGTCGACGTGCGCTACGAGCAAGACGGACGCAGCTTCGTGGCACAGCAGCTGGCGATCGAGCCGGGACCGGAGCGCTGATGGCCCGACGCCGGCGGCTGCGCGCGCCCGCCAGCGAGTACCGCGACCCCGAGGGCAACGTGATCGTCCTGCGCGGGGTCCTGACACCGGCGACCCGGGCGAGCTACGCGAGAATCCGCAGCGGTGAGGATCTCGCCCCGGGGGCCAGCCGTGAGGACGCCTGGCAGCGGGCCGTGGAATTCCTCTTCGAGCGCCTCGCGGTCAGCTGGACGATCGCGGACGCTCCGGCGCTGACCGGCCAGCGCGAGCTGCTCGCGCGACTCCGCGTCGCCTCCACCGGGGAACGGGCGTGGCTGCGCGAACGCCTGCGCGAGCATTGTGCGAGGAATTTTCCCGACCTCGACGCGCCCTGAGCAGTTGTCTCGGCCCGCGGCGCCGGCCGCCGGGCCGGGCGCGGGCCGTGTCGCGACAGCCGCTCAGCTAAGGTGGCGCGCGCAATGCGTCGAACGAAGATCGTCGCCACCATCGGACCCGCCTCGCGCGAGCCCGACGTGCTCGCCCGGCTGGTCGAGGCGGGGATGGATGTCGCGCGCCTCAACTACTCGCACGGCAGCCTCGACGAGCATGCCGAAACCGCCGCGCGGGTGCGCGCCGCCGCCGCGCGGGTGGGACGCCCGGTGGCGATCCTCCAGGACCTCCCGGGACCCAAGCTGCGGATCGGCGCACTGCGCGACGGGATGGTCGAGCTCACCCCCGGCGAGACGGTCACCTTCGAGTGCGGCGAGGAGACGGTCGGCGACCACCGCCGGATGTCGGTCAGCTGGAAGGAGCTCGCCGAGTCGGTGGCGCCCGACGCGATCATCTACCTGGCCGATGGTGCGGTGCGCCTGCGGGTGCTCGCGACACGCCCGGATCTCTGCGAGCTCGATGCCGAGATCGAGATCGGCGGCACCGTCGTCTCGCGGCAGGGCCTCAACATCCCCGGGCCGGTCGACCGTCTTCCGGCGGTCCCCCAGCGCGATCTCGAGCTGCTCGCCCATGGCGAGTCGATCGGTGTCGACCTCGTGGCGCTGTCGTTCGTGCGCTCGGCCGCGGACATCGAGTTCGTCCGCGAGCGGACTCGGCTGCCGCTGGTCGCCAAGATCGAGAAGCCACAGGCGGTCGACAACGCCGAGGCGGTGCTGCGCGCCGCCGATTGCGTGATGGTCGCGCGCGGCGATCTCGGCATCGAGCTGCCGATCGAGGACGTGCCGCTGGTCCAGAAGCGCCTGCTCAAGCTCGCCGGCGCGCTCGCCCGGCCCTCGATCACCGCGACCCAGATGCTCGACTCGATGGTGCACTCGAGCCGCCCGACGCGCGCCGAGGTCGCGGACGTGGCCAACGCCATCCTCGACGGCACCGACGCGGTGATGCTCTCCCAGGAGACCGCCGTCGGTGCGCATCCGGTCGGCGCCGTGGCGATGATGGCGGCGATCGCCCAGCGCACCGAGGCGACCGCGAACTACCTCGAGTGGAACGAGCACCGCGTCCGCCGCGACGCGCGCGACCCGGCCTACACCGTCGCCTACAGCACCTGCGTCGCTGCGCGCGAGCTCGAGCTCGACGCGCTCGTGGTGCCGACCCTCTCGGGGCGCTCAGCCCGGCTGGTGTCCGCCCACCGCCCGAACGTCCCGATCTACGCCCTGTCCCCCGGTCACGAGACGGTGCAGCGCTGCGGCTTGATGTGGGGGGTCCAGGCGGCCTGGATGCGTCGCCACGAAGTGACCGAGGAGCTGATCCTGGACGCGGCGGCCCGCGTCATCGAGCTCGGCTGGTGTCAGCCCGGCCAACGGGTCGGGATCACGGCTGGCTTGCCGAGCGGTGTGCCGGGGACGACGAGCCTGATGCAGATTCACTCCCTGTGAGTGCGTAGAACGCGGCCTCAGCGCGGCCGAGCTCGGTTACCGGCGGGTCGCCGAAGATCCACTCGCGGGCGATCCGATGCCAGTTACCGGTCGCGCGCAGCTGGCTCATCACGGCGAGCGTGAGGGTCTCGGTACGCCGGCCGAACAGATGGTCCGGTGGCAGGTTCTCGTGGCGCAGCTGGGCATAGTGGCGTGAGCGGGGGTCACTCATGTCGATCACGATCTGGGTCGCGATCTCGGGCGTGAGCTCGATCTCGGCGTCGCTCGTGTACCACCAGGTCACATCCTCGAACTGCCGCAGGATCTGCTCGGGGGTGTAGCGATCGGGCTCGGCGAGAAAGCCGCCGGCGTGCAGGTGCTCGATCAGGGCGGCGCCCTCGCCGCGGATTCCGAGGCGGGCGATCTGCAGCTCGTACTCGGCCAGCTCCGCGGGAAGCCGCTTGTAGAGCCCGAAGTCCAGGAAGGCGACGCGACCGTCGGCCAGCAGCATGAAGTTCCCCGGGTGGGGGTCACCGGAGAACTGGTGATGCCGGTACATGCAGCCGAAGTAGAAGCGGAAGACGATCTCGGCGATCCGGTTGCGGTGCTCCGCGTCGGAGTGCTTGAGCTCCTCGAACCCCGTGCCGGTGACGAACTCGCTGACCATCACCCGCTCGCGCGACAACGACCCGATCACGTCGGGGACGTAGACGAACGGATGGCCGCGGAAGATCCGCGCCATCGCCCGCTGGTTGGCAGCTTCGAGCTCATAGTCAAGCTCCTCGTCGATCCGCAGCCGGATCTCCTGCGCGATTCCCTGGACGTCGAGGCCCGGCGCCATGCGGGAGAGCAGCCGCATGATCATTCCGAGGTTCTTCAGGTCCGCGCGAACCGCGCCGGCAACCCCCGGATACTGGACCTTGACCGCGACCGTGCGTCCGTCGTGCAGCGTCGCGCGGTACACCTGTCCGATCGACGCCGCCGCGATCGGCTCGGTGTCGAACTCGGCGAAGATCTCCTCGAGCGGCTCCTCGTACTCGGCCTCGATGACCTTGCGCATCTCCTTGAAGGAAACCTGGGGCGCCGAGTCGCGAAGCTCCGCGAGCTTTCGCTGAAACTCCTCGCGGTACTCCTCCGCGACGAGCCCGACATCGAGGAACGACATCACCTGGCCGAGCTTCATCGCCGCGCCCTTCATCGTGCCGAGGACCGCGACGATCTGTTCAGCGGTCTCGACCTGACGACGGGCGAGTGCCGCCTCGCTCGCCTCCTCGCCGCGGGCGAGGTTCGCCGCGCGCGTACCGAACTGCTTGACGGCCTGCCCGGCCGCGAGACGGCCGATCGTCGCCGAGCGCACCACCCGCGAGGTCGGGATGTTCTCGCGGGGCATGTCGTTAGCGGCTCCCGCCGCGGCGTCGGTCGCGCCGCGGGCGGGCGAGGGAGTTCTCGGCAGGCCCCACTAGGCGATCGCCTCGACGCGCGAGCCGGGGACGATGTCGTCGGACCCGTCGGGCCAGCGCACCCACGCCTTGTGGCCGCCGTCGTAGTCGGGGCCGAGCAGGATCAGCGTCGCGGCGTCACCAAGCGCGACACACGACTGCGAACCCTCGCGATCGAGGCCGCGCCAGATGCGGATGAACGGGTTGTGCTCCCACTCGGTCGCGACGGTCGTCGGCTCGGAGTGGCCCGGGTGGATCTCGGTCGCCGGGTCCAGCTCCATCAGGGTGCCCATGATCGAGTCCTTGAGCGCCTGATAGGTGGTGTGCCCGGGCGCGCGCACGCCCCCGACCGAGCCGCGGAACAGCGTGTCGCCGGTGAACACCGCCGTTGCCCCGTGGTGCTCAACGAGGAACGACAACATGCCCAGCGTGTGACCGGGCGTGTGCAGGGGGCGGATCACGAGCTCGCCGGGCGTCAGCCGGTCGCCGGTGTCGATCGTGCCGGTAGCGGCCGCCACCAGGTCGCGCTCGAGTGGGCTGATCAGCACGGGCGTCCCCGGCCAGCGTCCGAGCAGGCCCCCGACGTCGCTGACATGGTCGACATGGTGGTGGGTGAGCAGCACCATCGACGGCGTGACCGAGAGGCGATCGGCAGCGGCAAACAGCGGCTCGAGCGGCCCGCCGGCGTCGATCACGACGGCGCTGCCGCCGGCGTGGTCGCAGACCAGGTAGGTGTTCGAGAGATACTGAGCGTTGCGCGAGTGTTCGATGATCATCGGCTCATGGTCGCACGTCGCTAAGCTGCGGGTCGTGGCGCTACTCCATACGTGCTATCGGATCACGGACATCGAACGCTCCGTCACGTTCTACCGCGCACTTGGCTTTGAGGAGATCCGCCGGATGCCGATCCGCGACGAGGCGGTGAACGTCTTCCTCAACCAACCCGGCGACGGCGAGTCTCCGCGGCTCGAGCTGACCTACAACTTTGGTGTCGATCGCTACGAGCTCGGCACCGGCTACGGTCACATCGCGATCACCGCGGACGACCTCGACGCCACCCTCGCGCAGCTCGCCGCGCAGGGCATCGAGCCGGAGCGCCCGCCCTACACGATCCGTGAGGGTGGTGGACGGATCTGCTTCGTGCGCGATCCCGACGGCTACCGTGTGGAATTGGTAGAACGCCCGGCCTAGCGGTCCAGACCTCCGGCCCGCACCTCGTCCAGCCTGGGGGTCGACGATCGGGTAGGTTGATACTCCGAACAGTCTGGCCAAAGGGGAGTGTCATGGGTGAGCAGAGCGTCGAGGTAGTGAAGGGCGTGTACGCCAGCTTCGCGCGAGGCGATGTGCCGGCCGTGCTCGGCGCGTTCGCGGACGACATCGAATGGCACGAGGCAGAGGGAATGCCGTATGGCGGCGTATACCGCGGCGGCGACGCCGTCGTGCAGAACGTCTTTGCTCCGATCGCCACGGATGTGGAGGGTTTCGCGGTCACGCCCGAGGAATTCATAGCGTCGGGTGACGCCGTCGCCGCGGTCGTCCGCTACACCGGTACCGGCAAGGTGACCGGGAAGCCCCTGGACCTGCCAGTTGTGCACGTCTTGGACGTCCGCGACGGCAAGGTCACGCGCTTCCGGCAGTTCATCGATACGGTGAAGTTCGCCGAGGTCGTGCCCGCGGACGTGTCGGTTGCGTCGTAGCGCTGCCTGACACCCGCTTGCTGCCGCGACGGCTCGCTTCCGGATCCCGACCTCTACCGTGTCGAACCAGTGGTGCGGGCCTGGGGCGATACCCGAGCCACCGGCACCTTCCGCCGACAGGTGAGGCCGTCGAGCGTGCCACGGCTCACGCGCTTCTGCTCGTCTGAAAGCGCGAGACGGAGCACCGATCTCGCGACCAGCCTCTCGACGGTCGTCCTCCTTCACGCGGCTCCGGCACACGCCTGCGAGCGTCGCTCGATCGTGCACCGATGCCATAGTTGAGCGCGTGCCATCACCTGAGGCTGCGTCTATTCCCGACGGCGAGCCGCACCATCAGCGGCAGGCGGCGGAATCGTTCGGGTCGGACCCTGAGCGCTATGACCGAGCGCGGCCGCGCTATCCCGACGTCCTGATCGAGCGCATCGTCGCTGGCGCCCCTGGACTCATTCTCGATGTGGGCGTCGGCACTGGCATCGTGGCGCGGCAGTTTCAAGCAGCCGGTTGCACGGTGCTCGGAGTCGACCCGGACGCTCGGATGGCCGAGTTCGCGCAGCGCAGCGGAGTGGACGTCGCGGTGTCGACCTTTGAAGCCTGGGAGGCTGCAGGCCGGAAATTCGACGCGGTCGTCTCTGGTGAGAGTTGGCATTGGGTGGACCCGGTTGCGGGGGCGGCAAAGGCAGCCGAGGTGCTGCGGCCTGGTGGTCGATTGGCCGCATTCTGGATCACGGGCCGGCCGCCTGAGGGCCTCGACGAAGCGTTCGCTGAGGTCTATCGCCGAGCTTTGCCGGAGTCGCTCGTCAGCCGGCTGGGGGCCAGATCGCTTGAAGAGGCCCATTCAGCTATGTGCACCAAGGCGGCTGACGGCATGCGCGCGACGGGCGCGTTCGATGAGCCGGAGCAGTGGCGGTTCCACTGGACCAAGTCCTACACCCGTGACGAATGGCTGGACGCACTCCTGACGAGCGGCGCCGCCATTCCGCACAGCAAGCTGACCGATCTGCTGGCGGGCATCGGGGACGCGATCGACGCAGTCGGGGGGAGCTTCACGATGAACTACGTCACGTTCGTGGTCACCGCGGTGCGGCGATCGTAGGCGACCACCAATCGAAGCGGTAGAACGAGCCGCGTAGCCGGGCCGCTGCCCGGCGGTTCGCTGCCAGCGTGTCCGCCGCACGGTTCGAGCGCCAGGGGAGGTAGGCAGTGCCGATATGTGTGCTCCGCGAGCAGCTCACCGACTATGACGCGTGGCGGACGGGCTTCTACGCCGACTTGAACGCAAACGCCGCCCGGATGCAGAGCCTTGGCGTCAGCCTCGAGGCGGTTTATCGCGACGCAGATGACCCCAACGTGATCTTGACGACGATCCGAGCCGCGAGCCGCGAGCCGCGAGCAGGGCGAGGCGATGCTCGCCGACCCGGATTCGCGAGCGGCCATGGAAGCGAACGGGGGCGACCTCGGCACGCTCCGCGTCGAGTGGTATGAGGATCCGAGCTAAGCGCTTGGCCCCCGTGCCGCGCGGCGCTGACCTCGGTCGCGATCCCGACGCGTATCACGTGAGAATGGCGGACCCGGTGTCTGAGGGCTCGATCGACCAGGTGAGCAGCGGGCGGGGCGCCACGTAGCCATCTCGAGGCAACCGCTGCAACCGCAGCCCACCGATCCGCCGGCCCTCACGCCGCCCCCGCACCGGCCGATTGAGCTGGCGGCGACCTGTGGAGGGTCACCACCTGGTCAGGCGCGCCGGGCGGGCGGGCGGCCGCGCCTCGGCACGGGCGCCGCGTGTTGCGGCATCCGGCCGGCTTCGGCGAGCGCCCGCCGCAGCAGCATCTCGACGTGGGCGTTGAGGCTGCGAAACTCGTCAGCGGCCCAGCGGGCCAGGGCATCGTGGACCGCAGGGTCGATGCGCAGCAGTACCTGTTTGCGCTCATCGCTCACGTATAGAGCGACCC
>DATLQS010000023.1:0-35117 GCA_035535075.1 Solirubrobacteraceae bacterium
CCGAGCTCCGGGGGTGGGACTCGAACCCACAACCTCTCGATTAACAGTCGAGCGCGTCTGCCAATTGAGCTACCCCGGAATGGGCCACCCGGGAAGGTCGGCAACGCCCGCCTCCACGTCGGCGGGACAATTAGACCACACAATCACGCACCGCGCGCCCGCGTAGCACGCCGGAGCGGCCGCCGACGCCACACCGGCGCCACGATCAAACCGGGAGGTTCCCGAAGGACCCTCCCGTGGTCCGCAGCAGCGTGCGTCCCGCCTGCGATCCTACGCCCCTCCCGAGCACCGTTCCACCTGGCGTCAACGACAATCACCGGGGAGAGTGCAATTAGCGGGGATCGGGGTCACTCGCGCGGCCCGGCGGTCTGCTCGAGCGCCTCGGTGAGCCAACCGTCGATCTCGCGCTTGATCGTCTCGCGCTCGCGGACGAGGTCGGTGAGACCGCCGGCGCCCCCGCCTCGGGCTCCGGCGATCGCGCGCTCGATCCGCGCCAGCTCAAGCTGTCGCCGCTCGACCTCGAGCTCAGCGAGCACCGGGGTCAGCGACCCCGCGCGGACCGTCAGCTCCGCCAGCAGGGCGGCGAGCGCGCCATCGTCGACCTGCGATGCGGGCGACGAGAGGTGCGTGCGCAGGTGCGCCGCCGCGGCGCTGGTGAGCGGGCTGTCAAAGACGTCGAGATCGACCTCGTCGAGCAGCTCGCGACCGCGGTCGGGCAACGCGATGCACAGCTCGAGGAACGCCCGCTCGGTGCGCTCGCGGGCGGCCAGCTGCGGCCGCGGGTCGGGGGCGTTCGTGCTGTTGCCGTTGTGTCCTGCCAGCAGACGCTCGACGAGCTTCTCGGAAACGCGCAGGCGGCTGACGACTTCACGCTCGAGTTCCTCCCGCATGGCGCCCGGTGCGAGTTCGGCGAACACGGGGCGCAGTTGCTCGAGAATCCGGTCGCGTCCCTCCGGGCTCTCGCGGTCGCCCGCGGCGAGGATCCGTTCCACGCGAAAGCGGACGAACGGCAGCGACGCAGCGATCAATGCCCGTACCGCCTCGGGGCCGTCACGCTGCAGCACCTCGGCCGGGTCGCTCCCCGGGGGAAGCGCGGCGACACGCAGCTCGAAGCGTTGCTTCGCGGCGACCCGCGCGGCTTTCAGCATCGCCTCCTGCCCGGCTCCATCGGCGTCGAGCGCCAGCACGACGACCGGTGCCAGGCGCGCCAGCTCCGCCACCTGCTCGTCGGTCAGCGCCGTGCCCATCAGGCCGACGCACTGGCGCACTCCCGCCTGGTGGGCCGCGATCACGTCGGTGTAGCCCTCGCACAGCACGACCGAGCCGGCCTTGGCGGCGTGCGCCCGGGCGAGGTGCGTGCCAAACAGGTGGCGCCCCTTGTGGTAGACCGCGCCGTCGGCGCTGTTGAGGTATTTCGCGCGCTCCTCGGAACTCAGCGAGCGTGCCCCGAACCCGAGCACCCGTCCGCGCTTGTCACACAGCGGGAAGGTGATCCGCCGCCGGAAGCGGTCGTACACGGCGCCCGGGCGGTCCTCGGAGCGTTGTACGAGTCCCGCCGCGAGCAATTCAGCCTCGCTGAAGCCGCTGCGGCGCGAGGCCAGCAGCACGCGATCCCAGGCGCTCGGAGCGAAGCCGACGCGAAACTCGCGCAGAATGGACTCCTCGAGGCCGCGGCCGGCCAGGTACTCGCGGGCCCGGGCACCCTCCTGGTGCTCCCACAGCACCCGCTCGTAGTAGGTGCAGGTGCGGTCGAGGAGCTCGAGCAGGCGCTCCTCCCGCCGGCGTGCCTCGGCGGCGCGCGGGTCCTCCCGCTCGCGCTCGAGCGTCACGCCATAGCGTTCGGCGAGGAACTCGATCGCCCCGACGAAGTCGAGCCCCTCGGTTTCCATCGCGAAGTTGAAGGCGTCCCCCGCCGCCTGGCAGCCGAAGCAGTAGTAGACCTTCCCCGACGGCTGGACGCTGAACGACGGCGTGCGTTCCTCGTGGAACGGGCAGCGCCCGACGTAGGAGTCGCTGCCGGCCTTGCGCAACTCGGTGCGCGCGCCCACGAGGTCCACCATGTCCACGGCGTCGCGAACTCGCTCCTTGGAGTCGGCGGTGTAGCGCGGCATCAGCTCGCGAAGGCCCGTGGCACGGCGAGCTCCTCGTAGGCGCGGATGCAATAGCGATCGGTCATGCCGGCGAGGTAATCGGTGACGCGCGTCGCCAGGTCCTCATCGGAGGGCGCGAGGGTTTCCGGATGCGCGCAGTAGTGCTCGAACAGGCTGCGCACGACCGTTTCGATCTTGGAGTGCTCGCGGCGGGCGATCGGGCCGAGGTAGACGTGTTCGAACATGAAGTCGCGCAGCGTCGCCATCGCCTGCGCGGCGCGCTCACCCTGGACGATTGCACCGGCGCGCTCGGAATGCTCGACGAGGTCGTGGACGAGGGCATCGATGCGCGTCGAGCCGCTCTCGCCGAGAACGCCGATCGCCTCCGCGGGGAGCGCGGAAGCGTCGAGAACGCCGGCGCGCAGCGCGTCGTCGATGTCATGGTTGAGGTAGGCGAAACGGTCGGTGATGCGCACGATCGCCCCCTCGAGCGTCGCCGGAGCGGGCGCGCGGCCGGAGTGGCAGAGGATCCCGTCGCGGACCTGCTCGCTCAGGTTCAGGCCGCGCCCGTCGCGTTCGAGCGAGTCCACGACGCGCAGCGACTGTTCCCAGTGGTGGAAGTGGCCCCCGAAACGCTCGCGCAGGCAGCGGTCGAGCACGTCCTCCCCGATGTGCCCAAACGGCGGATGGCCGAGGTCGTGGCCGAGCCCGATCGCCTCAGCGAGGTCCTCGTTCAGTGCGAGGGCCCGCGCGACGGTGCGCGAGATGCCCGTAACCTCGAGCGTGTGGGTCAGGCGGGTGCGGTAGTGGTCGCCCTCGGGGGCGACGAACACCTGTGTCTTGTGCTTGAGACGGCGAAACGCCTTGCAGTGGACGATCCGGTCGCGGTCGCGCTGAAACGGCGTGCGCAGCCCGCAGTCGTCCTCGGCGGCGACGCGGCGGGCGGGATACGAGCGGGCCGCGAGCGGCGAGAGCTCGCGCTCCTCGCGGGCGCGCATCCGTTCCTCGAACGACGTCGCGAGGGTCATCGCACCGCCGCCGGACGCAGCCGCAGGTGTGCGTGGTGTTCGAGCGTCTCGCCGATCGCCCGCTCGGCTTCCCGCAGCGTGCCCGCGGACGCGCTGGGTGTCTTCGCCAGCGGACTGCCGAGGGCAAGGGTCATGAACTCGTGGGTCTCGCGGGTGATCGGAAACGATGCCGCCTCGCACGCGTTGCAGACGACTCCGCCGGCCTGGGGCGAATAGCCGACCAGGTGCTCGGGTGAGCCGCACGAGGCGCAGGCGCCGAGCGACGGGGCCAGGCCAGCGCTGACGAGCAGCTTGAGACGGAAGGCCAGCGCGTTGGCGTGGCTCGCGTTGTTCGCATCGGCGGCGAGCAGCGCCAGCTCGTTGGCGAGCAGGTTGTACACCGCGAGATGCGGCTCCTCGGTCTCGAACACACGCGCGACCGCGTCGCAGGCGCGTGCGGCGCTGTCCAGCGTCGCGGCATGCTCGCGCAGGCGGGCATGGGCGTCGAGGGTCTCGGCGGCGGTGATCGTGACCAGCTCCCCGCGGCCTTCGTGGCACACCAGGCGTACGCGCGAGAACGGCTCGAGGCGCCCCCCGAAGCGGCTGCGGGTGCGGCGCACCCCCTTGGCGATCGCGCCGATGCGTCCGCGCGCCGGCGTATAGAGGTGCAGGATCCGATCGGCCTCGCCGTAGCGCAGCGAACGCAGCACGATGGCGTCGGTCTTGATCGGACCGCTCATGCTATACTTTGTGAAGTAATGAACAAGATCATGGTCTATACCACCGAACCGTGCGGCTACTGCCGCCAGGCGAAGGCGCTGCTCAGCAAGCGGGGACTCAGCTACGAGGAGATTAACCTCGCGATGAACGCCGACGGCCGCGCCGAGCTCGCACAGCGCACAGGGATGATGACGTTCCCGCAGGTCATCATCGGCGATCAGCTTGTCGGAGGCTTCGACGAGCTGTTGGTCGCCGACCAATCCGGGCGACTCGCCGAGCTCGTCTACCGCTAGCGGCGCCGGTTCCGGGCGCCGCCGGTGCGCCGGATCCGCGGTACCGGCTGGCAGCGCACGCAGACATAGGTCCCCCGGCCCCCGACGTAGAGCTTGCGGATCGGCGTGCCGCAGACCGCGCACGGCTCGTCGGCGCGCAGGTGCACGAGGAAGCGGTCCTGAAAGCTGCCGCGCACGCCATCGAGGTCGCGGAAGTCGTCGATCGACGCGCCGCGCGCATCGATGCCGGCGGCGAGCACCTCGCGGATCGCGTCGTGCAGGCGCGCGTACTGGGCGGGCTTGAGCGCGCCGGTGGCCCGCAGCGGGTGCACACCGCTGCGAAACAACGCCTCGTCGGCGTAGATGTTGCCGACGCCCGCGATCATTCGCTGGTCGAGCAGAAACGCCTTGATCGGGCCGCGGCGCCCGCGCGCCAGTGCGCGCAGCAACGCCGGTGTAAAGGCATCGTCGAACGGCTCGACGCCAAGGCGGGCGGCGAAGTACCGCTCGAGCGCCTCGTCGCCGCTGACCAGCAAGCCGGTGCCGAAGCGGCGTGGATCGACGAAACGCAGGCGCCGGTCGCCGTCGAGGGTGATCTCGACGCGGGTGTACGGCGTATCCGTCGGCGGGTCGAGCAGCAACGTGCCGGTCATCCGCAGATGCATCAGCAGGTGGATCTCCCCGCCGAGGACCCAGTCGAGGTACTTACCGCGGCGGCGCAGTTGGTGGACGCGGCGACCGACGATGGTCTCGCGCAGTTCGGCGGGGTCAAGCGGCGCACACCAACGCGGGTCGCGGATCTCGAGCCCGGTGATCGTCGCCTCGCGCAGCTGCGGCTCGAGCTGGCGGCGAACGGTCTCGACCTCGGGAAGCTCAGGCATCGGTGATGAACGAGCTCCCCGGCAGCGCCACGGCGCTCCCGGTCAACCAGTCGAGCGCGGACGCGCCGACATCGGCGAGCGGGCCGTCGTGGCGGCGGCCACGATGGCCGGCGAAGCTGGCGAGCAGCGGCGCGTGCTCACGGGTGTGGTCGGTATGCGCCGCTGCCGGGTCGCAGCCGTGGTCCGCGGTGATGACCAGCAGGTCGTCATCGCCGAGCGCGGTCAGCCAGCCGGCGAGCGCAGTGTCGATCAGCCGCAGAGCACCGTGGAAACCTGCCGGGTCCTTGCGGTGACCGAAGATCTGGTCGGTCTCGATCAGGTTGGCGAAGACAAGCCCGCTGTCGAGCTCGCCGATCAGGCGATCCAAGCTCGCGATTGCCTCCGCGTTGGTCGCGCCGGCGTGCACGGCGGTGAATCCGACCCCATCGAACAGCGCGGGCGCCTTGCCGACGCCGTGCACCGCGACGCCGGCCTCGCGCAGCGACGACAGATGGCTCGGCGTCGGCGGTGGCAGGGTGTAGTCACGGCGCCCGAGCGTGCGCTCGAACGCGCCGGGCACTCCCTCGAAGGGACGTGCGATCACCCGCCTGACGGCGTCGGGGCCCTGCAGCGCGGCACGCAGCGCGGCGCAGGCCACGTACAGCTCCTCGGGCGCGAAGAGCGAGGTGTGAGCGGCGAGCTGCAGGACCGAATCGGCGGAGGTGTAGAGGATCGGGCGCCCGCAGCGAAGGTGCTCCTCGCCGTAATCCTCGATCGCGGCGACCCCGTTGTAGGGCCGGTTGCAGATGACCGGAACGCCGATCGTGGCCTCGACGAGGGCCAGCAGCTCAGCCGGCAGCCCGTCGGGATAGGTCGGTGGCGCGTGCGGCACGACGACGCCCATGAGCTCCCAATGCCCGGAGCTCGAGTCCTTGCCCGGTCCGAGGGCGTGGAGGCGTCCGTGCAGCACCGGCGCGGGCGACGGCGGTACGCCGGGCAGCGCAAGGATGTTGCCGAGCCCGAGCGCGCCGAACGTCGGCAGGATCAGGCCGCCGACCGCCTGCGCCACATGCAGCAGGGTGTTGGCGCCGGCGTCGCCGTACTCGGCGGCGTCGGGCAGTTCGCCTGCACCGCAGGCGTCGATCACGACCACGAATGCGCGGCGTTGCATGGCTCGCCCGCGAGCTTATTCGTGCGCGCGCGGGTGCGCGCCGAAGTACACGTCGCGCAGCCGCTCGGTCGAGAGATGCGTGTACAGCTGCGTGGTCGCGATGTCGGCGTGGCCGAGCATCTCCTGGAGGGTCCGCAGGTCGCACCCGCCGGCGAGCAGGTGCGTGGCGAAGGTGTGGCGGAGGGTGTGCGGGCTCATCCGATCCCCCAGCCCCACGGCACCGGCGTACCCCTGGACGATCTTGTACAGGCCCTGGCGGCTGAGACCGCCGCCGCGGCGGTTCACGAAGACGTGACGCTCGGGTCGCAAGCCGACGAGAACCGGCCGGGCGTGAGTCAGATAGGCACGCAGCGCGCTGACCGCCTCGCGGCCGATCGGGACGAGGCGCTCCTTCGAGCCCTTGCCACGCGCCCGCAGCAGCTCGTCGTCGAGGTTGACATCCTCGAGTTGCAGCTCGACGGCCTCCGATGCGCGCAGCCCGCACGCGTAGAGCACCTCGAGCAGGGCGCGGTCGCGGAGCACCGCCGGGGAGCCGCCCTGCGGCGCACCGAGCAGATGGTTGACCTCGTCCCGGCTGAGCACCTCAGGCAGCTTCATGGTCTTGCGGGGCCCCCGCAGCTCGGCGGTGGGGTCGTGCGCGATCGTCCCCTCGCGGCGCAGATGTCGATAGAACGAGCGCAGACACGCCGCCTTTCGCTGGAGCGTCGCCGCGGCGACCGGCGGGCGCTCCGGCGAGCCGACCGCCAGCGCCGTCAGGAAGCCGGCGAGCTCGGCATGACCCACGGCGAACACGTCGTAGCCGTGGTCGCGCAGATAGGCGCCGAGCTGCAGCAGGTCCGCGCGGTAGGCCTCGAGCGTGTTGCGCGATAACCCCCGCTCGAACTCGAGGTAGGCGAGGAAGTCGAGCACGAGCTGCTCGAACGGTCGTGCGGGTGCGGCAGCGAGCGCCATGGCGCAACAGTTCGCGCTGCGCGGTGCGTCACCTCTACTCGCCGGTCGCCCGCAACTGCGCGACCAGGGAGCGCAGCGCCGCCAGTTCGCGCTCGAGCGCCGCGACCCGCATCTCGAGCGCGACCGGGACACCGTCGGTTGAGCCGGACGGCTCCCAGGCGGGGGGCAGGTCCGCGCGCGGCGCTGCCGGCGGATCCGCGGACGCAGCGGGTGACTCGGGCGCCACTCCAAAGCTCGCTCCGAGATTCCAGCGAGCCTCCTTCTGCCCGGGACGCCGGTCGAAGCGAACGATCAACCGGCGCTGCGCGAGGGCGTCGAGCAGCGTCTCGAGCTCATCGATCGACGCGAACTGGTGCAGACGCTCGGACCGCTGGCGCAACTCACCGGGCGTCTGGGCTCCGCGCAGCATCAGCACGGCCAGGACGGCGAGCTCGGGGCCGCGCAGCGACAGCGCCTCGTCGAGCAGATGGCGGTACTTGGTGGCGCGGCTGCCGGGACCACTCGCCAGCCGCGCCCAGCCGCGGCGGACGAGCCGGGCGACGGCCTCGCGGATCGTGTCCTCGTCGTAGTCGACGACCGGCTCGCGTCCGGTCGACTGGTTGGTCGCGAGGCGCAGCGCGTTCAGCGACAGTGGATACGCGTCGGGCGTCGTGCGCTGCTTCTCGATCAGCGCACCCAGGACGCGCAGCTCAGCGGCATCGGGCTCGGTCAATCGTCGATCACCACGGCGGAGCCTACGCCACGATCCTCCGAGGGGCGACGCGTACCGCGCGGCAGAGCCTGGGCGTGTCTCAGCCCGAGGCCCGCTCCACGAGTGCCAACGCGACGTCGAGGATCCCCTCGAGCGCCGCGGTGCTGACGCGCTCGCTCGGCTCGTGGTTGCGCTCGGTGCCGTTGGCCAGGTTCAGCACGTCAAGACCCCGTGCGCGCAGGGCGTTCGCGTCGCTTCCGCCGCCGCTCGTGGTCGGCCGCGGCTCGTACCCGCAGTCGCGCAGAGCGGCGAAGGCAAGCGTCACCTCGGCGCTCGAGGGGCGCACGCGGTAGCCATCGAACTGGCGTTCCATGGTGATGTCGAGATCGCACTCGCACTCCGGGTCGTTCGCGGCGTCGGTGAGGCACTCGACGATCTCGCTGGCGATCTGCTCGGCACGCGAGGCCTCGAGGCTGCGCGCCTCGCCGAGCACCCGGCAACGGTCGGGCACGACGTTCGCAGCGCTGCCACCGTGGATCGTGCCGATGTTCGCCGTGGTCTGGGAATCGATCCGCCCGAGGCGCATGCTTGCGACCGCGCGGGCGGCCGCCAGGATCGCGCTGCGGCCCATCTCGGGGCGCACCCCGGCGTGTGCGGCGACGCCGCGCAGCTCGGCCGCAATCCAGTAGTGGGTCGGCGAGGCGACGACGACCCCGCCGACCGGCGACGCGCTGTCAAACGTGTAGCCGAGCCGGCTGCGCAGAATGCCGACCTCGAACTCCTTGGCCCCGGCCAATGCGACCTCCTCACCGACGGTGAACAGCAGCTCGACGCCGACGTCGCAGGGAACGACGGTGAGTCGCCGCGCGAGCGCGAGCATCGCGGCGACCGCGACCTTGTTGTCGGCGCCGAGGATCGCCTCGTTGGCGTTCTCCCAGCCGCCGTCGCGCACGACCGGCTCGATCGGCTCGGCGACCGGCACGGTATCGAGGTGCGCGCAGAACAGCAGCGAGCGCTCGCCGCTCCCCGGGATCCGGGCCAGCAGATTGCCGCAGTCCCCCCCGATCGCCGCACCGGCGTCATCCTCGGCGACGGTCAGCCCGAGGCCGCGTAGCTCCGCCGCGACCGCGTCGGCGCATCGTCGCTCGCTACCCGACGGACTGGGGATCCGGCAGAGCGCCGCGAAGGTGTCGTGCAGCTGGCGCCGCTCGGCGTCGGTGGCCGCCGTCACGAGCTGCCGACGGCAGGCTGCCGGCCCGAGCGCACGAGCGCGGCACCGACGAACTCACGGAACAGCGGCGCTGGACGCTCCGGGCGCGACTTGAACTCGGGGTGGAACTGCGACGCGATGTAGAACGGGTGATCGGGCAGCTCGACGATTTCGACCAGCCGCTCGTCGGGCGTCGTGCCCGACATCACCAGTCCGGCCGCCTCGAGGCGCTTGCGGAGCATGTTGTTGACCTCGTAGCGGTGGCGGTGGCGCTCGTAGATCACCGCCTCGTCATAGATCTCGCGGGCGCGGCTCGCCTCGTGCAGCTTGATCGGCGTTGCGCCCAGGCGCATCGTCCCGCCGAGGTCGGCGATCTCCTTCTGCTCGGGCAGCAGGTCGATCACCGGGTAGGGCGTCTCCGGGTCGCACTCGGTCGAGTTGGCCCCCTCCATGCCGGCCTGGTGACGCGCGAACTCGCAGACCGCGACGTGCATGCCGAAGCAGATGCCGAGATACGGGACGCCGCGTTCGCGGGCGAAGCGGGCGGCTTCGATCTTGCCTTCGAAGCCGCGGCTGCCGAACCCGCCCGGGATCAGGATGCCGTCCGCGTCGGCCAGCCGCGCCTCGACGGCACCGCCGGTCAGCGCTTCGGAGTCCACCCAGTCGATCTCGATGCGACAGCCATGGCGGAAGCCGGCATGCCGCAACGCCTCGGCAACCGACAGGTAGGCGTCCTCCAGCTCGACGTACTTGCCAACGATCGCGACCCGCACCAGCCCGGTGGCATCCCGCGCCCGCTCGGTGAGCGTGCGCCAGCCATCCAGGTCGGCGGGCGGCGCGCTCACGTCGAAGTGCTCGAGCACGAAGTCGTCGACGCCCTCGCCCTGGAAGGTCAGCGGGCATTCGTAGATGTTCTGGACGTCGTAGGCCGAGACGATCGCCTCCACCGGCAGGCTGGCGAACAGCGCGATCTTCTTGCGAATCTCGGTCGAGAGCGGCGATTCCGAGCGACACACCACCATGTCGGGCTGGATGCCGATCCGCCGCAGCTCGTTGACCGAGTGCTGCGTCGGCTTGGTCTTCAGCTCGCCGGCGTGGTTGATGTAGGGGACCAGCGTGAGGTGGATGAACATGCAGCGCCGCCGGCCGACATCGACCGGGAACTGGCGTATCGCCTCGAGGAACGGCAGCGACTCGATGTCGCCGACCGTGCCCCCGATCTCGGTGATCACGAAGTCGACGTCGGTCGACTCGGCGATCAGCGAGATGCGCTGCTTGATCTCGTCCGTGATGTGGGGGACCACCTGTACCGTCGCCCCGAGGTAGTCGCCGCGGCGCTCGCGGCGGATCACGGCGTTGTAGATCCCTCCCGCCGTGACGTTCGACGCACGCGCCGTGTTGGCGTCGGTGAACCGCTCGTAGTGGCCGAGATCGAGATCCGTTTCCGCGCCGTCCTCGGTGACGAAGACCTCGCCGTGCTGATACGGCGACATCGTTCCGGGGTCGATGTTGATGTAGGGATCGAACTTCTGCAGGGCCACCGTCAGGCCGCGGGCCACGAGCAGCTTGCCGATCGAGGCGGCCGCGATTCCCTTGCCGAGTGAGGAAACGACGCCGCCGGTGACGAAGATGAAGCGGGGTCGGTGCTGACGGTCGGGCGTCTCGGGCATCAGGGCGTCTCACAAGCCAGTGTAGTTAGCGGCGCACGCGGGCGCCGGCGGCGAGCGCGGAAATTGAGCGGAAGTCTCGGACCGGGCGACGGCAAGTCCGCACCGTAGCGAGCGACGCGGTCAGAACTGGGAATGCGACGCCGAGCGCCTCAGACCGTTGCTGCGGAGCCGGCGGCGTCGCGCAGCTCGAGGTAGTACAGCGTCGCGCCGATCGCCAGGAACGGAACTGCGACGACGCTTGTCAGCGCTGCGGCCACGACGACGACGGCATAGGAGTTGGTCGAGCGCGCGACCGGCGTGAACGCGAGCACGATCAGCCCCTGGGGCACGAACGCGGCGAGCCGGAAACCGATCCCCACCAGCGCGCTCTGCCACCAGTGGCCGCGCACGAGCGCCGCGCTGCGGCTGATCGCGGCGAATCCCCGATCACCGTCGATCACGACCGCCTGCACCACGAAATACCAGCTGACGAAGACGTACACGCCGGGCACGATGAGCGACACGAAACCGAGAATCGAAACGGCCAGCCAGAGGACGATCACCAGCAGCACGGCGGGAAAGACCTCGAGGGCGTTGGCCACGAGGTCAGCCACGTCGATGTGCTCGCCGCGGCGTGTCAGGAACACCCAGCGCGCGAGCATCGCGCTGATCAGCGGGACGGTCACGAGCTCGAGCGCGGCAAAGTCGATTTCGGCGTCACGCACCGGCGGACCCGGGTTGAACCGGGCGCTGAGCTCGCCGAGCCCGAGCCCGGTCAGCACCGTCACGATCGCGACGATCGGCACGGTGACCACCAGTACGAGGCGCAGGTTGTGGCGGTAGAGGTTCAGCGCAGTGCGCAGCAACTGCCCCACGGTGACCGGCATCACCGTGGTGCACCCGCCGCTGTCCGCGTGCACGCCATCAGCTGCGAGCCTAGCGGCGGCCGCGCCGGTGCGCACACATCTAGACTGGAACGCGATGGCTGAGACTTCCTCACGCGGACCGGGTACCGTCGCGCTGGGCACGTGGAGTGGCGGGCGCTTCATGCACTTCGGCGAGTCGCTCGTCGAGGAGCGCCTGATCGCCCTGCTGCGTCCCGACGCCGACGTCGACACCGTGGTCACGGCCGACGTCTACGGCGCGGGCGAGGCCGATCGCCTGCTCGGCCGTGCCCTCGACGGCGTTCCACGCGAGCAGGTCTGCGTGGTCGGCGCCGTCGGCCACGACTTCTACACCGGCGAGCGTGCCGGCGCCAAGGGCTTTCCGCGGTTCACCGACCCGGCGCTGCGTGCGCCCAGCGGCTACGGCGACTATCTGCTGATGGCCACCGAGCGCAGCCTCGAGCGCTGCGGCATCGACCGCTTCGACGTGCTGCTGCTGCACAACCCGGACCGCACCGGCTACACGAGCGAGGCGGTGTGGCAGGGGATGGCGGCGCTGCGCGAGCGCGGCCTGACACGCCTGCTCGGCGTCGCGCCCGGCCCCGCCAACGGTTTCACGCTCGACGTGATCGACTGCTTCGAGCGCTTCGGCGCGCTGATCGACTGGGCGATGCTGATCCTCAACCCGCTGGAGCCCTGGCCGGGCGAGCTCGCCCTCGGAGCCGCGGCCGCGGCGGACGTCGCGGTGATCGCGCGGGTCGTCGACTACGGCGGCATCTTCCATGACGACGTGCTCGCCGGACACGACTTTCGCGCCGGAGATCACCGGTCGTTCCGCCCGGCCGGCTGGGTCGAGCAGGGGCGTGAGCGAATCGAGCGGATGCGCCCGATCGCGCAGCGCAACGGCCTGACGATGCTCCAGCTGGCGTGCGCCTGGGACCTCGCCCACGAAGCTGTCGCCTGCGTCGCACCGACGCTGATCCAGGAATCCGGCGCGGGCGCCCGCCCGATCGAGGACAAGCGCGCAGAGCTCGCCGCGATGCCGCGCCAGCCGCGCCTGAGCGCGGCCGATGTCGCGCTGATCAGGCAGCTCGGCGACAACACCGGGTGCATGGCGCTGAAGGGCGCCGTGCCCGATCACCAGGGCGCCGATCTTCCCGATCGCTGGTCGCTGCGCGAGGAGCACCTCGCCGTCGCGGCGCGCTGGAAGATCGATCCCCAGCGAGACCTGCTCGCAACTCACTGACAGCGCCTCCAACGGCGCTACACGCGCTCGAGCTGATAGCCCGCGGCAACCATCGCGGCGACGATCGACTCGGCGTGCTCCGCCCCGCGCGTCTCGAGCGTCAGCTCGACCCCGGTCTGGCGAACCTGCAGATCGACCGCCTCGCGGACGTGCTCGACGGCCAGCAGGTTCCCGCCCGCCTGCGCCACGCACAGCAACAGCGCGGCGAGACCGCCGGGCCGGTCCGCCACACGCGTGAACACCCGCAACCGTCGTCCGACCGCCGTCTCGTGGCGCCGGGCGACGAGCGCGAGCAGCCCGGCGTCGACGTTCCCGCCTGACAGCACGATCACGGTCGAGCCCTCAGACGTCGGCTTCACGAGCCCGGCCAGCAGGGCCGCGACACCAACCGCCCCGGCACCCTCGACGACGAGCTTGGCGCGCTCCATCAGGATCACCATGGCCTCGGCGGTGTCCTCCTCGCTGACCACGACCACATCGTCGACCCACCGCGCGACGAGCGGCAGCGTGAGCACCCCGGGCCGCTTGACGGCGATCCCGTCGGCGATCGTCGATCCGGTGTTGACCGCCAGAGGCGTCCCGGCGGCGAGCGCCGCCGGAAACGGAGCGCACGCCGTGACCTGAACCCCGATGATCGTCGCCTCGGGGCGCGCGAGCTTCACGACGCCGGCGACCCCCGAGATCAGCCCGCCCCCACCGAGCGGAACGACGATCGTCGCGAGGTCCGGCACCTGTTCGAGCAGCTCCAGTCCGAGCGTCGCCTGCCCGACGATGACCTGGGGATCGTCGAATGGATGGACGAACACCGCCCCGGTCTCCGCCGCGCGCTCGCGGGCGGCGGCGACGCAGTCGTCGACGCTCTCGCCGCCGAGGATCACCGTGCCGCCATACGCCTGCACGGCGGCGACCTTCGCCACGGCCGCCTCGGCCGGCATGAAGACCTCGCAGGCCACGCCGCGGGCGCTGGCTGCGTAGGCGAGCGCCTGCGCGTGGTTGCCGGCGCTGCCCGCGACGACGGAGTCGCCGGCCTGCAGGCCGGCCACGCGATTGAGCGCCCCCCGCAGCTTGAACGAGCCGGTCCGTTGGAGGTTCTCCGCCTTCAGCAGCACCCGGCCGCCGCAGCGCTCGGTCAGCGTGCCCGAGATCAGCACGGGTGTCTCGCGCGCCAGCTCGCCGACGATCGCTCGGGCGGCGTGCGGCGCATCGCCGGCCAGCAGTTCGACGACGGCGTCGGCGTCGGGCGAGCTCACGCTGCTCGCAGCAGCTCCTTCGCGTGCCGGCGCGCGCCGGCGTCGTGGGCGTCGGCCCCGAGCATCCGCACCAGCTCGCCGAGGACCTCACCGTGCGCCAGCCGGGTGACGGTGGCACGCGTCGGCTCCGCGGCCATGTCCTTGGCGATCGTGAAGTGGCGGGCGGCGAACGACGCGACCTGCGGCAGGTGCGTGATCGCCAGGATCTGGCGGCCCGCGGCCAGCGCACGCAGCTGCTCGCCGACCGCCCGAGCGGTGTGACCGCCGATCCCCGCGTCGATCTCGTCAAACACCAGCGTCGAGGAGCCTCCCCCGTGCGCGGCGCTCAGCAGCGCGAGCATGACCCGCGAGAGCTCGCCGCCCGAGGCGATCTCGCGCAGCGCCGCCGCCGGGACGCCCGGGTTCGGCGCGATCTCGAACTGGACATGCTCGGCACCGGTGCGCCCGGGCTCGCAGGCGAGCAGGGACACCTCGAAGCTCGCCTCGGCCATCGCCAGCTCCGAGAGCCGCTCCCCGACCGCGCGCGCCAGCGCCGGCGCTCCCGCCGCGCGTGCCGCGCTGAGCGCCGCATGGGCGGCGTCGTGGGCCGCTCGCGCTTCGTCGAGGCGTGCCTGCGCCGCCTCGCCGGCCAGTTCGGCGCCGACCAGCTCCTCGCGACGCGCACGGCAGTCCGCGGCATGCTCGAGGACCGCTGCGACGCTCCCGCCATACTTGCGCTCGAGTCGCGCGATCGCACCGAGCCGCTCCTCGACGACCTCGAGGCGCCCGGGCTGCCCATCGAGCTCCTCGGCGTAGCGTCGCACCTCGCTCAGCAGGTCCTGTCCTTCGATGGCCAGCGTCTTGGCCCGCACCGCCAGTGCCGCGAGCGCGCCGTCGTGCTCCGCCGCCGCCTCGAGGCTCGACTCGCAGGCGAGCAGCGCGCGCATCGCGCCGGCGTCGTCGTCGGCCAGCGCCTGCGCGGCGCCCCATGCCGCGCCGCGAAGGCGCTCGATGTTGCGCAGGCGATCTCGCTCGTTGATCAGCGTCGCCCGCTCGTCGGCATCCGGATCGACCTGCTCGATCTCAGCCAGCTCGAACTCGAGCAGGTCCAGCTGGCGCTCGCGCGCTCCGGCCAGCTCGGCGAGCCGCTCGAGCTCCGCGTGGGCGTCGCGCAGCGCCGCCCACGCCGTTGCGCAGGCCGCCCGCCGCAGCCCCTGCTCGGGGCCGCAGGAGCCGTCGAGGATCTCGAGCTGGGCCGCGGCGAGCATCAGGCGGCGGTGCTCGTGCTGGCCGTAGAACGACAGCACGCCGGCGGCCAGCTCGCGAAGCTCCCCGACCGGAATCGACCGCCCCCCGAGGTAGGCGCGCGTGCGGCCGTCGACGCCGACACGCCGCGCGAGCACGAGCTCGCCGGCATCCACCGCCAGATGCTCGCTGGCGAATCCGGCGGGCAGCTCGAAGACCCCTTCGACGTACGCCTCGCCAGCTCCGGGGCGGACGATCCCGGGGCGGGCGCGGCCGCCGAGCAACAGGTCGAGCGCATGCGCCAAGACCGTCTTCCCGGCGCCCGTCTCACCGGTGATCACGTTCAGGCCGCCGGCCAGCTCGAGCCGCGCATCCTCGATCAGGAGCAGGTTCTGAACGGACAATTCGAGCAGCATGGAACACGGTCTACCAGTGCGCGGGGACGGAACGCGACGCTCCGCGCTAGCGCGACAGCCGCCCGAACTTCTCCCGCAGGCGCCGGTAGAAGCTCGAGCCGTCCATCTGCGCCAGCACGGCGACGTCGTGCGCGAACCGCGCCCGCACCGCCTCCCGCGCCGCGATCTCGCCGACCGGGCGCCCGTCGACCGAGACCGCGAGTGCCTCGCGCGAGCTGTTGTGCAACGCCAGGACGTCGTCCGGCGCGATGACCAGGGCGCGCGCGCTGAGCGAGTGCGGGGCGATGAACGAGACGACCATGCCCGCCACGCCCCAGGCCATCACCGGGCCGCCGTTGGCGAGGTTGTAGCCGGTCGAGCCCGCGGGCGTCGCCACGACCAGACCGTCACAGCGGACGCTGCCGATCTCCTCACCGCCCACGGCGTAGGACAGCTCTGCGACTCGTCCGCCCACCTTGCGGTGCACCGAGACGTCATTGAGCGCCGTGTGCCTTCCAGCGGGGCCGTCGAGCTCGATCGCGGGCAGGCTCAGAACGTCCAGTGTTCCGGCGAGCGCACGCTCGAAACCCTCCCGCATCCGCTCCGGCTCGACCGTCGAGAGGAACCCGACCTGACCGAAGTTGACGGCGAACACGGGCACCGAGGTGCCGGCATAGGCGCGCAGCGCACGAAGGATGGTGCCGTCGCCGCCGAGCGCGACGCACAGATCCGCCTCGCGATTGAGCGCCACCCCGAGTGCGATCCCGGCGATGGCCGGCGAGAGTGCGTGCTTGGCGGTCTCCTCCGCGTCGAGTGCGAGCACGGCGCCATGCTGGTCCGCGAGGTCCGCGAGCTCGCGCAGCGCACCGGCGGTTTCCGCCGGCCGCCCGTGGGTCAGCACCGTTATCGTGCGGACGGTCATCCCGGGTCGGCCTCGAGAGCCAGTGTCTCGAGCCCTGCCAGCGACCCGCGCGCGCCCTCGGCCAGCGCGATGAACGTTTCGATGTTCCCCTTCGGTCCTGGCAGCCCCGACGCGAAGAAGCCCCGCACCGAAACGCCGAGGTCGGCGGCCGCCGCCGCCACGTCGAGCAGGGCCTGGCGCCGCAGCCCGCCGTCGCGGACAACGCCGCCCCGCCCGACGAGCCCGCGCCCGACCTCGAACTGCGGCTTGACCAGGGCGAGCGCATCAAAGCGCGGCGCCGCACACGCGAGCACCGGCCCGAGCACGGCGCGCAACGAGATGAACGCAACGTCGGCCACGATCAGCTCGGGAGCGTACGGCAGGACGTCGCGGCGCAAATGGCGGGCGTTGCAGCGCTCGATCACCGTCACCCGGGGATCGCCGCGCAGCTTCCAGCTCAGCTCGCCGTAGGCCACGTCGAGCGCGACGACGGATCGGGCTCCCGCGGCCAGCAGGCAGTCGGTGAATCCGCCGGTCGATGCGCCGACGTCCAGGCAACGCCGGCCCGCCACCTCAAGCCCGCTCGCGGCGAGCGCGTTCGCCAGCTTGATGCCGCCTCGCGACACGAATCGCGGGACGTCGTCGACCGTCAGCTCGACGTCGGCCTCGACGAGCACCCCGGGCTTGCTCGCACGCGCGCCGTGGGCACCGATCCGCACCTCGCCGGCGAGGACCGACGCCGCGGCGCGGCTGCGCGTCTCGAACAGGCCGCGCTCGGCGAGCAGCGCGTCGAGCCGCATCTTTGAGCCCATCCGCGAGCGCCGCTCCCGGCCTTCACGGCCCCGGCGAGCGGGACTTCTCGACCAGCGCGCTCCGCTCCACCGGACCGGTCAATCCCGTCCGGCGATCGTCGCGCTCGGGCGCTCCATGGCCGCACGAATGCGCTCCGCGATCCGCTCTGCCGTGAAGCCGATCTCCTCGTGCAGGAGCGCCGGCGCGCCGTGCGCCACATAGCGGTCCGGCACCCCGACCCGCAGGATCCTGGTCGGCGCCCCCCCGGCCTCGTTGAGCGTCTCCCAGACCGCGCTGCCAAAGCCGCCGCCCAACACCCCTTCTTCGACGGTCACGAGCAGGTCGTGCTCGGCGGCCAACTGCGCGAGCAGGCCGCTGTCGATCGGCTTGGCGAACCGCGCGTCGGCGACCGTGGCGGCGATCCCGTCGACCTCGAGCAATGCCGCCGCACCGAGGGCCTTGCCGACACCGGTGCCGTAGCCGACCAGCGCGACGCGCCCGCTGCGCTCGCCGCGGCCGTCCGGCGCCTCACGCAGGATCTCCCCGGTCCCGATCGGCACGACCATCGGCGTGTCGGGCAGCGGCACGCCGACCGCCTCGCCGCGCGGGTAGCGCAGCGCGGACGGACCATCGTGAGCCAGCGCGGTGTGCAGCATGTGCACGAGCATCGCCTCGTCGCGCGGCGCCATCAGCACCATGTTCGGCAGACAGCGCAGGTAGGCGATGTCGAAGACGCCGTGGTGGGTCGGCCCGTCGTCGCCGACCAATCCCGCCCGGTCCATCGCGAAGACGACCGGGAGCTTCTGCAGGCAGACGTCGTGGACGACCTGATCGTAGGCCCGTTGCAGGAACGTCGAGTAGATCGCCGCCACCGGCCGAGCGCCCCCGAGCGCCAGCCCGGCGGCGAACAGGACCGCCTGCTGCTCGGCGATGCCAACGTCGAAGTACCGCTCAGGCATCGCTGCCTGCAGGATGTTGAGGCCGGTGCCGGAGTTCATCGCCGCGGTGATGCCGATGACGCGCGTGTCGCGGCGGCACTCTGCCAGCAGGGCCTCACCGAAGACGGTGGTGTACTGCGGCGGCGGCGGGACCTCGAC
Organism: Solirubrobacteraceae bacterium; assembly: GCA_035535075.1. GTDB lineage: Bacteria > Actinomycetota > Thermoleophilia > Solirubrobacterales > Solirubrobacteraceae > Palsa-513. Next base: position 18,411 of record DATLQS010000023.1, read on the forward strand.
CGGCTTGCTGCTCGACACGACCTCGCCGCCCACGATGGAGCGGGGCTTGGCCGCGTGCCAGCGCTCCATGCCCTCGAGCCCGCCGTTCTCGGCCGGGCCGAACCCCTTGCCCTTGACGGTCGCGATGTGGACGACCACCGGTCGCTGGGCGGCGAGCGCGTCGCGCACGGCGATCCGCAGGGCCCGCACGTCGTGCCCGTCGATCACGCCAACGTAGGCCCAGTCCAGCTCCTCCCAGAACAGGCCGGGCGCCGCGAACGCCTTGATCGACTCCTTCAGATGCGGTCCGAACCGCTCGAATGCCGCACCGATCCCGCCGGGCAGCTTCGTCAAGCCGCCTTCGATCTCCCCGCGCGCGTGCCACAGCCGCGGGTTCAGCCGCACGCGGTTGAAGTGGCGCGACAGCGCCCCGACGTTCGGGGCGATCGACATCCCGTTGTCGTTGAGCACGACGACAATCGGCGTTCCGAGCCCACCCGCCTGGTGGATCGCTTCGAAGGCGACCCCGCCGGTCATCGCCCCGTCGCCGATCACGGCGACGACCCGGCCGGCGTTGACGTCGCCGCGTACGCGCATCGCCTCCTTGATTCCGACCGCGTAGCCGATCGAGGTCGACGCGTGGCCTGCTCCCATGATGTCGTGTTCGGACTCGGCGATCGAGCAGAACGGCGCCAGCCCGCCGTAGCGACGGATCGTCGCGAGCTGATCGCGACGCCCGGTCAGCACCTTGTGCGGGTACGCCTGATGGCCGACGTCCCAGAGGATCTTGTCGCGCGGGGAGTCCAGCAGCGAATGCAGGGCAACCGCGAGCTCGCAGGTCCCGAGATTGGCGCCGAAATGGCCGCCGATCTCACCCACCGTCTCGATGATGTGCTCGCGCACCTCCTGGGCGACCCGCGCCAGCTCGTCGTCGCTCAGCCCGTGCAGATCCTGCGGGCAGTCGATGCCGTCGAGCAGTCGGTCGGGTGGAGGAAAGGTCACGAGGTTCGCGTGTAGATGAAGTCGGTGATCTGCTCGAGCTCGGAAGCCCCGCCGGGTGCCGCGCCGGCGAGCGCGCTTCGGGCGGCGTGGTGCGACGCCGTGGCCAGCTCGCGCGCCCGATCGAGGCCGTGCTCGGAGACATATGTCCGCTTGCCGTGGCGCGCGTCACTGCCGCTGGGCTTGCCCAGCGCCGCGTCTGTACCGGTCACGTCCAGGATGTCGTCAACGATCTGAAAGAGCACACCAAGCTCCGCGGCAAACTTCCCGAACAGGATTGTCTCAGGTTCCGGCGCGGGGATCAGTTCCAGCACGCATTCGACCGAAGCGGCGATCAGTCGCCCGGTCTTCAACGCGTGCACGCGCCGCAGCCCGTCCGGCCCCGCCGGGGCGAGCTCGGTGACATCCAGATACTGGCCACCGACCATCCCGTCGACCCCGGTCGCTCCGGCCAGCCGCCCGATCGCGCGCAGCAGGTCGGCGGGGTCGGCGGCCTGGTGGCTGACCACGTGGCGCAGCGCCTCGGCATACAACGCGTCGCCCGCGAGGATCGCCACGTTCTCGCCGTAGGCGACGTGGCAGGTCGGGCGCCCGCGACGCAGGTCGTCGTCGTCCATCGCCGGCAGGTCGTCGTGGATCAGCGAGTAGGTGTGGATCAGCTCGAGCGCGGCCGCCAGCGGCATCACCTCCTGCGGATCGCGACCGACCGCGAGCGCGGTCGACAGCGCCAGCACGGGGCGGATCCGCTTGCCCGGCGCGAGCAAGGAGTAGCGCATCGCCTCCGCCAGCCCAGCAAGATCGGCGCCCCGGGTGAACTGCACCTCCGCGAGATAGGCATCGACCTGCGCGCGCAGGTGATCCGGGTATCCCACTACAGCAGGCTGCCCTGGCCGCTCGAGGGCTCCTCGACGCCGGCGCGCGAGCGGCGCTCGAGCTCGACGCTCGCCTCGCCGGCGAGCGCCGCGCACTCCTCGACCAGGGTCGCCGCCGCATCCGCCGAGAGCTCGCCGGAGCGCAGCTGCTCGCCGGCGCGCGCGAGCCGGCCGATCAGCGCATCGAGGTGATCCTCAGTGGTGCTCATCCGCAGCATTCTCGCGCACCTCGCGCAGGATCGCGTCGAGGATGCCGTTGACGAATCCCGGAGCGTCGACCGCACAGAACGTCTTCGCACTCTGAACCGCCTCGTTGATCGCGCCCTCGGGCGAGATCGGCCGTTCGGCCGGAACGGCGTCGCCATGCAGCATCTCGATCAGCGCGACCCGCAGAATGCTGCGCTCGAGCGGTGCGATCCGCTCAACGGCCCAGCCGTGGGCGTGGCGGCCGATCAGCTCGTCGAGCTCCGGTGCGCGGTCGACGGCGGCATGTGCGAGCGCGCGGGTGAACAGCCCGGCGTCGGGACCCAGCGTCTCGACGAGCGGCTGGCCGGTCAGGTCGTGCTGGTAGGCCGCGATCACCGCGGCGCGCCGCTGCTCGGTGCGCCGCACGGATCAGCTCACGCGCGCGAGACGTAATCGCCGCTGCGCGTGTCGACGCGGATTCGATCGCCGATGTTGACGAACAGCGGCACGTGCACCTGGGCGCCCGTTTCGAGCGTCGCCGGTTTGGTGCCCCCACCGGAGGCGGTGTCGCCGCGGAGCCCGGGATCGGTGTCGCGCACCTCGAGATCGACGGCGCTCGGCAGCTGCAGATCCACCGGCTCGTCGTCGATGAACAACACGTCGACCTCGTCGTTGGGCCGCGTCCATTGCAGTGCCGGTGCCACGGTCGCCTCCGGGATCTCGATCTGCTCATAGGAGCTGAGATCCATGAAGTGCGCCTGCCCTCGCTCGGCGTACAGGAACTGCATCTTGCGCGACTCGGTCCGCACGACACGGAACTTCTCACCGGCGCGAAAGGTCCGGTCGATCACCGCCCCGTCGGAGGCCCGGCGCAGCTTGGTGCGCACAAACGCCCCGCCCTTGCCCGGCTTGACATGCTGGAACTCGACGATCTTGAAGACCACGCCGTCGACGTCGATGTGATTGCCGTTCTTGAACTGGTTGGTCGAAATCGCCATGTGGGCCAGTTTACGTGCCGGACTTAGGACGCGAGCGCGACTGCCGACACCAGGGGTGCGAATGCCAGTCCAACGCTCCGATTGGAAGACAACGCGGATGGCGGAGAGGGGGGCGTTGAGCTACTCGCGCGCGCTGTCAGATGCCGAGCTGGCATACATGCGCGAGGGCCACTTCCCGCGCGAGCGGGGCGATAGGCGTTGAGGACGATCGCCTCCACATGCATCGAAGCTGGACGGGGCCGCGAGATGTTCGCCGCCGAGTTGCGCCAGAAGCCCCACTGAGGCGCGGATGTGGTTGGTCTCGCGCGGAACGCCGACCGATCGCCGTCAATCTGGACGACGCCGCTGCGATCGAGCTTTTCGACCAGCTCGTGTCAGGACCAGCCGCTGACTGGTCCTGATCGTCTTCGCCGACGGCTTCCCCTTCGGCCGTAGGGAGATCGCACCCCGCGGTGCCGCTAGGTATGCAGGGTGCCGACCTTGATCGCAGTAATGACGTTGTTGCGCGCTTGGGCTGCGTTGTCAGGATTGCAGCTCAGGCTGATCGTGCCGCCGGAGGTAGCGCCAGTCAGAGTGATCGTTGCGGCGAAGGCGGCCAGGGTCGGCAAGTCCGTCGACCCTGCACCAATCGGGCTCGCTCCGGCGAGGAGCGTGCAGTTCACGAAACCGCCGGCGGTGCTCACACCCCCGAGTTCGGTCGCCGCCGTGACGATGTATGCCCCGCCCGCCGGGAGCGTGAGCTGCACAACGGCGGTGGCGGTGCCCGCAGGAAGCGACGTGGCTGTCGCCACCCGCGCGATGTAGCCGTCGGATGGTCCCGCAGCGCCCTGAGCACCTGGTGCGCCTGTTGCGCCTGCGGACCCCGGCAGGCCCTGGGGGCCCTGCGGTCCCCGCGGCCCGCGCGGTCCTCGGGGTCCTCGGGGCCCCCGGTTCGTGTGTGGCTTGGCCTTCTTTACGCTCGCGGTCTGGTCGTGCCTCGGCCCGTCGGTGGCCCACGCTGCACCGCCGGCGGAAAGGAATAGGGCGGCGCCAGCGACTGCCAGCGCGGCCGGTGGACGACGAAGCCTCGGCATCGGTGCTGTCTCCTCCTTGCGTCAGACGTTCACGCGTCGCGGGTCATTCGATCGCGAAGCAGTAGCACAGATCGACGGGCGTGGCGGTCGAGGGGAACGCCCTCGGCTCCCGTTATGCACGTCAGCACCTGGCCGCGAGCCACCAACCCTGATGCCAGGCGGAGGACGCGGACTCAGACGGTCGGCGACAGCTCCGAGCGATCGTGTGGCTCACGGCCGTTTCTGAACCGGTTGGCGGACAGGCCATGTCGGGCCAGTCGAGGGGGCCGTCCCAAGCGCATCCCACCGGCGGATCGGATCGGTGTACAGTCGCGCCAATCCAACGCGGAAGGGGAAGCATGGCCGTAGGGATTCGCATCAAGCTCGAGGGAGGGACAGCCGAGGCCGTCGATCGGCTCAACGCGGAGATCGACCCGGACGGCAATCCGCCCGACGGACTGATCTTCCATGCATCCGGTCCGGTCGACGGCGGTTGGGGCGTCCTCGACTTCTGGCAGTCGCGCGCGCATTTCGACCGCTTCGCGGCGGAACGCATCGGGCCGGCGATGGCGGCGATCGGCGCCGCCGGGGCACCGGAGGTTCACGAGTTCGCGGTGCACGAGCACTTCCCGCGCTAGCGAGCGTGCGGCGCGGAGGACCGCAGAGCGGATGCCGACGACGGGCGTCGGCATCCGCAAACGAACCACGATCGGAGGAAACGACGGCCGTGGGCATCCACGTCAAGCTCACCGGCGTGACGCCGAGCAGTTCGACCAACCCGAGGCCTCGGTGAATGCGCGCGCCAACCGGCCGGACGGATTGATCTTCCACGCGTCCGGGCCGATCGACGGTGGCTGGGGAGCGATCGATTTCTGGGAGTGGCGCGCCGACTCCGACCGCTTCGCGGCGGAACGCATCGGCCCGGCGATGGCCGCCGCCGGCGCCGCGGGCGCGCCCGACATCCACGAGTTCCCGGTCCACGAGTACCTCGCGTAGCTGCGCCACGGCAAGCTCGCGGCGGGCGTGCCGCGTCGGGAGCTTGCGCGTCGCGCCCGATTCAGCCCGACGCCGGGGGCTCGAGCCGGAACGTCGGGTGATCAACCGGATCCGGTAGGCGCTTCCAGTAGGTCTCGACCATCCGGCCGGCCTTCGCGCGGTAGGCATCGATGATCGGGGAGCGCTCCGACACGGGTACCTCGACGGCGGCGAAGACCTCGCCGCGGCCGCCGCGGCGCAGCTCGACGCTGCCGGCACTGCGCGCGTTGCGCACCCAATCCGACTCGCCGCGCGTCGAGACGATGTAGCGAGCGCCGGCGTGCTCGACCGGGATCACCGGAACCTGGCGCGTGACGCCGCTGGCGCGACCGGGGACGGCGAGCGTCGCCGAGCCGCTGAGGCCGAAGCGCATGGCCAGCGGGTTGAACAGTTTGCGGGTCACTGCGGGCGGCTTCAGATAGGCCATGGCGGTCTCCTTGGTGCGATCGCGCAAGCGTAGGCCATCAGCCCGCGCGACGCCGGGCGAGGGCAGCGGCTTCGAGGACCAGCAGGGTAATCGCGATCGGCACCGTCGCCGGAAGCTCGTGCACGACCAGGAAGAGCAGGTCCATGAGCAGGCCGAGGACCGCGGCGATCGCCGCGCCGCGCAGCGCGAGCCGCGGCTGCGCAGCGAGCAGGGCGCCGAGCAGCGCTGCGACGAACAGGTCGCCGTAGCCCATCACCGCGGAGCCGAACGCGACCCGCTGCAACTGCGGGAGGTGGGCGATCGGAGCGGCCGCATTGACCGCCGCGTTCGGTGTCTGCAGCAGGTCGCTGACGACCAGCCAGACATCGACGACCGCCATCGCCACGATCCCGGCCTTGACCAGGACGCGGGGGCTCACCGCGACCAGCAGCGCCGCGAGCGTGACGCACGAGAGGGCGTCGAGGAGCAGCCCGGCGCCCTGCCCGAGCAGTCCCTGGCGATCCGCCCAGGCGACGGCGAACAGCCCCGCCGCGGCCGGGGCGAACCACGGGCGAGCGGCCCGCATCGCCCAGCCGAGCGCCAGGGCGGCGAGCGGGGGCACCGCGACCAGCGCGAGGTAGGTCAGGCCATCGGCGAGACCGGACGCCGCGCGCACGCCGAACACGACGCCAACCACCGACGCGGCCGGGATCAGCGCCCACCAGCGGCCGCGAAGGCGTGCCAGCGCAGGGATCTCGCGGGCGGCCGGCACGGTGACGAGCACGGACTGCACGAGCGTCAATACGCAGATCGACACAGCGAACGACGGCACACCGCCAGGATGGAGCACCCGGCGGACCGCTGGGCGGGCGCCCGGCCGCGCCGGAACACCGCGGCGGGCGCTCTCGAACGTCGCCTCGCAGCTCAAGCGGAGCATCCAGCAGACCGATAACAGGCGGGTGAGCAGGCGTCTGCGCGACCACGGGCCCGCGCTCGTCTTCGCGACGGCCGGCGTCTGGGCGATGTCGTTCCTGGCGCTCTACGGCTTTGGCTGGAACGACTACGAAACCGAGGTGGCGCCCGCCTACGGCGCGCTCACCGCGGGGCATCTCTGGCAGTTCCTGACGCTCGCTCCCGGGTACGGTGGTTCACTCGAGCTGCGCGCGCCCTTCGCCCTGCTGCCCGGACTGTGGGGTGGCGGCGCCGTCGCCGTCTTCCAGGCTGTTTCGATCCCCTGCCTGATCGCCGCGGCGCTGCTCGCCGTGTGGCTGGTCGCACGGATGCGCACCCTTGGCCACAGCCGGCTGGCTCGGGCCACGGCGCTCGGCCTGTGCGTCGTCAACCCGGTGACGCTGTACGCGCTGCAGCTCGGTCACCCCGAGGAACTGCTCGGCGCGGTGCTGTGCGTCGCCGCGGTGCTCAGCGCCCAGCGCGGGCACGCCAGCTGGTCCGGCGTCCTGCTCGGGCTGGCGATCGTCAACAAGCAATGGGCGCTGCTGGCGATCGGCCCGGTGCTCCTCGCCCTGCCCGCCCACCGTTGGCGCGCGATCGGGATCGCCGGTGCCATCGCGGTGTGCTTCTACGTGCCGCTGCTCCTGCCCGCCTACATCGGGCACGCCGCCGGGTCGGGCCCCGCGGCGGTCACGGATTCGGGCAGCGGCACGATCTTCCAGCCATGGCAGCTGTGGTGGTTCCTCGGCAGCCACGGCCACGTCGTGCGCGGCGCGTTCGGTGTCCTCAAGGTCGGCTACCGCACGCCGCCCGGCTGGCTCCAGAGCCTCCCCCACCCGCTGATCATCGCGCTCAGCGTGCCCGCCACGCTGTTCGCAGCGCGCCGCGGACGCCGCGACGCGCTGCTGCTGCTCGCGTTCCTGTTCGCCAGCCGCTTCGCGCTGGACTCGTGGGACACCGTCTACTACCCGCTGCCGTTCATCTTTGCCCTGCTGGTCTGGGAGACCCTGGGCCGCAAACGACCGCCGGTCCTCTCGCTGACCGCCAGCGCTGTCGTGTGGCTGGTGTTCATCGTCGCGCCCCAGCACCTCGCGGCCGACGCCCAGTCGGCCGCGTTCCTGGTCGTCGCCGTGCCGACGTTGCTCGCCCTCGGGGCCGCCGTGTTCGGCCCGAGCGTGCGACTGCGCCCGATGCGCCGGGCGGCGCGCACGCTGCGCCTTCCCGCCCGTGCGCCGGTCGTTCCCTCCTGACGCGGCCGGGGCCGCTGCAGCCCCCATCGTGAGGCTCAAGCGCCGTCGGGGCGGGGCCGATATCGACGGTGTGACCGCGCGACCTCGCGATCCGCTGCCCGTGCTCAGGGCAACGCCGCGCGGCGAGACCGCGCTGTGGGTCGTCCTCGCCGTCGCGGCATCGCTGGCGATGATCTGGGGCTGGTCGTGGAACGTCGTGCTCAACGACTACGGGGCCGAGGCGGCATCGAGCTTCAGCGCGCTGCTGCACGGTCACATCGTCGCCTTCCTGCAGACCGCACCCTCCTACGGCGCGACGTTCTTGCTGCGGGCGCCGTTCGCGCTGCCAGGGAGCCTCACCGGCGCGAGCGCGCTGCTGATCTATCGGCTCTCGGCGCTGCCCTGCCTGCTGGCGATCGGCGCCCTCGGCGTCTGGCTGGCGAGCGATCTGCGCCGCGCCGGCGGCGGCATCGTCGCGGCGGCCGCGGCGCTGGCGCTGTGCGCCGCCAACCCGATCGCCTACAAGGTCCTGCAGATCGGACACCCCGAGGAGCTGCTTGGCGCGGCGCTCTGTGTCGTGGCGGTGCTGCTCGCGCAGCGCGGCCGCGCGAACTGGGCGGCGCTGGCGCTGGGACTGGCGATCGCCAACAAGCAATGGGCGCTGCTGGCGATCGGTCCCGTGCTCGTCGCGCTGCCGGGACAACGCTGGCGCACGCTGATCGCCGCCGGTGCCGTCGCCGTCGCGTTCGTCGCGCCGATCATGCTCTCCTCGGTGACGATCAAGGCGGGAACGAGCCGGTTGATCGTTTCCGACACGGGCACGATCTTTCACCCCTGGCAGGTGTTCTGGTTCTTCGGTCCGCGCGGCCACTGGCTGGCCACGATGGGCAACTACATTCCGCGCGGCTTCCGCTTTCCGCCGTCGTGGCTCGGCGGCCGCGCGCACCTGCTGATCGTCTGGCTCGGACTGCCGTTGACGCTGCTCGCGGTCCGCCGCCGCGCACGGCCGGGCGACGCGCTGCTGTTGCTGGCGCTGCTCATGCTGCTGCGCTGCTGGCTTGACCCGTGGGACAACGTGTACTACCCGCTGCCGTTCATCGCGGCGCTGCTCGCATGGGAGACCACCGTGGCCCGGCGCCTGCCCTACGCCGCGGCCGCAGCCACCGCGGCCACCTGGCTGGTCTTCGACTACCTTCCGCTCCACCTCAGCGTCGACGAGCAGGCGGTGTCGTTCCTGATTCCCGCGACGCTGGCCCTCGCAGCGCTTGCCGCGGTCGTCTACCGGGTGCGTTCGATCCGCCGGACGGTCCGCACCGCGCCGCTGCTCAGTCGAGCACCAGCAGTTCCTTCGTGAAGCTGCTGAGGATCTGGGCGCCCTCCTGGCGCACGACGATGAGATCCTCGATCCGCACGCCCAGCTCCCCGGGCAGGTAGATCCCGGGCTCGACCGTGACGACGTTGCCGGCCCGCAGCGGTTCCTCGCCGCCGGTGCGGGCAAGGCGCGGTGCCTCGTGGATCTCGAGCCCGACGCCGTGGCCGAGGCCATGGCCGAAGCTCTCGCCGTAGCCGGCCTCATCGATGACGGCGCGAGCTCGGGCGTCCGCCTCGCGCCCGCGGACCCCCGGAGCGATCGCATCAAGCCCGGCGAGCTGCGCGGCGAGGACGATCGCGTAGATCTCGCGCGCCTGCTCGCCCGGGTCACCCACGGCGACCGTCCTGGTGCAGTCCGAGCAGTACCCGTCGAGCAGCGCACCGACGTCGAAGGTCACGAGCGAGCCGCGCTTGATCGGAGCGTCGCGGGGCTGCGCGTGCGGCAGCGCGGCGTGAGCGCCGCCGGCTACGATCGAACCGAAGCTCGGCGCGCTGGCGCCGCGCAGACGCATCTCGTGCTCCAGGGTGATCGCCAGCTCGCGCTCGCTGCGACCATCGAGCCGCTGGGCGAACAGCCAGCCGAACAGCTCGTCGATCAGCGTCGCGGCCGCGGCGATCGCGGCGATCTCGTGCTCGTCCTTGACCGCCCGCAGCCGTTCGACGAGCCCGGCGACGGCCACGAGCTCGACGGTCGGGCTCGCCAGCTCGCCGAGGGTCGCGCGGCGGCGCACGGTCGTCCTGGCGTCGTCGAAGCCGACGCGTCCTCCGGTCAACGACCGCGCCAGCGCCTCCAGCAGATCGCCCGCGACGACCTGGCATTCGAAGGCCTCGCCCACCTCCTCGGCGACTTGGGCCGCGTAGCGGAAATCAGTGAACAGCTGCCCGCTGCCGTCGGCACGGAGCAGCGCCAGGGCGTTGGAGCCGGTGTAGCCGGTCAGGTAGCGCAGGTTGGCCGCACCGTCGACGATCAGCGCATCCAGCGACTCCTCGGCGATCAGCTCGCGCAAGCGCTCCGGCCGCTCGCCGCTCACCCGTCCAGCTCCTTGCTCAGCCGCACCAGCGCCTCACGGTAGCCCTCGACGCCCTGGCCGCTGACGCACGCGAGGACCAGGTCGCGGACGACCGACACGCTGCGCCACGGCTCGCGTTCGTCGATCTTCGACAGGTGGACCTCGACGGCGGGCAGGCCGGCGATCTCGAGCGCGTCGTGGATCGCCCAGGAGTAGTGGGTCCATGCCCCCGGATTGAGCAGCACGCCGTCCGCACGAGCCGGCAGCTCGTGCAGGCGCTTGACGTATTCGGCCTCCGAATTGGTCTGGAAGCAGTGCACCTCGAGCTCGAGCTCGCGGCCGAAGGCGGTGACGCGGCGATCGAGCTCGGTCAGCGTCAGCGTTCCATAGTGGGCCGGGTCACGGCGCCCCAGCATGTCGAGGTTGACGCCGTGCAGCACCGCCACTCGATTGCGGACGGGACTCATCGACACAACTCCGTGACAGCGGCCTCGAGCTGCTCGCGCGAGACCTCGGCGCCGTGACGCACCGCCCCCGGAGCGTCGACGAGGACGAACGGCACGCTCGCGCCCATGCGCTTCTTGTCGCGCCCGGTCGCCTCGACCACGGCGGCCGGGTCGAGGCCGTCGGCGCGGGTCGGCAATCCGTGCGCCTCGAGCAGCCGGCGCACCTGCGCGCGCAGGTCAGCGGCTCCAGAGAGCTCGAGGGCGGCGAGCAGTCCGAGCCCGACGGCCTCGCCGTGGCGGTAGCGCCGGTAGTCGGTCACCGTCTCGATCGCGTGCGCCACGGTATGGCCGAGGTTGAGGACCTGCCGAGGTCCCTCGTCGCGCTCGTCTTCGCCGACGATCGCGAGCTTGCAGCGCGCGCATTCGAAGATCACGTCGTCGTCGATCGGCCGGTCAGCGGCGATCCGCTCCCACAGTGCGCCGCCGGCTATCAACGCGGTCTTGATCACCTCAGCGTACCCCGCGCTCAATTCGGCCGCAGGCAGCGTGGCAAGCGTCCCCGGGTCGACGAGCACGCCGGCCGGCTGGTGGTAGACGCCGACGTAGTTCTTGCCCTCCGGCAGATCGACGCCCGTCTTGCCTCCGTAGGCAGAGTCGACCTGCGCGGCGAGCGTGGTCGGCAGCTGCACGACGGGCACCCCGCGCTGATAGGTGGCGGCGCAGAACCCGGCCAGGTCCCCGACGACACCGCCGCCGAGCGCGACGAGGTGATCGGCGCGGGTCATGCCGGCTCGCGCGAGCTCGCGCCATACCCGCTCGGCGCTCTCGAGCGACTTGCTGCGCTCCCCCGCCGCAATCACGATCTGCCCGTCGAACTCGCCGGCGCGCTCGCGCCACAGCGGGCCGACGTGTTCGTCGGTCACGCAGAAGCGCCGCGACGGCGGACGGGCGAGCGGCCACACCGCTGAGCCGAGCAGCCCCCGCCCGATCCACACCGGATACTCCGCTGAGCCGCTGACCGCCCACAGCAGCCGCGTGCCCGTCGGCGCGTGACGCAACTGCTCGACCGCGTCGTAGGCGCGTGGCAGCGCGGCGCGCGCGGTGGACGGAATGACCGCGTCGGCCAGTGACGCGTAGAGCGGCAGACGCGCCTCGTAGCGCTCGTCGAAGGCGGCGCGGTCGCGGGCCAGCGGCCGGCTGCCGGCCCCCACCCGCCGCCATGCCAGCGTCGGCTCGATGTCGAGCCAGACGACCACGTGTCCGGTGAGCGCCGCGCGAACACGCTCGGAGCCCACCGCGCCGCCGCTCAACGAGATGACCTCGCCCTGGCGCGCGCGCGCCAGCAGCTCGCAGACGACCTCCTCCTCCAACGCCCGGAAGGCGCCCTCGCCGTCGCGCTCGAAGATCTCGGCGATCGTCCCTGTTCCGCGCGCCTCGATCAGCTGGTCGACGTCGCTGACGCGCAGGCTGCGGCCGGCCGCCAACTCGCGTGCCGCGGTCGTCTTGCCGGCCCCCATGAATCCGATCAGAACGATCGCGCCGCGCGCACTCACTGGATCCGCGCCCGGTAGGCGGCGACGGCGGCCCGAACGTCGTCGATGTGATCGCCTCCGAACTTGCGACGGTACGCGTTGGCGAGCACGAACGCGACCATCGCCTCGCCGACCACGCCGGCGGCCGGCACTGTGCACGAGTCGGTGCGCTCGCGCAGAGCCTGCCCCGGTTCGAGCGTGGCGATGTCGACCGAGCGCAGCGGCTTGGTCAGCGTCGGCAACGGCTTCATCGCCGCACTGACGATCAGCGGCTCGCCGTTGGTCATCCCGCCCTCGAGCCCCCCGGCGTGGTTGGTGTCACGGTAGAAGCCGCGCTGGTCGGAGTGGAAGATCTCGTCGTGCGCGAGCGATCCCGGCTGGCCGGCCAGCGCGAACCCGTCGCCCAGGCCGACACCCTTGACCGCCTGGATCGAGCACAGCGCGCCGGCCAGCAGCCCGTCCAGGCGCTCCTCCCAGGACACGTGCGAGCCGAGGCCGACCAGGAGACCGTAGGCGCGGACCTCGAAGACCCCGCCGAGCGACTCGTTGGCCTTGCGCTGCGCGTCGATGTGCTCGACCATCGCCCGTGACGCCCCGGGGTCCAGGCAGCGCACCGGCGACTCGTCGACGTCGGCGAAACGGGCCAGCTCGAGTGGCTCCGGGTACGACGGCGCGTGCACGGCGCCGATCTGGCGCACGTGGGAGACGATCTCGACCCCGAGCACCCGCAGGAAGGCCCGGCACAGGGCCCCGCCGGCGACGCGCGCCGCGGTCTCACGCGCGCTCGCCCGCTCGAGCACGTCGCGCACATCGGTGAAGCCGTACTTGGTGACTCCGGCGAGGTCCGCATGACCCGGGCGCGGAAGGTGGACCTCCTCGAGCGGCGCGTCAACCGGCCACGGGCTCATGCGCTCGGCCCAGTTGGCGTAGTCGCGATTGGCGACGGTCAGCGCCACCGGCGAGCCGAGTGTCCGGCCGTGGCGCACGCCGGCGGTCGGCTCGGCGGTGTCGTGCTCGATCTTCATCCGCCCGCCGCGGCCATGACCGAGCTGCCGGCGCGCCATGTCACGGTTGATCGCGTCGCGGTCCAACTCGAGGCCGGCCGGCAGCCCCTCGAGCAAGCAGGTGAGACCCGGGCCGTGCGACTCCCCGGCGGTGATCATGCGCAGCAGCGTCATCGGCTGCTGAGTCTAGTTAGCGCACGGGACTGAGCACGAAGGCGACGGCGTTCGGGAAACGCTCGGCGTTCCCCGAGCTCCCGCCGGTCGCGCCGGTGGATCCACTCCCGCCGGTCGCCGCGGTCGGCCCTGTCGATCCTGTCGATCCGCTCGATCCGGTGGCGCCCGTCGGCGGAGTGCTCGGCGCGTTCTGGTGGACCAGCGCGCCGATCTTGTTGTCGAAGCGCAGCGTCTGTAGCTCGGTCGAGTTCGAGAGGGGTACCAGTGTTTGCCCGGCCGTCGACACCGCGTCGCGCGCCTGCTTGGCGGCCGAAGCCGAGGAGTAGTTGGTCGCGCCGATCGACATCAGCTCGAAGGTGAAGGTGGTGATCAGCGCCGTGTTGGCGGTCGGCGCGAGCTTCATCCCCTGCCCTGGCGAGAGCTCGACGATCTGGCAGTCGTCAGGGCTCGGCAGGCAGGTCAGCTGGCTGCCGGTCTGGTTGGAGACCTTGACGCTGTTGGTGAACAGGAACACCGCCTTCTTGCCACCCTGCAGCACGCCGAGGTAGATCAGCTCCGGCGACTCGGCGGCAGGCAGCGGCGCGAGGCGCACGACGTCGGTGAGGACGTGCAAGCCGTTGGCATCCTTGGTGTCGATGTTGACCGAGTAGGCCTGTGTCGATTTCAGCGTCGCCGGACCGGTGGTCGGCGCCACCGGCTTGGCGGGGGTGATGCCCGAGCTCCCCGAGGAGCCGCTCGGCGTCGTCGACCCGGTCGGGGGCGTCGTCTTCGCCGGCGTCGTCGTGGCCGGCGTCGTCTTTGCCGGTGTCGTCGTCGGCGTGGTCGACTTCGCCTTGGTCGTCGCGTTTGCCTTCGCGGGCGTCGACCCCGCCGGCGTGGAACCGGCCGAGGTTGCTTCACGGAACGGGTTTGGCTCGGCGCCGCGGCGCGTGATCGACGAGGTCGGGACCACGGTCGTCAGCGACGCGAGCTCCTTGCTCGGGGGCAACACGCCCTTGGGCAGCACGACGCGCGGCTCGGTGATCGATACCGGCGGCGGTGCGCTGACCTTGCTCAGGAGGATCGACGCGCCGATCGGGATCGCGACGGCGAGCACGGCGAGCAGGACGACCGCCGGGAGGATCTGGCGCTCGCGCAGGTCGATATGCAGCGTCCGAAGGAATTTCATCCTGTCAACCCCGTTGGGCTGGTTGTCCCGGTCGGGGCGGTGGCCACGGCGGCGGCGCCCTGGAGGTAGACCGACGCGGTGACGCTCGCCTTCGTCGTGGTCGGCGACAGCGGCGCCAGCGCCACCGAGCCGATCGTGAACAGGCGATCACTCGCGTTGACCTTGGACCCGTCAGTCGTCGTCAGCGCGTCGAGCGCGGCGAGGAAGTTCTGCAGGTCGTGGTAGCTCGTGTTAAAGGTGAAGGTCAGGCCGAGCGACACCGGCCCGGCCGCCGTCGCGCCGCCGTTGGCGACGTCCAGCTCATGAAAGTCGACCTTGGTTCCCGCCAGCCTCGTGATCGTGCGGATCAGCGCGGCCTCGCCGGGGCTCGGTGGGATCGCCTTCATGACCTCGGCGATCTGGTGCACGTCATCGACGTAGCCGGCCGCGGCCGTGCGTGCACTGGCGAGCTGGCTTTGCGCCGCCACGAGTGCCGCGCGCGCGGTATCGATCTGCGTGGACAGTGAGCTGACCTGGCTGCGCTCGGGGGCCACGAGCAGGATCCACATCGCACCCGCGATCAGCGCGGCCGCGATGACGGCAAGTACGAGTCGGTCGCGGACCCTCATTTCGAGCCTCCTGCCGAGTGCTTGCTCGCCGCCGTGTGCACGACCTTCGTGCGTCGGCCGGAGGAGCTCGAGATGGTCTGGGCGCCACTCGACGACGCCTTCGGCGCCTTGGTGTTGGGCACCGTGTAGGACCCGGCGTATGTCAGTGACACCGTGAACGTCACCAGCGGACAGCTACCGCCCAGGGACAACGCCGCCTTCAACGCAGCCTGGCGGCTGAGCTTGTTCTTCTTCGGCGGGACGGTCTCAACCGTGTTCACCAGCCGCACGTCAGACACGCCGGGGACCTGGAAGAGGTTTGTCAGCACCTCGGCGACCTCGAGCTGCGTGCTCGCGCAGCCGATCAGCGAGAACCCCGCTCCGGCGCCCGTCGATGCGCCGGCGCCCGTTGCCGGCGTCGTCGTGCTGGAGGCGGTCGAGCTGGCCGGTGCGCTGCCGTTCGCCGTCGCGGTGAACGAGGTGAACGTCACATCGCCAGGCAGGGAGAGCGCGAGCTGCTGCATCGCCGAGGGCCAGTTGAACCGTGACTCCGCGAGCGAGGTGACCTCGTGCACCTTCTCCGTGGTGACCCCTGCCACCTGGACATAGGGTGTGAGTGCCTGCGCCTCGGCGGTCACCACCGCGACCTGTCGGGTCACTGATGCGAGGTCGGTCTTGCGCGACGCCACGCTGTGCACGGCGAGGGCGTAGACGACGCCGAGCGCGACGAGCACGGCCAGGCCACCCGTCAGGACATAGACGACGCCGCCGGAGCGGCCAGCGAGGCCGCCCGCACCACGGCGCTGGTCCAATGGGATGAGGTTGACGGCCCTCATTGGGCGCCTTCCGAGAGGGACAGGCCGGCGGCGACCGCCAGCCGGCTCATCGGGACATGTCCGGCAGCCCCGGGCGAGGCGAGCGCCACCGCGCCGCGGATCAGCGGCAGCCCCAGCTCGCGCCCCAGCGCGAGATCGAAACCGGGAACGTCGAGCGCCGGTCCGGTCAGCACGGCACGGGAGACCGGCGCGTTGCCGTGCGAGCTCAGATGGAAGTCGAGCGAGTTGCGCACCTCGGCGGCGATCCTGCGGATGCCGTCAGCGAGGGCGAGGCGTGCGATCTGGTCGTGGTCCGCGCTGGCAGCGGCAGCGGTGTCGTCGCTCGCGGGCACCGCGGGCGAGGCCGCCTCCGCCGATTCGCCGCCGCTCGCCCCGGCACCGGCGATCAGCCGCCGCGCGTCGGGTAGGGGCACGCCGGCTGTCGCGGCCACCTCGGCGACGATCTGCTCGACGCCGGTGGTGATCACACGCGTGAACTGGCACGTCGAGCCGTTCGCGATCGCGAGGTTCGTCAGCCCGCCAATCGACAAATAGAGGACCTGCTCGCCGTCGGCGCTGTCGGACGGTCGCAGCGCGCGGATCATGCCGAAGGCGGCGAGATCGACGCCCTCCGGGCGCAGGCCCGCCTGGCGCGCGGCGAGCAGCATCCGCTCGACCATGTCGCGCCGGGCGGCGACGAGCAGCACCTGCATGCGCGGTCCGTCAGGCGGGTCCTCGATGCCGAGCGGGTGATAGTCCAGGACGACGCTCTCGATCGGCATCGGGATCTCGTTCTGGGCCTGGAAGTGCACGGCGCTGTCGAGCTCCTTCGCGTCGGTGATCGGCGGAAGCTCGATCTGGCGCATGACGATCCGCTGGTTGGCGATCCCGAT
>DATLQS010000024.1:0-11244 GCA_035535075.1 Solirubrobacteraceae bacterium
CCGGGCTCTCGCTGCCGACCGGGGCGTCCCAGCCGATCGCCGGCTCCGCGCCGGACGGGGCCTCGGGGTCGGCCGGCGGCGAAGCGAAGCCGCCGACCGGTTGACCCTCGCGCCAGCGGGCCAGTGCGGCGGCGACCGGGAAGAGCATCGCGCTCGGCGCCGCGGTCAGCTTGCCGTCGAGGAACGGAGCGGCCGCCACGACGGCTGCGTCCGGTTCGAGGGTGCCGGCGCCGCCGGCCGCGCTCAGCAGGCTGGCGAGCAGGCTCTCGGCGCCGATCGCCGGGGCGCTGCCGTTGGTCCGCTCCGCGAGCTCGAGCGCGGCAATCAGAGCACGCGCGTCCGCCGGCACCTCGCTCCAGGGCCGATCGGCCGTCTCGCACCACGACTCGAGCAGCCATGTCTGCTGGCGCAGCGTCTCGCGCAGGACCGCCTGCTCGGTGGCGGCACGCGCGGAGACCTCGTCGATCCGGGCGGCCAGCTGGACGAGGATCTCGGCGTGCGCCGACAGCGCCGTGCCAACCGCGGTGCCGATCACGATCGTCCCGGTCTGGGGCATCGCGGCCAGCGCGTCCTGAACCTGCTTGGTCGCCGAGGACGACGCGTCGGACGCCGCGACGCGCCGCGAGGACGCCGCCCGATATTCCAGCTGACGGGCCGCGTACTCGGCGAGCGCCATGCCGTCGATGGCCGGTCCGCGACCGCCGTAGTTCGCGGACAGCACGAGCAGCGAAACGACGGTCGACAGCTCGCTGCCCGGGTCGACGGCAAGCTGATCGCACAGCGCGGCGGCCACCATCGCCGGCGGCTCGGCGTCGCCGACGTCGCCGGCGAACGCGCCGTCCGCGCTGCGCGCCGCGGAGCGGACGGTGCCGATGATCCGCACGCCGGACACGACGTCGCCGTGCGCGAAGGCGACGGCGTTGACGACGTTCTCGAGCGAGAGCGCCTGCCGCAGCGCCTCGACCCCCGCGCGCCGCCGGGCCAACCGCTCCCCGTCGAGGTCCAGGCCGAGCGGCCGCCACCAATCGGGCATCCGGTCCTGCAGCAGGGTGCTCGGCAGCGGCTCAGCGGACATGCAATGCCTCCTGGAGTTCGTTGCGGCGACCACGACCGGTTGCCGACCGCGGATCGACCGACAGCATGGCGCAGGAGCGCCGGTCACGCCTCCCGACGAGGCCGCGCCGGCTCAACGGGCGCGCCGCGCGCAGTCGATGCACAGCACGCTCTCGGGAGCCGCCCGCAGCCGTGCCACGGCGATCGCCCCGCCGCAGCCGTCACAGCGCCCGTAGCTGCCCTCGGCCAGCTTCGCGAGCGCACGGGTGATCCGCGCCTGCGAGGCCTCGAGGCTGCTGCCGACGGCGACGTCGGTGAGGCGGCTGACCGCTTCGGTTGTCCCGTCGCCGATCCGCTTGCCGAAGCCCAGCTCGGCGCCGCGCTCGGGCGGTCTCGACAGGGCGTCGAGGCGCTCGCGCAGCGCCGCGTCCCGAACATGCAGCTCGCGCTCGACGGCGTCGAGGTCGAGAGCTGCGCCGACGTTGGACCGCGGGCTGGCCACCGTCAAATGGTGGCACGCCGGCTACCGCCGCAGGCGTGCGGGGCGGCGAGGTCAGCTGGCCAGCAGCGGCGCGACGTCGTGAACGATCTGGCTGGGCACGAAGTTCGACGCGTAGATCGTCGTCAGCTTGCCGCTGGCGCTGATGCCGTAGACGAGCGCGGAGTGATTGACGAGCGCGGGCCGGCCGACGTCGCGAGAGGAGCCGACATACCACGCCTTCCAGACCGGCGCGAGCTGCGCGCCGGAGCCGATCAGGTACTGCATCTGGCCGGTCAGCTGATGCTCGTGCAGGAAGGCGCCGACGGCACCCGGCGTGTCCCCGCGCGGGTCGACCGACACCGCGATCAGCTGGACGTGGCGCGCGCGCGAGCCCAGCTCGCTCAACACGGTGTGCAGGTGCGAGGCGATCAGCGGGCAGACGTCGGGGCAGTGGGTGTAGAGGAACGTGAGGAACACGGCCTTGCCGCGGTAGCTCGCGAGGTTGACCGGCTGGCCGGTGTAGTTGCGCAGCGTCGAGAGCGCCGGGGCGGCCCGCAGCGGGCTGAGCACCCCGCCGTCGAAGCGCGACGTGGTCGCGCTGGTCGCTCCGCCGGGCAGCTGCGGCTTGCTCGAGCCGCTGGCGAGCACGAACGTCAGCGCGCCCACCACGACGAGGATCAGGAGCACCGGGAGGAAGATCTGGAGGCCGGGACGCGTCGTGCGCGACTCGGGCGGAGGGGCGTCAGGCGACGGCGGCGCCGACGTGGGCGGTTGCACACTCACGCTGCGTTAAGTCTTGCAGAGGCGCCGCGGCCGCGCGCCGGGGCGGGCGCGGAGGGGCGTGAAGCCTCGCGCCCGCGAAGTTATGATGCGCGGCGAATGAGCCGCCGCGCTCGCGTGCTTGTCGTTCTCCTGGCCGGGTCGCTCGTGCTCGCGTCGGCCGTGGCGGGCGCCAACGCGTCGGTGCTGCTGTACCTGCTGCCGGCGCTCGCGCTCGCCGCGCCGCTGATCCTGCGCCGCTACCCCGGCGAGCGGCGCCTGCTCGCGCTGATCGCCGGTCGCTCGCGACCGCGGCGGGGGCTGGGCGCGCGAGCGCCTTCGAGCGCTCGCCGGGGCACGCTGGTACCGCGCGGCGGGCTGCTGATCGCCTGCTCGCTGGCGGTGCGTCCGCCGCCACGCCCGCTGATCGTCAGCTAGCCGGCGTCGTTGGCCCCGCTCGGGGGTCCGGCGGCGCGTCCGTGCGATCGGATCTCTGGAGGTTTCGATGTCGTCTCAGCAGCGCCCCCGCGGGGGCGGGCTCCCCATTCGCCGTGGCCACGCCGTGCGGACGGCCGGCTCGCTTGCCGGCGTGCTGCTCGCGCTCGAGGCGGCGTGGCCGGAGTTCGCGAGCGCGCACGGCATCTCCGGTCTCGCGAGCCTGCCGGTGCCGGCGTGGCTGTTCGCGTGGGCCGCCGCGATCGTGCTCGTGGTGTCGTTCGTCGCGCTCTCGACGCTGTGGTCATCGCCACGCCTGCAGGAGCGCCACGTTCGAGCGCTCGGACGCGTCCCGGCCGCGCTGACGCCGCTGTGCGGGTTGATCGGCATCGCGCTCTTCGCGCTCGTCGTCTACGCCGGCTACGAGGGCGTGCCGTACTACACGGCCAACTTCGACCCGACGTTCATCTACGTGATCTTCTGGGTCGGGGTGCCGGTGGCCAGCGTCCTCACCGGCGACAGCTTCAGCGCGTTCAGTCCCTGGCGCGCGACCGCGCGCGCCGTGCGCTGGGCGGCGCGACGGCTCGGTGTCACCCGGACGGCGCCGCTTGGCTACCCGGGGTGGCTCGGGCGCCGGCCGGTGGTCGGCGGACTGCTCGCGTTCGGCTGGCTCGAGCTGATCTACCACGACCACGACAACCCGGTCACCCTCGCCTCGCTCGCGCTCGCCTACTTCGCGCTGATGCTCGCCGGCATGGCGCTCTTCGGCATCGAGGCGTGGAGCGAGCGCGGCGACGCCTTCGGCGGCTACTTCAACCTGTTCTCGCGCCTCGCGGTGTTCGAGGTCCGCGAGGGCGTGCTGTATCTGCGTCGTCCGTTGAGCGCGATCGCCGATCTCGAGATCGAGCCGGGCACGCTCGCGCTGGTCCTCACGATCATCGGCGTGACGACCTTCGACGGGGCGTCCAACGGCGTCGTGTGGAACACGATCGGCCCGCATGTCCAGAGCATCTTCAGCGCCCTGGGGCTCGGACCGACGCCCGCCGACGAGCTCTCGGACAGCGTCGGCCTGCTGATCGCGCTCGCCGTGGTCAGCGCCTTCTACGCACTCGGCGTCCGCGGCGTCCAGTCGGTGTCGCGGCGCTTCCCCTACCGCCGGCTGCTGCGCGGCTTCGCGCACACCCTGGTCCCGATCGGCTTCGCCTACGTCCTCGCGCACTACTTCTCGCTGCTCGTCTGGCAGGGGCAGGCGATCGGCTACCTTGCGTCAAACCCGCTCGGGCGCAACGCCAACCTGTTCGGCACCGCGCATTGGCACATCAACTACAACGTCATCGACTCCACCGCGATCTGGTACGTGCAGGTCGCCGCGCTGGTCCTCGGACACGTCGCCGGCCTGACGCTGGCCCACGATCGCGCGCTCAGCGTCTACCGCTCGAGGCTCGACGCGGTACGCTCGCAGTACTGGATGCTCGCGGTGATGGTCACATTCACCTGCCTCGGCCTCTGGCTGCTCTCGGATGTGAACACGTGAGCGCCCGACCGACGACGGGCGGCTGAG
The DNA here is from genome assembly GCA_035535075.1 of Solirubrobacteraceae bacterium. GTDB lineage: Bacteria > Actinomycetota > Thermoleophilia > Solirubrobacterales > Solirubrobacteraceae > Palsa-513. Next base: position 4,290 of record DATLQS010000024.1, read on the forward strand.
CGCGATGCCCTCGGTTCCGATCATCAGCCTCGACCCTGGTCCGCTGCCGCCGATCACGATCGCGCTGATGGCCGGCGTGGCCGGGCTCTACGCGCGCCGCGCGCAGACGCTGGCCCAGGACGGCCGTCCGGTTCCGCGCCGGCGCCAGGCGTGCTTCTACGGCGGCCTGGCGACGATCCTGATCGCCTACATCTCGCCGATCGGCGCGCTGAGCGACCAGTTGCTCGCGGTGCACATGGCCGAGCACCTGCTGATGGGCGACATCGCCGCGTTGCTGATCGTGCTCGGCCTGACCGGCCCGCTGATCGCGCCGATCCTGCGCGTCGGCGTGCTGAACCGCCTGCGCGCCCTCGCCCACCCGGGGATCGCGCTGCCGCTGTGGCTGATCGACCTCTACGTCTGGCACATCCCGGTGCTCTACCAGGCGGCGCTCGCCCACGCCGGCGTGCACGCGCTCGAGCACACGATGTTCATCGCCTTCGGGATCAACATGTGGATGTGCATGTTCGGCCCGCTGCCGATGCCGACCTGGTTCGGGAACGGCGCACGCCTCGTCTACATCATCGCCGTGCGCCTCGGCGGGATGGTGCTCGGGAACATCCTGACCTGGTCGGGCACGGTGTTCTATCCGAACTACAGGCCCAGCGAGCTCGCCTGGCACGTCTCGCCGCTCGGCGACCAGATCAACGCCGGCGCGGTGATGATGATCGAGTGCAGCCTGCTGACGATCGGCCTGCTCGGCTGGCTGTTCCTGCGCGCCGCGCGCGAGAGCGAGGAGCGCCAGCAGCTGCTCGACTACGCCTCCCTCCACGGGATCGGGCTGACCGACGAGCGGGCCGGGCGCGCCGTGGCCGCCGGTCGCGGGGCGCAGCTGCGCAGCCGCCTCGAGGGCGAGGCCGAGGCGCGCGAGCGCACCTGAGATCGGAGCTTCTTGCCCTGCATGGCGGGGAAAACTCCCCGGTCGGCGCGCACCCGCCTGAGATATACCGGTCAGGCATCTTCGACGGCGCGGGGGGACACGCCCAAGCCGGGCTCGAGGTCCGGGAAGGCCGGGCCTCAGGCCCGTGCGAACCTCGTGGCTGACGTTGGCCAGGAACGCCGACTTCATGTTCGAGGCCTCGACCGCGCGGTCGTGCGCGATCGCCGCCTCGGCGGCCATCCCGTTGCGCTCCGTTACGTTGTTGTACAGCGCGATCCGGCATTCACCTGATGCCGCCGACCCGTCGGAGATTCTGATCGGCGAGTCGAGCTGACCGCCGGTCCGGCCGGCGTGCGGCTGCTGATCGGTCGATCGATCGCCAGGTCCGCCGGGGAAACGACTGCCGCACGCACCCACTGGGCGCGTGCGGCAGGTTTCGTCAGCCGTGAGGCGTGGGGGTCAGTTCTCTCCCTGCTGCTGCGTGTCGGCGTTGGCGTTGGTGTCGGCGTAACCGCCGGGGCCGTCGCTCGCGGTGGCGGTTTCGCTCGTTGCCGGCTCCGGCGAGGGGTTCGCCGTGTCGCCGGCGGTTGCTCCATCCGCCGCGTTTGCGGAGGCCGTGTCCGGCGCGCTCTGGTCACCGACCTGGGCGTTGCCCACGTCGCTGGTGCTTGTGGCGTCGCTCGTCGCGACCGGCGCCGGCGCCGGCGCCGGGGTCGGGCTCGTCGCGCCGGCGATCGCCGCGCCACCGAGGGCGAGCGCGGCGAACGCGCCGACGGCGCCAATCGTGATCTTGAGCCGCTTCAACATGGTGTTGCTCCTTCGCATTGATGGACGATGTGAGCAGCAACCTAGGCTGGGGACATGAGATGGCAATGAGACGATTCGGTGCGCTGCCCCGGCGCTATTCGCCCGGCGGCAAGGAGATCCACACGTCGGCGCCCCCGAGCCGATTCGCCGCATGGGCGCTGCCCTGGTGGGCGGCCGCGATCGTGGCGACGATCGCGAGGCCGAGGCCGGTGCCCTCGGTCGAACGGCTGGCGTCCGCGCGGGTGAAGCGTCTGAATGCGTGCGGGAGGAAGGCGGGATCGAACCCGGGACCGGCGTCGCTGACATGCAGCTGCACGCCGCCGGCGGGCGAGCTCGCCCAGAGCGTGATGTCACCGTCGCCGTAGCGGAGCGCGTTTTCGACCATGTTGCCGAGGGCCTGTTCGATGCGGGCCCGGTCGGCGTTGAGGCGGCCGTTCTCGGGCGTCGACACGTGGATCCGTCGTCCCAGGGCGCTCGCCTGGGTGGCGAAGCGATCGCGGATGCCTCCGAGCAGCTCGCTCGTGTCGAACCGCGACCGGGTCAGCGGCAGGTGGTCGTGCTCGCCGCGCGCGATGACGAGCAGGTCCTCAGCGAGCTGCACGAGGCGGTCGGTCTCCTCGGCGGCCGAGCGGACGGTGTGCTCGAGGACGCCGCGGTCGAGAGGCCCCCTCAGTGCGAGCTCGAGCTCGGCCTTGAGGATGGTCAGCGGACCGCGCAGCTCGTGGCTCGCATCGCTGACGAACGTGCGCTCGCGGCGCAGCGCGTCCTCCAGCCGGTCGAGCATCGAGTTCAGGGTTCCGCCGAGCCGTGCGACCTCGTCGCGGGTGGGGGGCACCGGGAGCCGAGATCCGGGCTCGGCCGCTCCGATCTCATCGGCGCGCCGGCGCATCAACTCGATCGGCCGCAGCGCGCGGCCGATCGCGAGAAAGCCCGCGAGCGCCGACAGCGCCAGGGCACCCGCGCCGCCGATGAGCAGGAGCGTGCGAAGGTTGCTGAGTGCGCGGTCGCGATCGCTGAGCGTGGTCCCGACGACGACCACGAGATTGCGGCCCTGGGCATGCACCGGAACCGCGAGCATGCGCACACGACCGACCAGTCCCGCGACCGCCGCCTGTTCGATGAACGTACCCGGAGCGTTCGGCCTCGGCAGCCTGCTGGCGCTCAACACAGCATGCCCGGCGGTCTGTGGACTGGAGTCGACGATCTGGCCCGTCGGCGCGAGGACCTGGGCGAAGTCCCGGGCCCGCGTGCTCAGGCCGACAGCCCCGGCTTGCCGCAGCCCGGAGTCGGCTTGGCCGACGAGCGCGATCACGTCGCCGGCCCGGGAGCGCAGGCTCTGATCGATGGCGCTCTTCATCTCGGCCGCGAAGCGCAGGTCGAGAAACGCTCCGGTGCCGGCCAGCACGACGGCCAGGACGAGCGCGAACGCAAGATTGACTCGCAGCCGGATCGGCAGTCGGCGGAAGGCGCGTCCCGGGTGCACTGGCCACACGCCCGCTACGGGCGAGCCCCACCGTCGGTTCGCAGGCGGTAGCCCGCTCCGCGAACCGTCTCGATGCTCTTGGTGCGAAACGGCTTGTCGACCTTTCGGCGCAGGTAGCGCACGTAGACGTCGACGACGTTCGAGCGGTTCTCGTAGTCGTAGTCCCACGCTGCCTCGAGCAGCTGAAAGCGACTGAGGACGTCGCCCGGGCGGCGCATGAACGCCTCGAGCAACGCGAACTCCTTGGTCGAGAGGGCGATCTCGCTCTCGCCGCGCCACACGCGGCGTGACGCCGGGTCAAGCCGCAGCGTGCCGACCTCGAGGACCGGTGGTCGCTCGATCGGGCCGCGCCGCGCCAACGCCCGCAGCCGCGCCAGCAGCTCGACGAACGAAAACGGCTTCGTCAGGTAGTCGTCAGCGCCGCCGTCCAGCCCGGCGACGCGGTCCTTGATCGCGTCGCGTGCCGTCAGCATCAGCACCGGCGCCCAGACGCCGTCCTCGCGCAGCCGCCGGCACGTCTCGAAGCCGTCGATCCCGGGGAGCATCACGTCGAGGACGATCACGTCGTACTCGGTCGATCCGGCCATCCACAGCGCGTCCTCGCCCCTGCCCGCCACGTCCGCCGCGACGCCCTCCGAGCGCAGCCCCCGTCTGAGCAGGCTCGCCAGCTTGAGGCCGTCCTCGACGATCAGCGCCCGCATGCCACCAGTCTCGCGCCACCAGATGAGAGCTCGATGAGAAACGCGGCGAGCGTCGGCGGCACGCTGCGCTCGAGGCGGGCCACCCTCAGAGGTCGCGCAGCTCCTCGATCGCCGGGCGGCGCAGTGCCCGCAGCGTGACGACGCCGGCCAGCACGACCGTGGCGATGACCGCGCCGGCGACGGCGATCAGGTATCCCCAGGGTATCGAGAGGAAGTCCGGTGCGGGGTCGAAGACTCCGGTCAACACGTCGACCAGGGTGGTCGCGAGGGCGGCGGCCATCGCCGCGCCGAGGATCAGGCCGCCACCGGTGACGAAGATCGACTCGCCCCAGACGAAGCCGCCGAGCTGGCGCGGGCGGGCGCCCAGCGCGCTGGCGATGGCGAACGTGCGCCGACGCTCTTGAAAGCCGAGGCCGAGGGCCAGTCCGGTCGCCGCGGCGGCGAGCACGAGGGCGAAGGCCAGCTCGATCCGGGTCAATCCCGACAGCTCGACCGCGGTGAGGTTCGAGCCGACCACGTGGCGCTGGTTGACGATGTCGCTGACCGCCGCTCCGGACCCCACGACCGCGGCGACGCGCCTGGCCACCACCGCCGGGTTGGTGCCGTCGGTCTGCACGAGGAAGCTGCCGACGGCGTTCGAACCGGTGCGGGCGGCGACGTAGCTCTGATTCGCGACGAAGAACGAGTCCTTGGGGGCGGTGGGAAACTCCTTGGCGACGCCCTCGTAACGGAAGGGCACGGTGGTCAGCTGCTTGGTGCGGCCGTTCTGCAGTCGCAGGTTGAGCGTGTCGCCCGGGTGCAGCTGGTAGTCCTTGACGGTCTCGGCACTGACCAGGATGGCCGAGGGTTCCCGGGCGAGGATCGTCATCAGCTGCGCGGCGGAACCGCCCTGAAACCAGCCGTTCTGAAGCTTGCCGGCGGCGGTGATCGTCGCCGGCCGGACCCCGAAGAGGTCCTGGAGATCGGCGCCGATGTAGGCGTAGCGGTGCTGCAGCGGCTCGATCGAGCCAACCCCCGGGATCTTCTGCAGCTGGGCGGCGCCCTGGGCCGGGCCGACCGAGACGCCCGGTGACTCGGTGACGGTCACGTCCGCGCCGTTGGACAGCCGCGCGTCGGCCTCGGCCTGCGCCTGGTAGGTCGAGTTGAACACCGACGTGGAGCCGGCGAACGCCGCGGTGAGCGCCACGAGAGCCACCGCGCGAGAGAGCACGCGACGCTGGCGGCTCATGGTCGATGCCACCGTGGCAGCCAGTTCGCCCGCGAGGGGCCGCAGCGCCCTCGTCAGCGGACCTCGCCCGCGGCTGAGCAGCACGTCGGCGAGGCGGTAGACGAGCAGGCCGGCGCCGATCCAGCCGAGCACCGGCGCGAGCAGCGCGTACCAGTTGACCGACACCTGCGCCACGCCCTCGGGGGCGAGCACGAGCTGGTAGCCGTTCTGCGACGCTTGCCAGTAGACGAACCCGGCGATCGCGAGGCATAGGAGATCCACGCCGTAGCGCGCCCACAACGGGCTGCGGGCCTGGCGTCCGATCTGCCGGCGTTGGCCGGCCACGGTGAGCGAGCGGGCGTCGCGCAGCGCCGGGAGCGCGATCGACCCGGCGGCGATCGACAGCCCGACGATCGCCGCGCCGAGCGCCCACAGCACCGCCGAGATGGTCCCAGCCCCGAACGACGCGGTGCCGAACGTGCTCTTGCCGATCACCAGCGCCGCCGCGAGTCCGATCAGCACCCCGATCACACCGGCGAAGGTGGTCTCGGCCATCGCGATGCGCACAAGCGTGCGCGTGGACGCTCCGCGGGTACGCAGCAGAGCCGAATCGCGCCGGCGCCGCTCGGCACCGGCGGAGGCAATCAGCGCCGTGACGAGGCCGGCCAGGATCGCCCCGGGAACGCCGAGGAAGAGGAACAGGATCTGGGCGTACAGCGCGTCCTGGCGTGCCGAGTCCAGGGCGGCGCCGAGGTTGTCGCCGACCAGGCCGGCGCCGGCGAGCCGGCTCTCCAGGTTGCGCGCCCGCGATGCCACATCGTCGAATGCCGCGCTGGGACTGCTGGGCAGCGCGTGCGAGAGGACCGCATGGATCTGTGTCGTGATCAGCTCGGGGCGGCTGGCGAGAATCGGAGCCTCGAGCCGCCTGAACAGCGACCGGGGGAGCATGATCACGTTGTCCGGGGGCGCCTTGGCCTGCGCGCCGGCGGGCGCGCCGACGCTCTGGAACAGCGAGTCGGCGTAGGGCAGGTCCACGACGCCGGCAACCGTGACGTGGACCGGCGTCGCGCCGGGCCGCGCGACGGTCACGGTGCTGCCCGGTGCGACGTGCAGGTTCGAGGCCGTCTGTTGGGCCACGAGAACCCCGTTGAGACTGCCCGAGAGCAGGCGCACTTCGCTGGGGAAGGCCGTGAGGTAGCCCGCCGGCAGGCCGAGGACGCGCGCGGCGCCGGTCGTCTGCGTCGAGCCCTGCGTGGTGGCGGTGAGACTCGGGGCGCCGGCGAACTGCACGGGCAGGGCGCGTCTGACCCCGGGGAAGCTCGCGACCGTGGACAACACGGCCGAGGCGCCCGCGCCGGGCTGGGCCTGGACCTGCCAGTCGACCGCCACGCGGGCGATCGCGCGTTGGGTCATCTTCGAGTTCGTCGAGGACAGAAACGCGCCGATCGAGGCGATCAGCGCGACGCCGACGCTGACGCCGACGGCGGTGGCGATGATCCGCGTCGGGCGGTGGGTGAGCAGCCCGCGAAGCCAGCTCAGCGCGACCACGTCGTCTCCCTCGTGTCGCGGTGGAGCCTTCCGCTGTGCATCTCCCAGCGTTCGGGCAGGCGCCCCGCGACGGCCGGATCGTGGGTGGAGACGACCAGCGCCGAGCCGGCATGAGCGCTGGCGGCGAGCAGGACATCGACGACCGCGTCGCCGTTCGCCCGGTCCAGCTGACCGGTCGGCTCATCGGCGAGGATCAAGCTCGGGTCGCCGGCCAGCGCCCGCGCCACGGCGACCCGCTGCGCCTGCCCGCCGGAGATCTCCTCCGGGAGCTTGTCGGCCAGCGCGTCGAG